>JAGAOC010000017.1 GCA_017623935.1 Agathobacter sp. | reverse complement strand
TGCGCTGCCCAGACTTCCTGTCACAAAATCATTCTGCATATCTACCACAATTAAAACTTTTCCCATACCAACCTCTTTCCCAGCCCCGAAAGCTGTGTCTCAAATTCTCATGAATCAAGTCTCCCAGCAAGCGCAGACTCCTGCCAGTAACGTTTCCCGCAAGCGAAACTTTCACGCGCTATACGCCCTAGATCTCCACCACATATTTCTCGTGAGCATTAATGACTGTGGTTTCGCCAAGCTTGTCCTCTCGTGGAAACTTTCTGCCATAACTCATATGAACGTGACCATGAACAAAATATTTTGGTTTGTATTGTTCAATGATCTTGTTGAAGGCCGCAAACCCCTTATGGCAGAGGTCATCATCATCATGAAAACCGCTGGCAGGGGCATGGGTCACTAAAATGTCTATCCCTTTTTTACAGAAGAGTTTGAATTTCAGGTGATTGAACCTCTTTTGCATCTGGCGTTCTGTGTACTGGTTGATTCCCTGTCTGTAGCGATAACAGCCTCCAAGACCGAGAATTCTCACACCTTCATATTCATAAAGCTTATCTTCTATGCAGATACAGCCCTCTGGAGGATTCTGCTCATAACCATCATCATGATTTCCCCTTATATATAAAACAGTCTTACTGGTCATGGTTGCCAAAAATGACAAATAAGAAGCACTCAGATCCCCACAGGAAATGATCAGATCAATATCCTCGAAATCCTCTTTTTTGAAAAAATCCCAATATAATTTTGATTCCTCATCAGCTAAAAATAGTATCTTCATCCTAATTCTTTTCCTCTACACCCTTTAAGTAAACAATTGATTGCGCTGCATCAATAAATTCCTCTACTGGTGGAATGGTTCCCACCACATTTTCTACAAGATAATCCATCTCCATGATATCTTCCGGTGGCATCTCCTGATGTTCTTCATTCTTCAAAGTACCATCCTGCGCATAGATCTCTCCATAAAATGGAACGATCTCTCCCGAACAGATATCATCTTTCATGTGCTCGATCAGTGTTCTTACCCCCACTGGAACATTCTTAGAACAGATCAGGTCAATTACCCCTGCGGACATTCCCCACCAGTAGTTTAAGGCTTTTCCTTTTTCAGAATCCTCACTCTGATAAGAACCTGCCAAAATACTCTGGATCATCTTCTCATAGAAAATTCCCCAGTTCCATAAAGGCATTGCCAGATTCTGCGCCTGCCCATCTTCATATTTGTAAAAACCAAACTGTCTGGAAGCGTCCTTTGGCGTGATCATGTCCTGGTCAGAAACATAATGGATATCATTTTCCTGAAGGAATTTATTCAGATCGTAGCCTTTTTGTGTAGACCACACCAGATGGATCTTAGCCCTTGGATTCACGCTGGCTGCTCCTAATGCAAAAGCATTGATATTGGCGATCATGCCGTAGATTGGATAGTCTGCCACATATGCAATCTTGTCATTCTCTGCCATAGCACCAGCGATCATACCAGAAATATATTTTGCCTCGTACATACGCGCATAATAGGTTCGTATGTATTTGTGCGGTGTATTTAATGAACAATTTAAGATCTTTACATCCGGATGCTCGATCGCTACTTTTAAACTAGGCTGCATCATCTGAGGAGCGATTCCAAAAATAATGTTAGCTCCCTGTCGGATCACATCATTTAAAACCTGTTCAATGTTATCTTCTTTTACATCGCTGACGCAGATGGTCTTCATCTGATCAGAAAAAGTCTCTTCCAGGTAATTTCGTCCCAGCTCATGACCGTAGATCCAGTCAGAAACTTCCGGTGACTTTGGATATAAGAACGCCACAGTAAATTTCTTGGCAGAGCTTGGAATAAAATAACTGAGCAGATTTCGAGGCTTCTTCTCTTCGATGGCTGGATTCATCACAAGACCGATACTCTGCTTCTCTTTCAGCATGACAAATTCATTCCAGGATTTGACCACATTTTTGTTATAGTCATTCTCTGACATCTCTAACATTGCTTCATAACCATATACAGTCATGAATGCTGTTAACGCGTCGCCTATCGTAATCGGCAGTTTGTTTCCTCCATGAAACTTGTAAGCTCTGGAAAAATTAAACAGTACCTTATTAAAATCTAATCTGGTATCATCATCCCATTTTTCTGTCTTGTTCATGAGCTTCAACAGCGTCTCTGCTCTTCCTGCCTTCGTAAATTCAATGGAATTCAGTCCTGTGATCTCATTGAATTTCATAAATTCATAGTAGATCTTAATTTCCTCGTCATCCTCCGAAAACGCAGGAATTTTTCTGGTAACGATGGCAGAAACAGAATCCGCCTTGAAATATTTCAAAACACTGACCCTTTTATTTCCTTCTACAACATAGTAGCGGTTCATATATTCATACGCTACGATAGGATCACGGATTCCCTCATTGATCTGCGCCTCTGAAAGATTCGCCCATTTCAAAGCAAATTCTGTTCCTACATCCAGGATCGGCATAAAATTGGATGCAAAAGATACAGTTCTTCCCGCAGTACTGGTTCCTACTACAAAATCTAACGGAATCTGTATCTGCCCAAGAGGCTGCTCAGTCTTAATATCTACATGCGACAATATTTCGTCTAATACCGGAAGATACGGATAACGGCCCCTCATAACACTGGATTTATATTCCTTCTTTCCAAGTTTTAGTGCCTCTGTATATTCCATTTCACCCATATATCAGGTCTCCTTCCTTTAAAGCCAAAAATTTGATATTTACCTAATTAGAAAGATTCAGAAAAATGCAATCTCATCCGATATATTATATACAATATATAGCATTTTTTGAAATTTCTAATGACATTCTACCACAAATATGCTATCATACCAATAAAAATAAAAAAATGAAATATTTCCTTTGCTATTTCGCCCATGTCTGCTATAATAATCTATAGGAATAGGTATTATGGAGGATAACAAATGGAGTTTATTACGAAAGAACAAGCAGATGTTATCGGGGAGATTGCCAATATCTGCACTGGTAATGCTGCTACCACACTTAGTATGATTCTAAATCGTGCTACAAACATTACGACTCCAGTGGTAGAGGTTCTCGCCAATGAAGAATCTCTTGTCAGGGATGATCGTATTCTCATTAAGGTTCCTTATACTGAGGGACTGGATGGGACAAATCTTATGGTTCTTCAAGAGCATGATGCTTTAGTCATTGCTAATCTCATGATGGGTGGTGACGGTCGGAATATTTCAAGCATGGCATTTGATGAGATCACGATATCTGCTATCTCAGAGGCCATGAACCAGATGTGCGGTACAATTGCCACTTCGATGGCTTCATTGCTGCACAAAAGAACTGATATTGGTTTTCCACTGATTAATTCCAAATATCAGACAACATTTGAAATACCGGATGAGCTTTGCAATGGTTCTGACATTGTAAAAGTAACATTCCGCTTAACTGTAGATGATTTAATCGACAGTGAACTTTTACAACTATATCCAATCAGTATAGTGAAACAGATTTTAAAACAGGAGGAAGTATAAATGGCACGTATATTAATCGTTGATGACGCCGCATTTATGAGAATGATGTTAAAGGATATCCTTACAAAGGGTGGTTATGAGATCGCAGGTGAAGCTGCTGACGGTAACGAAGCTGTTGCTAAGTACAAAGAAGAGAAGCCAGATCTCGTTACACTCGATATTACCATGCCTAACAAAGATGGTATCCAGGCATTAAAAGAGATCAAAGCATTAGATCCTAATGCAAACTGTCTCATGTGCTCTGCTATGGGTCAGCAGTCTATGGTTATTGATGCAATCCAGTCTGGTGCAAAAGACTTCATTGTAAAGCCATTCCAGGCCGATCGTGTATTAGAAGCTGTTAAGAAAGTAGTCGGTTAGTACATATCATAAAGGGATTTAAAAAGGAGTTCGCAATGCGAACTCCTTTTTTGGCTTGTTATAATTCCCGCAGCTGTTCAACAGCACACTCTTTCAAGATCACCTTACCGTGTTCTTTTAAAAATGCTCTTCTCTCCGGCCCTACCTGAACCTTTGCGGCATATTCATCCGTTAAGGTAGATAACCGGAACACTTCCTGCTCACTGCAATAGGACACATCCATGATCAAATATAACTGATCTCCATAACGATACAATACATTTTCAGGAACAGGATCTAACGTCACCCTTTTAGCAAATTTACACAAAATATCCATATCAGAAAAGGCAAATTGCACAATAATATTTGGCTCATACTCTTCTGAGTCTTCTTTCGTGTTTTCTGCCACATTCTTCTTGATCTCATTCCATTTATCCTGGGGGATCGAATTCAAAAGACCATTTACAATGTCTTTTAAGTGTTCCATCATGCCTCCCGATGACGGATGCTCCGAAAAAGTAAGGGCTAATGTGTGATCTGGAAGGAAATCCGCCCGAACAGTCTTGACGCCAAGATCGAACTTGGTGTCGAACTCCTGCTCAGCCAGGTCAAAGATCTCATTCATGAATTCCTGGGTTCGTTCACTGTTGGTCAAGATCTCATCTACGGTGTAACCTAACTCCTCAATCTCTTCTTCTGTGATAATACAGCGTATGCTGTGTTCTCCTTCTCTTGAAAATTCGATAGTCCTCACCCTCTTTCCTTTAACTGTAGTGTCTTTATCTTCTGCCGGATCCTCTGCAGAGCATTGTCGATGGACTTTGGTTCTTTTCCCATGATCTCAGCAATCTGAACATAATTACTGCCCTCCAGATAAAGTCCTAACACTTTCTGCTCCATAGAGCTTAAGCCAGCAAATAGCTTTTTATAAAAATCTCTCCATATTTCCTGCTCAATGACCAGTTTTTCCGGATTTTCCTGATGACTACCCAACTGATCTTCCAATTCGATTTCCTGATCTGCCCCGTCACCAAACAATGATACATAGGTGTTTAGAGGAATGTGTTTTTTTCGGTTAGACGCCTCTACCGCAGAATAGAGCTGTCTTGTTATACAGATTTCTGCAAAATGATAAAAACTGGTCTCCTTTTCCACCTGAAAATCCCGAATTGCCTTAAACAATCCGATCATGCCTTCCTGGATCAGATCATCATTTTCCCCTCCGATCAAATAGAGGGCATTGGTCTTCTTCCTCACCAGAGGCTTATATTTATTCATGAGAAAATCCATAATAGAATCTTCTCCTTTTCGCAGCAAAACAATCAATTCTTCATCAGAATATTCCTTATATTCCATTGAAACTTCCTCTTATTTTAACCTATTTTAACCTTTGTCTTACAATCTCATAGGCCAGAACTCCTGTAGCCACAGAAGCATTTAAAGAATCGATGTCACCTTTCATTGGAATAGATGCCACCATGTCACAATGTTTCTTGACCAGAGGACTTACACCGTCTCCCTCATTTCCAATCACAAGACCGATAGAACCTGTAAGATTCAGGTCATACATAGTGGTTCCGCCCATATCTGCACAGACGAACCACAAGCCTTTTTCCTTCAACTCTTCGATGGTATTAGAAATATTAGTTACTTTTGCTACAGGAGTGTAATTGATAGCTCCTGCAGAGGTTCTTGCTACTGTTGGAGTCAGTCCAACTGCCCGATGTTTTGCAATAATGACACCATGAGCGCCTGCCTGGTTAGCAGTTCGAATGATCGCCCCCAGATTATGAGGATCTTCGATTCCATCTAAAATAATAATAAATGGCGGCTCCTGCTTCTCTTCGGCATTTTTTAAGATATCCTCTACTGTAGCATATTCATAAGCCGCACAGATTGCGATCACTCCCTGATGTTTTCCCGTCTCAGAAAGCTGATCTAATCTCTCCTTTGAAACATAGTTGATGATAGTATCTTTTTTTCTGGCTTCTCTGGTAATGGACTTGATCGGTCCATCCTGACAGCCATCTAATACAAACAGTTTATCAATTGTCTTACCAGAACGAAATGCTTCTAAGACCGCATTACGTCCTTCTACTTTGCTTTCTTCGTATCCCATAAAGGCTCCTTTTCATTTAAAAGTTCCAGACCTTTTTTTGTTAATTCCACTACTCTCTTAAAATCATCTGTCAGATATAAATACCCCAGCAGTGCTTCAAATCCCGTGGCTTTTCGGTAATCCTGCATGGTAGCATTCTTCGCCATGGTTGGGGATTTGGCGTTTCTTCCCCTGCGGTAGATATCCTCTTCTTCCTCTGTAAGAAATGGAAGAAGCAGTTCGATGATCACCGCCTGGGTGTGTGCTTTTACTATATGGCTGGTATGATGATGGAGCTGACTTGCCTTTGTATTACCTTTTCCAACGATAATACTGCGGATTACCAGATCAAATACTCCATCACCGATATACGCCAGTGTTAAAGGCGAATAGGTACGGATATCCACCGGTGGAATCTCAAATTGTTCTTTGATATAGGAATCAATTCCCAGTTCTTCTATACCAGTTCCCATTTTACTCCTTCTCTTGTATCCTTAATGGCTACTCCTTTTGCCAGAAGTTCATCACGGATGGCATCAGCCTTTGCAAAATCCTTTGCTTTTTTCGCCTGAGCGCGTTCTTCGATCTTCTCTAAGATAAAACTTTCCAGTTCTGCATCTACATTGCTGCTCTCATTCTTTAAGTTTTCAGCAGCTTCTATTAAATCTAAGCATAACACATAATCAAAATCTTTGACCAGTGCTAATTTAGTCTCATCACTTATATCGGCTTTTAAAAGGTCATAGATTACAGTCAAAGCCATAGATGAGTTAAGATCATTACATAATGCATCTTCAAACTGTTTCTTATAATCAGCAAAAGCTGCTGCGTCTACTCCACCTTCCATTTTCAGTTCGGAAATTCTCTTCACCAGCTTGTTGTATGCTGCGGTCATGTTATCTAGTACCTCATAAGAGAACTCTAATGGTTTTCTGTAGTGAGACTGTAAGCAGAAGAGACGATATACCAGAGGATTATATCCTTTACTCTCTAAAAGAGATACCGTAAGGAAATCGCCTTTGGATTTACTCATTTTACCGGATTTATCATTTAAATGATGTACATGGAACCAGTAATTACACCATTTATGGCCTAAAAAGCTCTCAGACTGGGCAATCTCATTGGTATGGTGTGGGAAAATATTATCTACACCACCACAGTGAATATCCATATATTCTCCTAAATGCTTGATTCCAATGCAGGAACATTCAATATGCCATCCTGGATATCCAACGCCCCATGGACTATCCCATTTTAATGCCTGATCTTCAAATTTGGACTTAGTGAACCAAAGTACGAAGTCATTTTTGTTTCTCTTATTGGTATCTTCCTCTACATCGTCACGAACTCCGATCTGAAGCTGTTCTTTTTCTACTGCGGAAGAAAATACATAGTAATCATCTAATTTTCCTGCGTCAAAATAAATATTTCCACCAGCTTCATAAGCATAACCTTTTTCCAAAAGTACTTCGATCATATGGATAAATTCCTGAATACAGTTGGTGGCTGGTTCTACTACATCTGGACGCTTGATGTTTAATTTCTGGCAGTCGCTAAAGAAAGCGTCTGTGTAAAACTGCGCGATCTCCATAACGGTCTTATGCTCTCTTTTTGCACCTTTTAACATCTTATCTTCGCCAGTATCCGCGTCACTTGACAAGTGTCCAACATCTGTAATGTTCATAACACGTTTTACGTCATATCCCACATAACGAAGGGCTTTTTCCAAAATATCTTCCATAATGTAGCTGCGGAGGTTTCCAATGTGGGCAAAGTGATATACAGTCGGTCCACAAGTATACATAGCGATCTTGCCATCCTCATGAGGCACGATAGTCTCCACATTTCTTGTTAAAGTATTATAAAAACGAAATTTATTTTCCATTTTTTTCTCCTTTCTCATCCTGTAACATTTGTTTTAATTCCGCCATCTCATATTCTAATTCTTCGATGCGGTTCTTTAATTTTTCTTCTTCCATTTCCAAACTGCCAAGTTCTTCATGGATTGGATCTGGCAGATGGGTCTGATCCAGATCATCCTGTGGCAAACTGATATTATTTCTCTTAACCACTCTGCCCGGCACCCCAACCACCGTAGAGTTCGGCGGTACTTCTTCTAGCACCACACTTCCGGCACCGATCTTACTGTTGTCTCCTATGGTAAAAGAACCTAAGACTTTTGCTCCGGCACTGACCATAACATTGTTCCCCAGGGTAGGATGTCGCTTGCCCTGCTCTTTTCCCGTACCCCCTAAGGTTACGCCCTGATATAAGGTACAGTTCTCTCCAATTATGGTAGTCTCTCCTATGATCACTCCGGTTCCATGATCGATAAAAAATCCTTTGCCGATCTCGGCTCCCGGATGGATCTCGATTCCCGTCTTTCTAGCGGCTCTCTGGGAGATCCACCTTGCCCAGAAATAATGGCCTTTCTGATACATTTTGTGAGCTCTGCGGTAACTTAGCATGACCTTAAAACTCGGATACAAAAATACTTCCCAATTGGAATGGATCGCCGGGTCACGTTCTCTTATGATCTTGATTTCTTCTTTGATAATAGAAAAAAATCCCATGTTAATTCCTTCCTGGTAAACAAAAAAGGACTATTTCATCTCCATAGAGACGAAATAATCCGTGGTTCCACTCTAATTCAAGCACAATGCTTCTTCTCATACACGTAACGTGTGCGAAACGTACCTGGCTACTAGAGTTCACCAGATCAGCTCCTGGACGCACTTCAAAGAACCGGGATGAAAACTGCTTTCAGCCAGTGACAGTCTCTCTCTACCATCCTTCTATTCTTCTACTCTTTCCATTCAAAGCCTTTATTCAATATAAGTCTTATTCTAGTTTATGCACAAACCGAAATTTTGTCAAGATAATTTGCGTAGTTCTATTCTCCCTGACAACCTCCGCAGCCTCCTGACAGTTCTATTCTCCCTGACAGCTACCACAACCGCCCGACAGTTCTACTCTCCCTGACAACTGCCGCAGCCTCTTGATCGTTCTATTCTCCCTGACAGCCGCCGCAACCGCCTGCACAGCCTACTGGCATACTAGCATCATAGCGATCCATGAGAAGACACACTGCCTGACTGGAAATTCCTTCTTCTCTTCCAGTAAATCCCAAACGTTCCTCTGTGGTTGCCTTCACATTAACCTGGTCTTTTGCAATGCCCAGGGTATTTGCAATATTTATCTCCATCTGTTCAATAAAAGGACGAAGCTTTGGCTTCTGGGCAATGATAGTCGCATCGATATTTGAGATAATGTAACCATTTTCCTGCAGAAGTCCACCTACGTGTTCTAATAATTTCAAGCTGGAAGCGCCTTTATACGCTGGATCCGTATCTGGGAAATGTTTTCCAATGTCTCCTAAAGCCGCAGCCCCTAATAAAGCATCCATAATAGCGTGAAGCAGTACATCTGCGTCTGAATGACCTAAGAGGCCTAATGTATGAGGAATCTCAACTCCTCCTAAGATCAATTTGCGATCCTCAACTAATTTGTGAACATCATATCCTGAACCTATGCGCATTTTACTTCCTCCTTTATCATGGTGCTTCTGTTTCACCATATTATCATCTCATCATTTATCTTATAATATTACACTAAAAAAGAGGAAACTTCAATGATAAAGCCTCCTCTTTCCTATTATTGATATTTTATTTCATTAATCAGCAAGCGCAGCTGTAATGATCGCCATAGAATATACTTCAGAAGCATTACATCCACGGGACAGATCGTTGATCGGTGCATTCAGTCCTAATAAAATTGGACCATAAGCTTCAAAGTTACCAAGACGCTGTGCAATCTTGTAACCGATATTTCCAGCATTGATATCTGGGAAAATAAAGGTATTGGCATGACCTGCAACGGTAGAAGCAGGGCATTTTGTACGAGCAACTCGTGGAGAAACTGCTGCATCAAACTGAAGCTCTCCTTCGATTGGAAGCTCTGGGTATCTTTCTTTTGCTTTTGCAGCTGCATTACGCATCTTATCTACGTCTTCGCCCTTTCCAGAACCAAAGGTAGAGTAGCTTAAGAAAGCAACCTTAGGATCTACTCCGAAGATCTTCGCACAAGCTGCGGTTTCCCCTGCGATCTCAACTAATTCATCCTCTGTTGGGTGAATATTGATAGCACAGTCAGCCATTGCTAAAACTTCATTATCACCTGTTGCTGCAGGACGAACTAAGATAAAGCAGGAAGATACGATAGAATGTCCTGGTTTGGTCTTGATCAACTGTAATGCAGGACGAACGGTATCAGCTGTGGAATATGTAGCACCGCCTAATAATGCGTCTGCTTCTCCCATCTTTACTAACATGGTTCCAAAATAGTTCGCAGCGGTTAAAACGCCCCTTGCCATCTCTGGAGTGATTCCTTTTCCTTTACGGAGTTCACAGAACATCTCCACCATCTCATCCATTTTATCATATTTCTTAGGGTCAACAATTCTTGCACCACGGATATTATATCCGTTATTCTCTGCAGAACTAACGATTTCCTCTTCATCACCAACTAAGATAGGCTGAAGGAAATTGCTTGCTAAAAGACGTGAAGCAGCCTCTAAGATACGAGGATCACTTCCCTCTGTAAAAACAATCTTCTTTGGATTTTTCTTTAAGATTTCAATCATCTGGCCAAAACCATACATTTGACACATCTCCTTTATATATAAAATTTATTTACTCTCTATGTGTCATTGTATACCTCTTTTTCTCAAAAAACAATTCATTCAAATGTTTTAAATTGAGAACATTTTGTCAATTATTTAACAGACCGATCTTCTCCAAAATGATCTCTGCTCCTAAGTCTTTTTGATTCTCGATCTCCATATCACAAATGTGCCGATTTCGCTTCTCTGCATCAATGGATAAGATACGAAGAGTCTTCTCCTCCACCGAAAAATTTTCCTCGATAATACTTGAGATCAGCGTTTCTTTATTCTTATGAACATAAATGATCTCCGTTGGAAAATGGCGCTTCATAGCTATGGCTCCGCACATATCTAGTGCCATGACTGCAAACTGCCCCTGATCTAACACTTCCTGAATCTCTTCTTTCTTGGTTCCGTATTGGATTCCAGCATACCTAGTCTTTTCAAAGAAATGCTGTTTTGCAAATTCTTCTTCTGTCAGATAGTGGTGTTTGTCTCCCGGCTTGGTACAATAAGTCTTAGGGCTGACAAATCCCTCATGTCTACAGAGTTCTTTTGCAATCTGGCTTTTTCCTGATCCCGAAGGCCCTACCAGTGCCAGTACAGATGGCACTTTGATCACGGAACTTCTAGACTGAGAAGCTTTCATGATCTGCTTTACCAGAAGGACGAATTCCGCCATATTATTGACTGATAAAAGACCTGTCATTTTCCAATTCCAGGGTTTTCTCATAAGTACCGGATAAGTCGCTGGAGATTCTAAGACATTATGGATGGCATCATCTAAGATAATGTCAAACTGCACCAGATTCTTGGCATTTCCCAGAATGATATTCTCCGGCGGAAGTTCTGGAAACGCTTCCAGTATCTGCTTCGCTCTTACTCCCATAAATTCCGGATAGACCGCCGTAATAAAATACACATCTGCAATTTCCATTAATTTCCGGATCTCTTTTCTGGTCTTCTCTGGCACGATCTGCTTTTCGTAGAGTTCTTCTCCCCGATAAAATTCCTTGATCACGCCAGCTCTTCCTGTGTTCTCCCAGGAGTCGATCTCCTCTAAAGTCAGTGGAGGGCAAAAATCATATTTTTCATTGGCCATTTTTATGGCAATACTGTTAAATGGGGCTGTTACGTCATCCCAGTCCAGCCCGATCTTTGGTTTTAGCATAGTTTTCCTCGCTGTGGTGTTTCTTCCGTTTTTCCCTATTTTTTTTTAATTTTAAACAAGAAAAAATGCTTGAAAACTAGTACTTTCAAGCATTTGTTTTAGTAGCGAGAGGGGGATTCGAACCCTCGACACCACGGGTATGAACCGTGTGCTCTAGCCAACTGAGCTATCTCGCCATATTATATTGTTCACTCACGAAAGATTTTCGTGAATGGGACCTACAGGGCTCGAACCTGTGACCCTCTGCTTGTAAGGCAGATGCTCTCCCAGCTGAGCTAAGATCCCATGTTCGTCGGCTGGCTCATCACCAACCGACTTGATTAGTATATACTGTTCTCCAACAAAAGTCAACAACTTTTTTAAATTTTTTTCAAAATATTTTTTACGAGCACTACACTCTCCGCTGCGTCCTTTGCATAAACGTCTGCTCCAATCTCTTCTGCAAAGCTTTCGGTAATGCAAGCACCACCGATCATGATCTTACTATTGCACTGTTTTTCCTTGCAAAGAGCCACCACTTCCTTCATTTTCATCATGGTGGTAGTCATCAGTGCTGACAATCCAATGAGGGCTGCATTTTCTGCAATAGCAGTATCAACGATAGTCTCTGCCGGTACATCTTTTCCAAGATCGATAACCTGGTAACCATGATTCTTTAACATAAGTGCCACCAGGTTCTTGCCGATATCGTGGATGTCTCCTTCTACGGTGGCGATCACGATCGTTGGCATCTGTTCCCCGCCATCTTTCTTTTCCAGCATTGGCTCTAAATAGTCAATCGCCATTTTCATGGTATTGGCACTGCCAATGAGCTGAGGCAAGAAATATTTCTTCTTATCAAAAAGATCTCCCACTTCGGTAATGGCTGGTATCAGATCTTCATTAATAATGCTTTCCGGTTTTTGACCTGTTGCCAAAGCTGCTTTGACCTCATCAATAATGGTGCCCTTTCGCGCCTTTAAGACTGCCTCAAAGATGGTACTGCGGCTGCCTACGGATGCCGGATTGCCTGAGGATGCCGGACTGCCTGAGGATGCCGGGCTGCCTGAGGATGCCTGGCTGCCTGAGGTGGTAGCTGAAGACGCTGCCTGATTACCTGTAGACGCGTTCACCCGTGTCTTTGCAATTTCTAACGCCATCGCCGCCTGCTTCTCTTTTTTCTCGGTCATGCGGTTCATATGTTCAATATAACGAATATCACTGTCTGGTCTGTGAAGGAGCATATCAGAAGCAAATGCTGCATTCATGAGAAGTTCCTGGGAAGGATTTGCAATTGCCATAGTAAGGCCTTTTCCGATCGCCATGGTCAAAAAGGCGGTATTCACATATCCTCGCTCTGGAAGACCGAAGGAAATATTGGAAAGACCACAAATAGTCGGAAGTTTCTTTTCCTCTTTACAATAGGAAATAGTGTCAAAACACTCTTTGGCAGCCTCTGGATTCGCTCCAATGGTGGCTACCAGTCCGTCTACTACGATGTCTTCATGAGCGATTCCCATAGACATAGCAATATCATAAACGGTATTTAAGATCTCCCGTTTCTTTTCTAAGTTCTCTGGAAGACCCTCATCGGATAATGGAAGAAGAATGAACATTGCTCCGTAACGTTTTGCGATTGGAAGCATTTTCTCAATCTTTTCTTTTTCCAGAGAAATGGAGTTGATCAGTGCACGTCCCGGATAAATCTTTAAGGCTTCTTCCATAACCTCTGGATTGCTGGTATCAATGCAAAGTGGACAATCTACTGTAGAAGTTACTTCATAAATTGCCTGTTTCATCATTTCCAGCTCATCAATACCGTTCATTCCCATGTTGACATCTAAGATCTTTGCACCGTTCTCTTCCTGATCTAATGCCATCTGGCGTACCATTTCCAGCTTGCCTTCCCGAAGTTCTGCCTGCAATTTTTTCTTACCGGTAGGATTGATCCGCTCGCCTACCACCATAAAATTACCGTCTAATGAGATTTCTTCGATCTTTCTTTCGGAAGCTAAAATCCTGCGGTGTTTTTCTAAAGGTGCCTTTACTTCCATACCGGAAACTGTCTGAGTTAAGGCCCTAATATGCTCTGGTGTCGTACCACAACAGCCGCCTAATACTGCTGCCCCTGCCTTTACCAAGGCTTCCCCTGCTTTTGCAAATTCTTCTGGCTCCATTGGATAAATGGTCTTGCCCTCTACCAATTCCGGCAATCCGGCATTTGGTTTTGCCAGGATTGGAATAGTAGCATACTGCGCCATTTTCTCAACCTGAGCTACCATTTCCCATGGACCTGTAGAACAATTGATTCCAATAACATCTACGCCTAATGCCTGTAAGGTTACAACTGCGGCTTCCGGCGGTGTTCCATATAAAGTCCTTCCATCTGGATTATAAGTCAATGTGACCATAATTGGCAGATCACAGACATGCTGAATCGCAAGGACTGCCGCACGACATTCCTGTAAACTCATCATAGTCTCTACTACAAACAGATCCACTCCTGCTTCTGCTAAGATCTTTGCCGGTTCCTCATAGACTTCCACCAATTCCTCAAACATCAAGTCTCCCAATGGATAGAGCTGTTTTCCGGTCATGGTCATATCTCCTGCCACAAGAGCCTGTCCCCCTGCAGCTTCCTTAGATAAGGCTACCAGTTCCTGATTCATGGAGATAATATCTTTTTCTAATCCATATTCTGCCAGTTTTATCCGGTTCGCTGTAAAAGTTGGAGCATATAAAATATTCGTTCCAGCAGCTACATAAGCCTTCTGCAATTCTACCAACGCCTTTGGATTCTTTAAGATCCATTCCTCCGGGCACACTCCCACCGGCATACCTGCTACCATAAGGTTACTACCTGTAGCACCATCTAAGATTACCGGCGCATTTTCTTTTATGTATGTTAAAAATTCCTGCTTTGTCATGAAAGTTTTCCACCTTTTTCGTTTCTGTCCCCCACCTGCAAATCTGTTCTTTCGCCAGAATCCTTATTTTCCATCCAGTAAAAACCACTTGCAGATTTGGGCATTTCCTATATAATAACTCATGTTAAGAAAAAAAGATACTTTTTTTATATAGAAATGAGGTTCATTATGAGCATAAAACTGATTGCTTTAGATCTAGATGGTACTTTGTTCAATGAACAAGGACAGATTTCCGAAGAAAATAAAAAGATCATTAAAATGACAAACGTCGCTGGAATCCATGTGGTCATTTCCACAGGACGCCCTTTGATCGGGATTCCTCTTACACAATTTGAGGGAACCGGGATCCAATACGCTATTACCACCAACGGCAGCGGTGTCTATGAGATTGCCACCGGAAAATGCATTTATGAAGACAGTATGCCAACAGAAATGATCCTGCCGATCTTATCCTATCTTCTGTCAAAAGACATTCATATGGACGCTTTCATCGAGGGAAAAGCCTTTTCTCCTGAACAGTGCCGAGCAAACGCCCACCGACTAGATGTACCGGAATCACTAAAGCATTATATCTTAAACACCCGGGTGCGTGTGCCAGATCTTCCTGCTTTTATCCAGGAAAACCACCTGTCCGTCCAGAAAATGACTTTAAATTTCTATCCTCTTTCTGATGGAACTTATAAAGATCGGGAGGATGTAAAAAACTTCCTGCTTTCTCATTCCGAGGTTTCTAGCGTATGTGGCGGTTATCATAATCTGGAATTTACAAAAGCCGGTGTTCACAAAGGAATCGGGCTAATGAAACTTGCAGAGCACCTTCACATTGACATGAAAGATACCATGGCAATTGGAGACACAGAAAATGACTTGCAGATCATCAATACTGCTGCCCTTGGAGTTGCCATGGGAAATGCCACAGAAGAGATCAAAAAAGCGGCAGACTATGTTACCCTTTCTAATGAAGAAGATGGCGTGGCTGCTGCCATCCAACATTTTCTGCCAGAGTTATTTAACTAATAACACTTTACCCGGTCAAATATTTTCAAAAAAAGATTGCGCTTCTGATATGCCCCCGTCTTCTTGACAGGCTGCATATCTTCTAGCGCAGTCTTTTTTAGATCTGTCGAAGTAATTTCACATCCTGTTTTAAGACTTCCACCGCCCTATTTACTTCTTCCATGGTATTTTCACTGCCCAAGGTGAAACGGATCGTTCCTGTGGCATAATCTTCCGGCACTCCAATCGCCTCAATAACATGAGAGATCCTAGTCTGACCAGTGGTGCAGGCTGAACCGGCAGAAGCCAAGATTCCGTCCTCTTCTAACAACACCAGAAGTGCAGTTGCCTCAACCCCGGCGATACTCATGTTTACATTTCCGGGAAGTCGTGATCTTTTATGGCCATTTAATCTTACCTCTGGGATCTCCGCCATAACCCTTTTGATAAAAGTATCTCTCATTCTAAGAACTCTTCTGTAATTTTGACTCATATGGCTGTGTGCCACCCGCAAAGCTTCTGCCATTCCCACGATCCCGGCCACATTTTCTGTACCCGCTCTTTTTCCCTTTTCCTGGCTGCCTCCGTGAATAAAACTAGGCACTTCGATCCCTTTTCTCACGTACAGAAAACCTGTACCCTTCGGTCCATGAAACTTGTGACTGCTGGCACTTAAAGCATCTACCGGCATTTTGTGTACCTGCATAGGGATCTGACCAATAGCCTGCACTGCATCCGTATGAAAAAGGATCTCTTTTTCTCGGGCAATATTTCCGATCTCTGTAATAGGTTCAATGGTTCCGATCTCATTATTTCCCGTCATAACTGTAATAAGCGTGGTGTATTTTCCAATAGAATCCTTTAACTGTTTAAGATCTACGATTCCCTGATCATCCACATCCAGATAAGTCACATCATAGCCCAGCCCCTCCATATAAGCACAAGAATTCAGTACTGCATGATGTTCGATCTTTGATGTGATAATGTGTCCGCCGATATATTTTTTCTCCCCGGCAAACCCTTTGATGGCCCAGTTATCCGATTCACTTCCCCCAGAAGTAAAATAGATTTCCTCCGGATATGCGTCAATGATCCCCGCAATCGTATTTCTCGCTTTTTCTATGGCTTCTCTTGCCTCTGTGCCAAGAGAGTATGGACTAGAGGCATTTCCGTATTCCCTGTCGAGATATGGCTCCATAGCAGCTTTCGCTTCCGGACAAAGCTGAGTAGTGGCTGCATGATCCATATAGATGATTTTTTTCATACCCTGCTCCTTTTTTGCATATATTAAAAAGACATCTCCCCTGAAAGGTGAAGTATTATGCCTGTTTCAAATAAACTTTTGAAAAATCCGCTGATCTTCGGTACGCTGCTCTTGACCTTAGCCGGCGTTGCGTCCAGAATTATCGGCTTTTTCTATAAGATATTCCTTTCTAGAGTCATTGGTGCAGAAAGCTTAGGATTGTACCAAATGGTTTTTCCAGTGCTGGCACTTTGCCTTTCTCTCACCAGTTCCGGAATCCAAACGGCGGTATCTCGTTTCGTTGCATCCTCCCTGGACAATGAGAAAAAATGTTGTGGTTATCTGGCGGCAGGACTATTTGTCAGCAGTCTGCTCTCTCTTGTTGTGGGCATTTTGATCTATTTCAATGCAGACTGGATCGCCCAAGTGTGGCTCCAGGACAGCCGTTGTACTTCTCTTCTAAAGATCATGACTTTCTGCCTGATCCCAGCCTGTGTCCATGCCTGTATTAATGGTTATTACTATGGTAAGAAAAAATCATTTATTCCTTCTATCAGTCAGATTGCAGAACAGGTGGCAAGGGTGATCGGTGTCTATCTGTTCTACGGTTATCTAAGCCAAAATGATCTTCCACTAAACGCCAGCCATGCCATGTGGGGTCTGATCCTTGGAGAGGTCTGTGGAATGTTGGTCAGTGGAATTGCCATGATATGTTCCCTCCTAAAAAGGTTAGTACCTTTTCTTTCCCAGAAAAACCTTCACTCCCGCTATGCTTCCTTTTCCTTTTATTGCAGTTCCCTTTGTTCCATGGCGGTTCCACTTACCGTAAACCGCGTGCTGACCAATATCGGAAGTAGTATTGAAAACTCTATGATCCCGCAAAAACTGCGACTTTATGGGCTTTCTCAGGCCGACGCCTTATCTATATATGGAGTACTTTCCGGAATGTCCTTGGCTGTCATCTTTTTTCCCAGTGTGATCACCGGCTCCCTTTCCGTACTGTTGTTGCCTGCAGTCTCCGAAGCTACCTCCAAAGGAGAAAGCTCCAAAGTTTCCTACGCAACAGAAAAAGCAGTCCGATATGGACTGCTTCTGGGCTTTTTCTTTACGGTTGTTTTTTTGATCACCGGAGACTACATAGGAGAGATCCTTTTTTCCAATCCTCTCGCAGGATATTTTATCCGACGCCTTAGCTGGATCTGCCCTTTTATGTTCGTATCCAGCCTTCTAGGCAGTATCCTTCACGGCCTGGGAAAAGCCAAAACGGTGCTGTTCATTAACCTGTTATCCTGCCTCATCCGAATTGGGATGGTGTTCTATTTAGTGCCATATTATGGCATGGACGCCTACCTGTGGGCACTGCTCATTAGCTGGGTATTTTCTGCGATTGCTTCCATGATCGTGCTACCGCGGAAAACTGCAGGGAATTGATGCCCGAATCTTAGAAAACAAAAAAGCCAGGGACTTCATGTTCCTGGCTCATTCTGCTGTAATATCAATTATACACGAGATAAGTACTCACCTGTTCTGGTATCGATCTTGATTACGTCTCCCTGTTCTACGAATAATGGAACGTAAACAACTGCACCAGTCTCAACAGTAGCTGGCTTTGTAGCACCTGTAGCTGTATCGCCTTTGAATCCTGGCTCTGTCTCTGTAATTGTAAGTTCTACGAACAGAGGTGGTTCTACTGCAAATACGTTGCCTGCATGAGAGCAAACTTTAACCATTTCGTTCTCTTTTACGAATTTTAATGCTTCACCTACAGAATCTCTTGTTAAATCGATCTGATCATAGGTCTCTACATCCATGAAATGATAGAAGTCCTCATCTGAATATAAGAACTGCATATCTTTTCTGTCAATACGTGCGGTTGGGCACTTCTCTGTTGGACGGAAAGTTTTCTCAACTACACCACCATTGATGATATTTTTTAACTTTGTTCTAACAAATGCAGCACCTTTACCTGGTTTTACATGCTGAAATTCAATGATCTGATAAATGTTACCTTCAAATTCAATTGTAACACCATTTCTAAAATCTCCTGCTGAAATCATTCGATCTTCCTCCTTAATTTACGAGTCAACACTCTCATTGCCATATTTTACACTATAATAAGACACATTTCAAGCCTAAAATACGATTCCTAGGCTCTGTTTTCAATTTCGTGGATCATATCCACTCGTGTCTGGTGTCTTCCACCCTCAAATTCTGCCTCAAGATATGCTTTTACAATGTCTTTCGCCAACTCGATTCCAACGATCCTCTGACCAAATGCAATGATATTTGCATTGTTGTGTTGTTTTACCAGGCGTGCGGTTGCTGTATCTGAACAAACTGCTGCACGAACCCCTTTTACTTTATTGGCCGCAATAGAGATACCTACACCGGTTCCGCAGATCAACACTGCACAATCTACGTCTCCATCAACTACTGCTCGTCCAACTTTCTCACCATACTCCGGATAATTGCAACTAGCATTCTCATCTGTTCCATAATTTACAACTTCATATCCCATGCTCTCTAAATAAGCCATGATCTCTTTCTTCATTTCTACTGCTGCATGGTCATTTCCAATTCCGATCTTCATATTCAGTCTCCTTTTTCTTTCGCTTTCACAACGGAAGGATATTTCGTTCCCTTCTTCTTTACATGATGGCGGTAAAATAATAAGATCACTTTCTCCAAATACCGTTTCAATACGATCTGTATTTCTTCTTTTGGATGGATCGGCTTCACTAATACGGTACGGATTCCCGCCCGGTTGGCACCGCAGACATCGGTAAAGATCTGGTCACCGATAAAAATAGTATTTGTCACATCCGTTCCCATTATTTCCATTGCCTTCAAATAATTCGCGATCTTCGGCTTTCCCGCCTTATAAATATAGTTCACCTGCACAGAATCATTGAACATCTTAACCCGAGGCTCCTTGTTATTAGACAGGAGCATACAGGAAAATCCAAGTTCTTTTAGGTGAGCAAACAAAGAAATCGCCCGCTGGTCGGCAGGCGCTCCGTGAGGAACCAAGGTATTATCAATATCAAAGATAATTCCCCTGTATCCCTCATTATATAATTTATCAAAATCAATCACATAGGTAGAATCTACATATTCTCCCGGATACAAAAAACTGCCCATAGTTATCCTCTTACCCTTATACCAGAATCTTCTTCAGTTCGTTCATAAAGGTGTTTACATCCTTGAACTCTCGGTAAACAGAGGCAAATCTTACATAAGCAACCGGATCTAAGTCCTTGATCTTATCCATAAGGATCTCTCCAATAACGGAGCTGGCGATCTCCTTCTCTTCTCGATTGAACACTTCCACTTCTACTTCGTCGATAAGCTTGGTGATCTGCTCTGCTGAGATCGGACGCTTATGACAAGCACGAAGTACACCGGCTTCGATCTTCGCACGGTCATACTGCTCTCTGTTGTTGTCTTTCTTTATTACGATCAGTGGAATAGTCTCTACCTTCTCATAAGTGGTAAAACGCTTCCCACAATCATCACATAATCTACGGCGACGGATGGAATTATTATCATCTGCCGGTCTTGAGTCAATAACTCTGGTATTCTCACTGCTACAAAATGGACACTTCATAACATACCTCCAAAAATGCATAGTAAAACTCAATATTTATAGAAATTATACATATTTTGGCAGAAAAAGTCAAACAAATTCCACAAATGTCAGATTACATTTTTATAAAAAATTTGTTAAATTTTATGCTTCATTTCCTTTTCGTCCAGATTCACCAGAATAATGTCCGGGCCAATCTTTACTACATTACACCAAGGAATACAAAATTCAAAATCTTTACAGAATAATCCCCAGTATTTTCCGGGTCCCGGCACGATCAGAGCGGTCACTTCCCCACATTCCGTATCGATCTCGATGTCCCTGACATTCCCAAGACATTTACAGTCATTTACATTGACAACTTCTTTTTCACAAAAATCTGAAAAACGCATAGAATCCCCTCCTACTGGTTTATTCTATGCGTTTTCCCTTAAAATGTTACACGTTGAAACGGAATAAGATCACATCTCCGTCTTTTACTACATATTCTTTTCCTTCCAGACCTACGATTCCTTTTTCTTTTGCAGCAGAAAGGCTTCCGCAGTCTAAGAGATCCTGATAATTTACAACCTCTGCACGAATGAATCCTCTTTCAAAATCACTGTGGATCTTGCCAGCTGCCTGAGGTGCTTTTGTGCCCTTCTTAATAGTCCAAGCTCTTGTCTCGTCTTCTCCTGCTGTCAGGTAGCTGATCAATCCTAAAAGGCTGTAGCTTGCTTTGATCAGTTTCTCTAATCCAGACTCCTGTAATCCTAAGTCTTCTAAGAACATGGCTTTTTCATCATCATCCAGCTCTGCGATCTCCTGCTCGATCTGAGCGCAGATCACAAATACTTCGCTGTTTTCTTCTGCCGCCAAAGCGCGTACAGACTGTACATACTGATTATTTGCTCCATCATCTGCCAGATCATCCTCAGCTACGTTTGCTGCATAAATGGTGGATTTTGCAGTTAAAAGATTATAAGACGCAAACCATGCCTGCATATCTTCATCTTCCGGCACCTCAAAGGTTCTTGCCATTTTGCCATCTTCTAAATATTTCTTTAAGGACTCTAATAACTCTAATTCTTTTGCCAGAGTCTTGTCCATTCTTGCCTGTTTTGCAACTTTTGAGATTCTTCTCTCCAAGATCTCAATATCGGAAAAGATCAGCTCCAGATTGATGGTCTCAATATCTCTTGCAGGATCTATACTTCCATCTACGTGCACGATATTGGTATCTTCAAAGCAACGTACTACATGTACGATCGCGTCTACTTCACGAATATTTGCTAGGAACTGGTTTCCAAGTCCCTCTCCCTTGCTGGCACCTTTTACAAGTCCTGCAATATCTACGAACTCAATTACTGCTGGAGTCACTTTCTTGGACTTATACATATCTCCCAGCTTCTTGATCCTCTCATCTGGTACTGCAACGATTCCCACGTTTGGGTCGATGGTACAGAATGGATAGTTGGCAGATTCTGCTCCTGCTTTGGTTAATGAATTAAATAATGTACTTTTACCTACATTTGGTAAACCGACGATACCGAGTTTCATTTTCTATATTTCCTCCTCTGAAATCTATAATTACGTTTTTTGTTATTTTAAATTTGGTTATGTACCAGTTTTATTGATTTCACAATCGATATTTACTATACCACGAAGAGGATAAAAAGTAAAATTAATTCTTTATCTCTATTTTTTTGTTTTGTGTGTTAGACTTCATTAATGGAAAATACCACTTTACCATTTATACACATATCTCATTTATTTTTCACTAAATTTATCGCTTAACAGATATTTTACACATTCCGGAATGGTTTTACGCTTATCCTCCACTAGCAAAGTATCATACTTAGCTTTGCTCGCGTCTTTTGCAAATATAAAATCAACTATTTCACCATCATTACTTTTGTCAATAGAGGTATCTTCTACTCTCAAAGACATCGGAAGGAAAAAGTCGTTAATCTTTTTTCCTTGATTATCTACATTTTCAGTCAATCCTAATGTAAACTCTAGATTCGTTACGCTTAATTTGTATATAATTGTCACAGTCTGCATATCCTTAAGAATACATACCATATCATTCGTAAGTTCTGGTAATCTTTTCAAGCATGGCAATTTCTTTTTGGCATTTGCATATGGATGCCTTGCATCAAAATAAAACTGGTTATTTGAAAGTTTTCCCTTCTTAGCATTTTTATAAAAATCCTTCGCCGATAATTTTGTTTCTACACCTGTTAAGTGCAAAAAATTATCAACCGGAAAGGATACTTCAAAAAACTCATTGCCATATACATAAAGGAATGCTTTACCTGCCAAATTCTGACTATATACTCCTGCCGAAATTATAATATCCTGTCGTATTGCATTTTTCTTATCTGTCTTAGTTGCCACATACACCTCATACGTAAAGAGGAGTGTGACGATGCACACTCCTCAAAGAATTTCTTATAAAAAGAGTTTTCTGCTGGTTGTCAGCCTCGGTACCCAGTTATGATACCCCTAACGACGTGGAAATCATTAAGTCCCCCACGTGGACTACAACTTTATCCAAGCTGCCAGGCTCGATGCCCAGTTAAGACATCTAACGAGATGGAAATTTTATCCTGCTCCATCTGCAGCCCAACTTTTAACGATGCTCTTACATCGGAAACATCTCTGTTTCTACTTTTATTATAC
Organism: Agathobacter sp.; assembly: GCA_017623935.1. GTDB lineage: Bacteria > Bacillota > Clostridia > Lachnospirales > Lachnospiraceae > Roseburia. Next base: position 28,044 of record JAGAOC010000017.1, on the reverse strand, counting down.
TCAATCTGTCAGAAAAATCAACCGAAATGTCTGATTTCCATTTTTTAATAAATTTTATTTTCCAAAGTATTATATGCAGTTTTGTTTGGTGAGTTACACCCCTCTCATCCCCCAAACACCATCTTCATTCTCTCATCTGTATCCAAAAGCTGTTTTGCCAGCTCCCGATATTTTTCTTCGTGAAGATAGGTGTGGCGGAAAGGCTTGATGGACGGAGCCAGATCTATTGCCTTTTTGTACTCCTCTTTATCCAGGTTCAGGGTACATACATAATCCCAGAATCCTGTCTTAGTAAAAACAGTGTCAATTCGCTTATAACGGTGATCCTGTACTTTGCTCATCAGGTAGGTTGCGATTCCCACTTGTACTCCGTGGAGCTGAGGAGCGTCTGACATCTTATCCAGGGCATGGGAGATCAAATGCTCGCTGCCGCTGGTAGGCGCACTGCTGCCTGCGATCTCGTTAGCGATTCCACTCATTGCCAGAGAATCTACCAGTTCTTTTAAGAATAGATCATCTTTGATGCTCTCAAAAGGTGTGCGCACAAAGCTGTTCACGGCTTTCTTCGCCACCATCATAGCAAAATCATTCACTTCTGTATGTCCGCAGTCCTCTTCATACTGCCAGTCGTAAAGGGCTGTGATCTTTGATACCATATCCCCGATTCCAGAATACAAGAACCTTTCTGGTGCAGTCTTAATGACCTGGGTATCCACGATGATCCCGTAAGCCATGTGAGCAGGCACAGAATTTCTCCGGCCATCCACTAATAAAGATGCACTGGCAGAAGAAAATCCGTCACTGGAAGCTGATGTTGGAACACTGATAAACGGGATCTTCCGTAAAAAACCTGCGTATTTTGCAGCATCGATTACTTTTCCGCCTCCGATTCCGATGACTGCCTGAGTGGCTGTTGGCATGGAAAATGCCAGTTCGATCAGATCCTCAATGGCTACTGTATCTAATTCCTGATACTCTAGTGCGGTCACCTCTGCTTCTTTTAAAGAGTTCATGACCAACTCTCCGAACATATCGATGAGGCCATTTCCAAAAAAGATCACCACATTATTTAATTTATTATCGCTTAAATAACTACCGATTTTGCCTAGGGCGCCACTTTCCACCTTAAGAAGGGTTGGAATAGCGATCTGGCTGCCATTTACTTTTCCCATATTGATTCCTTTCCAGCAAATATAAATCCGCCGCACTTCATTCCATGGATCAAAGTGCGGCTAATTTTGTCATTTCTTCTTTTGCTTCTTATTCGAAAAAACATATAATTTGCTAATTATATAATTTAAAAGGATTACGATTACCTGAGCTGCCAATTTTACAGTCATGCTGTCAAATTTGAGCCAGGTGATAAATACCAAAAGAATTACTTCTTCTATTATCAGAGTGACTGCTCTTCCGCCGAAAAAGGTGCAGAGTTCTCGAAAGACCTGCTTGATCCCCTTAGCGGTGGAACTAAATACCCAAAGTCTATTGGTGATATAAGCAAACAGCACCACAAAGATCCAGGAGATCGCATTTGCTGTTAATTCATCAATTTTCAAGACTTGGTTAAACAGCCCATAAGTTGTCATACTGACAAAAAAAGTCAGTATTCCAAACACCATATATCGAAAGAGTTCTTTTAAATCTTTTTTCTTCTTCATAGATTTCATTGTGAAATTTATTTACAAACTGCTAATGCCTGTGTCAGATCCTCGATAATATCCTCTACGTTTTCGATACCAACAGAAAGACGGATCAGATCTGGACCTACTCCTGCTGCGATCAATTCTTCATCATTCATCTGTCTGTGAGTTGCAGAAGCTGGATGAAGTACGCAGGTATGCGCGTCAGCTACGTGAGTTGCGATCATAGCTACTTTCAATTCTTTCATGAACTTCTCTGCTGCTGCTCTACCGCCTTTTACACCGAAGGAAACAACACCACAAGTTCCGTTTGGCATATATTTCTTTGCGAGTTCATAGTATTTGTTGCCTGGAAGTCCTGGATAATTTACCCATTCAACGCTCTCATGTGCCTCTAAGAATTCAGCCACTTTCTGAGCATTTTCACAGTGTCTTGGCATACGAACGTGCAGAGATTCCAGTCCCAGATTCAAAAGGTAAGCGTTCATTGGCGCCTGAATAGAACCAAAGTCTCTCATTAACTGAGCTGTAGCTTTTGTAATAAATGCGCCGCCTAAACCGAATTTCTCAGCGTAAGTAACTCCATGGTAAGAATCATCTGGAGTAGTAAGTCCAGGGAATTTATCTGCGTGAGCTAACCAGTCAAACTTACCGGAATCAACGATACATCCGCCTACGCCAGCATCATGTCCATCCATGTATTTTGTGGTGGAATGAGTTACGATATCAGCTCCCCATTCAAATGGACGGCAGTTGATCGGAGTTGCAAAAGTATTGTCAACGATCAGTGGTACTCCATGAGCATGAGCTGCATTTGCAAAACGCTCAATGTCAAAGACAATAAGAGCTGGGTTAGCGATCGTCTCTCCAAATACAGCCTTAGTATTTGGTCTAAATGCTGCTTCTAATTCTTCATCACTGCAGTCAGGCTCTACGAAAGTAAATTCAATTCCCATACGTTTCATGGTAACTGCAAAAAGATTATATGTACCACCATAAATTGTAGAAGAAGATACAACATGATCTCCTGCACTACAGATATTGAAAACAGAATAAAAATTAGCTGCCTGTCCAGAAGAAGTTAACATTGCTGCGCTTCCACCTTCTAATGCACAGATCTTCTTAGCCACATAATCATTGGTAGGATTCTGCAGTCTGGTATAGAAATATCCTTCTGCCTCCAGATCAAAAAGTTTTCCCATATCTTCGCTTGTATCATATTTAAAAGTTGTACTCTGTACAATTGGGATCATACGGGATTCACCGTTTTTTGGTTCATATCCAGCCTGGATACACATAGTCTCTCTTCTCATTCTTATATCTCCTTCATGATAAATCAGATTGTACTCCGTCTTCTACACGCAGCACATATAACAGAACAATTTTTCAATTATTTCATCCTGTCCTATTTTACTCCACACTTACCTCTCCTGCAAGTACCCGTTTGTAATCTTCGTAATTCTTTTTCAAAAGAGTCGGAGTATCTAGTCCATATGGACATTTTGTCTTGCAGACACCACAGTTAATGCAGTCTTCGATCTTCTTCATTTTCTCTTGGCCTTCCTCAGAAAGCTGAAAGGCAGACGGAGAACGGCGAAGCATCAGGGTCATTCTTGCACAGTTATTGATCTCGATTCCTGCGGGGCAAGTCGGAACACAGTAACCACAACCTCTGCAGAATTCTCCGCTTAATTCTTCTCTGTCATGATTGATGATCTCTTCTATCTCCGGAGTCATTGCCGGCGGTTCACTGATGTAAGAAATAAACTCGTCTAATTCTACCTCTTTCTGCACACCCCAGATTGGAAGCACGTTGTCATACTGCCCCAGATAAGCATAGGCAGCTTTTGCATTGGTGATCAGTCCACCAGAAAGGGCTTTCATGGCAATAAAGCCCATATTGGCTTTTTTGCACAGTTCCACTAATTCAATGTCTTTTTCTGTTGCCAGATAGCAAAATGGGAACTGTAATGTCTCATATAAACCGGACTCAATGGCTTCCTTTGCCACTGCCAGCCGATGATTGGTGATACCAATATGACGTACTTTTCCCTGGGCTTTCGCCTCTAACATTGCCTCATATAATCCAGTTCCATCTCCCGGTTTCGGGCAGAATCCCGGATTGTGAAATTGATAGATATCTATATAATCGGTTCTTAAATTCTTTAAAGAGGTCTCTAAATCTTTCCAGAAACCTTCTGCTGTTGTTGCCCCAGTTTTGGTTGCAATATAGACCTTCTCCCGAACACCTTCTAACGCTTCCCCTAATTTCTCTTCGCTGTCAGAATACATTCTAGCAGTATCAAAAAATGTAATGCCAGCTTCATAGGCTTTTCTTGCCAGAGCCACTGCATTCTCTGTAGAGATCCTCTGGATCGGCAGTGCCCCAAAACCATTCTTATTGACTGTAATACCGGTACTTCCTAAAGTTACATTTACCATAATATCCGCCCTCTCTTAAAACCATTATATTTTATTTTATCACATTTTAAAGAAAGATACTATATTCTGCGGAAACTCATTTATTTACTAGGAGATTCCAGAGGAATTTCCTAGTAAATGAAAAAGTTTGCGCATCCTTGGACATAAAAACGGACACTACCGAAGTAGTGCCCGTCTAATTCAATCTCTATTCAGAAATTATTCTCCAGCGTAAAGAGTTACTAATTTCTTTAAGTGCTCGTAACGCTGTTTAGCATTTGCTTCAGACTGTGCGAACAGTTCTGCTGCTCTTGCAGGGTTGAACTTAGCTAAGGAAGCATAACGGTTCTCGCCCTTTAAGAATTCCTGATAATCTCCAGTAGGAGCTTTGCTGTCTAATGTAAATGCATCTTTACCTTCAGCAGCTGCAACTGGGTTGTAACGGAAGTTGAACCAGTATCCGGATTCAACAGCAAGTTTCTCTTCTGTCTGAGCTTTGCTCATACCTTTCTTGATACCATGGTTGATACATGGAGCGTAAGCGATGATCAGTGATGGTCCTGGATAAGCTTCTGCTTCTGCAATAGCTTTTACACACTGGTTCATGTCAGCACCCATAGAGATGTGTGCAACATATACATAACCATAGCTCATTGCGATACCAGCAAGGTCTTTCTTCTTAGTCTCTTTACCACCAGCTGCGAACTGAGCGATTGCACCTGTTGGAGTAGATTTAGAAGACTGTCCACCTGTGTTGGAGTAAACTTCTGTATCGAATACCATGATGTTGATATCTTTACCAGATGCTAATACATGGTCAACACCACCGAATCCGATGTCGTATGCCCATCCGTCACCACCGAAGATCCACTGGGACTTCTTAGCAAGGTAATCTTTCTCTTTCAGAATGTTCTGAGAAGCATCACATCCACATTTCTCTAATGCTGCTACTAACTTCTCTGTTGCAGGTCCGTTTGTAACACCACAAGCAAATGTATCATTCCACTCTTTGATAGCTTCTTTTACTTCTGCATTGTCTGTGTTAGCGTCGATATCATCTAACTGATTCTTTAATCTGTCACGGATTGCTCTCTGAGCGAGTAACATACCATAACCAAATTCAGCTGCATCCTCGAATAAGGAGTTAGACCATGCAGGACCCTGTCCCTTCTTGTTAACTGTGTAAGGTGTAGAAGGTGAAGAGTTAGCCCAGATTGAAGAACATCCAGTTGCGTTAGCAATGTACATTCTGTCACCGAATAACTGGGTAATTAATTTAGCGTAAGGTGTCTCACCACATCCACCACAAGCTCCGGAGAACTCAAGTAATGGCTGACGGAACTGAGATCCTTTAACGGAATTGATCTTGAATTTCTCAATAACATCTTCTTTGTCTGGAAGAGTTACAGCGTAATCGAAGTATTCCTGCTCTCCTGCGTTAGCTTCAAAGCCAGCCATTGTGATAGCCTGTACTTTATCAGGACATACGTTTACACAAGAACCACATCCTGTACAGTCGTATGCAGAAACAACGATAGCAAATTTGTATCCTGGAACCTGATTCAGGTCTTTCATCTGCATTCCTTCTGGAGCTGCTGCAGCTTCTGCTTCAGTCATAGCTACTGGACGAATTGCTGCATGAGGACATACATATGAACACTGGTTACATTCGATACATTTTGTTGCATCCCATACTGGAACGTCTGTAGCAACACCACGTTTCTCGTATGCAGCTGTACCGGATGGAGTCCAACCAGTCTGATATTTCATTGTTGTAGATACAGGAATTGTGTTACCTGTCTGTCCATTAACTTTGGACTGGATCTCTTTAACGAAATCAACAACTTCTGGTCTGTCACCTTTGATCTCTTTAGAGAAGTCTTCATCAGCGCAGTTCTTCCAGCTTTCTGGAACTTCAACTTTAACGTAAGCTGTTGCACCAGCGTCGATAGCGTCATGGTTCATCTTAACGATGTCATCACCCTTCTTAGCGTAAGACTTGGTAGCAGCATCTTTCATTAATTTGATAACTTCTTCTTCTGGAATCAGTTTTGTTAATGAGAAGAATGCAGACTGGAGAACTGTATTGATACGGTTTCCAAGTCCGATCTCTTTACCGATCTTAACACCATCAATGATGTAGAAGTTGATGTTATTCTCAGCGATGTATCTCTTAACCTGTCCTGGTAATTTCTCATCTAATTCATCTACAGTCCACTGTGTATTGAACAGGAATGTTCCGCCTGGTACTAAGTCCTGAACCATGTTGTATTTGTAGATGTAAGCTGTACAATGACAAGCTACGAAGTTAGCCTGAGAGATTAAGTAGGTAGAACGGATTGGTGTATGACCGAAACGTAAGTGGGAAATTGTAACACCACCGGATTTCTTAGAGTCATAATCAAAGTATGCCTGTGCATACATATCTGTGTTATCACCAATGATCTTGATAGAGTTCTTGTTAGCACCTACAGTACCATCTGCTCCAAGTCCCCAGAACTTACAGTTAGTAGTTCCTTCTGGAGTTGTAACAGGGTTCTCTTTGATATCAAGGGAAAGATTTGTAACGTCATCGATAATACCGATTGTAAATCTTTCTTTCTCTGTGTTGTTGAATACAGAGATGATCTGTCCTGGAGTAGTATCTTTAGATCCTAATCCGTAACGTCCGCTAGTGATAGTAACCTGATCGAATTTGCTTCCCTTTAATGCAGCAACTACGTCAAGGTATAATGGCTCGCCAAGAGATCCTGGCTCTTTTGTTCTATCTAATACTGCGATACGTTTAACTGTATCTGGAATAGCTTCGATTAAAGCTTCTTTTACGAATGGTCTGTAAAGACGAACTTTAACAACGCCGACTTTCTCGCCTCTTGCCATTAAGAAGTCAACTGTCTCATCGATAGTCTCACATACAGATCCCATAGCGATGATAACTTTCTCAGCGTCCTCTGCACCATAGTAGTTGAATAATTTGTAGTTTGTTCCGATCTTCTCGTTAACCTTGTCCATGTATTCCTGAACGATAGCTGGAAGCTCATCATATGTAGTATTGCAAGCTTCTCTTGACTGGAAGAAGATATCTGGGTTCTGAGCAGATCCCATTTCTACTGGATGATTTGGATTTAATGCGTTCTTACGGAAAGCATCAACTGCATCCATATCTACCATATCTTTTAAATCTTCGTAATCCCATGTTTCGATCTTCTGGATCTCGTGAGATGTACGGAAACCATCGAAGAAGTTAATGAAAGGAAGTCTTCCTTTGATTGCTGCGCAGTGAGCAACTGGAGTTAAGTCCATAACTTCCTGTACAGATGATTCACAGAGCATAGCTACACCAGTCTGACGGCAAGCATATACGTCAGAGTGATCACCGAAGATGTTTAATGCGTGAGAAGCTACACAACGAGCAGATACGTTGAATACACCTGGAAGTCTCTCACCAGCAACTTTGTACAGGTTAGGGATCATCAGTAAAAGACCCTGAGATGCTGTATAAGTTGTTGTTAATGCACCAGCTGTTAAAGAACCGTGTACGGTACCAGCTGCACCAGCTTCAGACTGCATTTCTGTAACCTGAACTGTCTGTCCGAAAATGTTCTTTCTTCCGGCAGTTGCCCACTCATCTGTAGCTTCAGCCATAACAGATGAAGGAGTGATAGGATAGATTGCTGCAACATCTGTAAATGCATAAGAAGCATGAGCTGCTGCATGGTTTCCATCCATGGTTTTCATTGAACGTTTCATGTTTGTTCCTCCTATTTATTAATAAATGTTCAAATTAGACAAACATAATGTCTCTAATAATATAATATAGGATGAATGCAGAGAAAAAGCAAGACTTTCCCCGTCGAAAGATTGTATTTTTAAAAGTGCATAATGAAAATTTTTTTCAACTTCACTTCAAAAATAAACACTTACCGAAAATTTTTTCTCAACAAACCTATAAAAAGGCTTGCAAAATGCGAATTATACGATAAAATAGAAAACGATTGCTATTTAGACATTCAAATAAGAAAGGTAAAACTATGATTAGTGCAAATAATATTACATTAAGACTTGGAAAAAAAGCTCTTTTTGAAGAAGTAAACATCAAATTTACAGAGGGAAACTGTTACGGACTGATCGGTGCCAACGGTGCTGGAAAATCCACATTCCTGAAGATCTTATCTGGTCAGTTAGAGCCTACCAGCGGTGAAGTAGTTATCACGCCTGGTCAGCGTCTTTCTTTCTTACAGCAGGATCACTTTAAATATGATGAATTCAATGTTTTAGATACAGTTATCATGGGAAATAAACGTCTTTACGACATCATGAAAGAAAAAGACGCTATCTACATGAAAGAGGATTTCACTGACGAAGATGGAATCCGTGCCAGCGAACTGGAAGCAGAATTTGCAGATATGGACGGATGGAATGCAGAATCTGACGCTGCTACCCTCTTAAACGGACTTGGAATCCCTACCGAAGATCACTACACTATGATGGCAGATCTTCCTGGTGCTTTAAAAGTCAAAGTCCTTCTTGCTCAGGCACTTTTTGGAAACCCTGACATCCTGCTCCTCGACGAGCCTACCAACCACTTAGATCTGGATGCGATCTCTTGGTTAGAAGAATTCTTAATTAACTTTGAAAATACCGTTATCGTGGTTTCCCACGACCGTTATTTCTTAAACAAAGTATGTACCAATATCGCTGATATGGACTATGGTAAGATTCAGCTCTATGCTGGTAACTACGACTTCTGGTATGAATCCAGCCAGTTGATCGTTCGCCAGATGAAGGAAGCCAACAAGAAAAAGGAAGAAAAGATCAAAGAGTTACAGGAATTTATCTCCCGTTTCTCAGCTAACGCTTCCAAATCCAAACAGGCTACTTCCCGTAAGCGTGCCTTAGAAAAGATCCAGTTAGATGAGATCAAACCTTCCAGCCGTAAATATCCATACATTGACTTCCGTCCAAGCCGTGAGATCGGTAACGAAGTTCTGACTGTAGAGGGAATCTCCAAGACTATCGACGGTGTAAAAGTATTAGACAATGTGTCCTTTATCGTAGGTCACGATGATAAGATTGCTTTTGTTGGTGGAAACGAATTAGCAAAGACTACTCTCTTCAAGATCCTTACCGGAGAAATGGAGCCAGACAGCGGATCCTACAAATGGGGCGTTACCACAAGCCAGGCTTACTTCCCTAAGGACAACACCACCATCTTTGATACAGATGATCTGATCGTTGACTGGCTGACCCAGTACTCCGAGATCAAAGATGCTACTTATGTCCGTGGTTTCCTTGGAAGAATGTTATTTGCCGGAGAAGATGGTGTAAAGAAAATGCGCGTTCTGTCTGGTGGTGAGAAAGTACGTGTACTGCTCTCCCGTATGATGATCATGGCAAGCAACGTCCTGATCTTCGACGAGCCAACTGACCACTTAGATATGGAATCCATTACTGCTTTAAATAACGGTATGATGAAATTCTCCGGTGTTATCCTGTTTGCCTGCCGTGACCACCAGGTTGTACAGACAACAGCTAACCGTATTATCGAGTTCTTACCAGACGGTTCTATGATCGATAAGGTTTCTACTTACGACGAGTACTTAGAAAGCGATGTTATGGCTAGAAAACGTCAGGTATACAATATGTCTGCAAATGACGAAGACGACAACTAAAATATAAAACATAAAACGTGCGCCGCCAGGCGCACGTATACAAAAACCCCTAGATCTGATGATCTAGGGGTTTTGCTATAAGTCCATATGGACATCATTTCATTTCTAGAAATAGTCACTGAAAATATTACCAGTATTATAGTTATTGCTATAACTTCCAGAACTGGTATATGTATTCGCTTTCGCACTCTCGCTTGTAGCATAGCTCTCCAGCATAGATGCTTTCACGCCGGCAGAATATGCATAGGAACTGGTTCCGTAGAAGAGCTTCTTCACGATCTCCATATCAGAATCTTTGAAAGAATCTTCATCAATGGACAAGGTATAATCATCTTCGTCCATGGTGATTCCGATCTGTTTCAATGTATCCTCATTATTCTTAGTGATATTCACCAAAGAAGCGGCTCCATTGGCAATACTATCTGTGTTAGACTTGCCGGCTGCTGCAATTAATGAATTATAATCAGATACAAAAGCACTGACTTTCTCATAGATAGCATCTACGTCATAACCCTTAACTTTATTTCCTTCGGAATCAGTAGTAGTCACCTCATTAAATACAGACTTACTACTCTTCGTATATAATTCTTTCGCTGACTCAGCAAGTTCAGATGCAGTACTCTTCACGTTAGCCAGAGTCTTGGTAGAATCCTCTGAAGTAGAAGTGCTTTCATTCGTCTTAGAAGATGTCTTACTTGATGTATCAACCTCACTATAATATGACTTCAGTAATTTGAAATAAGATCCACTCTTAATGGAAGCATACTCGGAAAAGTCAATATTATAAATACTGTTTCCAGTTGAAGATGATGAGGATGTATTCAAACTGGAAAATAATGTACTGATTGAATTAGAATCATAACCTGAAATTGTTGCCATATTCATCACTCCTTTATAATTTAAATATACTTCTATTTTGCAGTTTTGACAACTTTTTTCTTGAAATTTCCAGAAAAATGTGAAAAATAATAAATTTTTTCCGTTTCGTTCATAATTTATTCATATATTATTGCTAATATAGAACCATACAAAAGAGCCAATTACAATTTGTTTATTTTTTTCATAATAGCCTCACTGCTCATTGAGCGGTGGGGCACTCCTCTTTTTTAGGAGAAATTCCATTGTAAAGCCCTGCGATCATTCCGCAGAGGCATCTTTTACAGATCTTCAATCTGCCAATCGATCGGCTCCATTCCATTCTGTACAAGAAATTCATTCGCCTGGCTGAAATGCTTGCATCCAAAAAATCCTCTATATGCGGATAACGGACTTGGGTGTGGTGCCTTTAAGATCAAATGTTTTGGATTATCCAACATCGGAATCTTAGATTGTGCCGGTCTCCCCCAAAGCATATAGACCACTGCTCTATCCTGTTCATTGACTGCTCGGATGATCGCGTCTGTAAACTGTTCCCATCCTCTTCCCTGATGGGAATTTGCCTGATGAGCCCGCACGGTAAGTACTGTATTCAAAAGCAATACTCCCTGATCTGCCCATTTCTTCAAATATCCGTTGTTCGGGATCTTGCATCCCAGATCTTCCTGTAATTCTTTATAAATATTCTGCAAAGATGGCGGAATATCCTTCTGATCCGGCAATACGGAAAAACTCAGTCCATGAGCCTGATGTTCATTATGATACGGATCCTGCCCCAGGATCAAGACCTTTACTTTACTCAAAGGTGTAAAATGAAGGGCGTTAAAAATATCATCTGCCGGAGGATAAATGACTCTCTGGCTATATTCTTCTTTTACGAACTGATATAGATTCCGATAATAAGGTTTGGAAAATTCCTCTGAAATAGAATCCAGCCAGTCATTCTCTATCATTGCCATAATCTTCTCCCATCTATCTTCTAACAGAAACACCTCTGTCTGCCAGATAGTTCTTAAGATCCATGATCTCCAATTCTTTGTAATGGAACAAAGAAGCCGCAAGTGCTGCATCTGCTTTTCCATCTACTAAAGCATCATAGAAATGATCTTTGGTTCCTGCTCCACCGGAAGCAATTACCGGAATGGAAACATTCTCTGCGATCAATCTGGTCAACTCGATATCATATCCAGCCTTGGTTCCATCACAGTCCATACTGGTAAGGAGTATCTCTCCTGCTCCTAAGCTGTTGGCTTTCATTGCCCACTCAATGGCATCTAATCCGGTATCGATCCGTCCGCCATTCTTATATACGTTCCAACCGCTGCCATCTTCTCTTCTTCTGGCATCGATGGCTACTACAACACACTGACTGCCGAATTTATCAGCGGCATCACTAATGAGCTTTGGAGTATTGATAGCAGAAGAATTGATAGAGATCTTATCTGCACCTTCCCGAAGCAACACTTTAAAATCCTCTACCGTACGGATTCCACCACCTACCGTAAATGGAATAAATACTTTCTCTGCTACTTTTCGAACCATATCCACAACAGTCCCTCTATTGTCAGAAGAAGCTGTAATGTCCAAAAATACTACTTCATCTGCACCGGCTTTATCATAAGCTGCTGCAATCTCTACAGGATCGCCTGCATCCTGCAGATTCACAAAATTAACGCCTTTTACTACTCTGCCATTATTCACATCCAGACATGGGATAATCCTTTTTGTAAACATATCTTGTCTCCTAAATCTCTGTAAAATTCTTTAAGATCTCCAGTCCTACCGTACTACTCTTCTCCGGGTGGAACTGGCAGGCAAACACATTGCCCTTCTCAACAGAAGCATGAATACAGGTACTGTATTCTGTTGTTGCCTTTACAATATCCTGCTCTTTTGCTTTCAGATAATAGGAATGAACAAAATATACATATGCATCCTGTGAAATTCCTTTGAATAATCTTCCGTCGTTAGAGAGTTTTAAAGAATTCCATCCAATATGAGGGATCTTTAACCCTTCCTGATCCGGGATCCGCAAAATCTGTCCATCCAGAATGTGAAGTCCTTCTACACCTTGGCTCTCTTCACTTCCCTCAAAAAGAAGCTGTAAACCTAAACAGATTCCAAGAAATGGTTTGTTTTCTGCTGTCACTTCCCGAATCACCTTATCCAGCTCATATTTCTTGAGCTGATCCATAGCATCTCCAAAGGCTCCAACTCCCGGAAGGATCACCTTATCAGCTTGCTCGATCTCTTTAAAATCTCTGGTGATCACACATTCCTGTCCCATAGAATTTAAAGCCTTCTCTACGCTCTTTAAATTTCCTGCATTATAATCAATAATTGCGATCATGTTGTCTCCTAATCCAAGCCTAACTGCTGCAGCTTTTCCATAATTTTCTTGGAATACTCTTTTCTATCCCGAATACTGTAGATCTCTAATGCTTCTTCAAAACTGGTCTGATAATGTACTTTCAGTGGAGTCTCAATCTTCTGCTTTAATTCATCCATCAGATCTTCACATCCGTACTCTACAGCACCTTCATAATTTACTTCATATCTTCCTGCTGCGCAGATCAAGGAATCTAATGCTTCCTGCTGCATATCCATAGAGAAAAATACCTCATAGGCATGATACTCACTCTGAACTGCAGAAAGAACTTTGAGCTGATTATGCATCTCTTCATCTTCTTCTCTTGGTGTTGAGCCTCCGATCAATTCAAACGCCTCTGCATATTCTCCCTCTTCAAATAACTCCTTTGCAGGGTTAAAGCTATTGGCATATCCGATCAAATATGTTCCTAATAACACAAAAGCGGCCATAGATGCCACCAGTAAAAAGATCATAAACACTGGTTTCTTTGGAAGCGGTGGTGTATTATCTACCGGTTTCTTTTTCTTTGGCTTTGGAGCTTTCTTCGGCTTCGGTGCTTTTGCTTTCTTAGCTTTCGGTTTTGCTTCCTTCTTTGCCTTCTTCTGTTTCTTATCTTTTTTCTTTTTTCCGCCTGCTTCTGGCTTGTCATCCAGCGATCCCAGTTCCATAAGGATCTGCTGATTCTCTGCGGAAAGCTCCTGAACACTCACATCATTGGTGTCATTTAGATCCACAGTATTAGATTCCTCTTCCGCTTCTGAGAAGAAGAGTTTACCCAGCTTCTGGAAAAATCCGCCCGCTCCTTTGCCGGCTTTCTTCTTTTTCTTGCCTTTACCGGATTCCTCCTCAGAGATCCCTGCTTCTGCGGCCTCCATCTGTTGCTGTCCAAAAAGATCTATCTCGCTAGCGCCTTCTGAAACACCTTCATCACTTCCGGCAAATAATGCTCCAATATCGTTTAATTCGTCCTCTTCTGCCAGGATATCATCTAAGGTCTTTGTTCCTTTTCCGGAAAGATCCACTTCCCCATCTTCTGTACGGGCAAAACTCTCTTCCAACTGAGACAGATCAAGAGTATCTCCCTGCATAGAATCTAATGCAGACAGATCAAGCGTATCCCCCTGGGCTCCTCCATTTCCATCCCCCAGATTATCAATAAAAGTATCATCACTTAGATCAATGTCACCTGATAAGGAAAGATCTCCCAGTCCGCTTCCGCCGAAATCGTCACCGGTGATCTTCTGAATAACAGAATCAATGTCCTCAGAGACGGAGTCCAATCCCCCCTCTCCTAAATCAGAGAAATTGACCTGCTCTCTTAAAGGTTGTTCCTTAATCTGACGTTCTTCACTCAATTCCTTCTCGAATTCAGAAATATACTGGCCATATCCTTCTTCTGCTAATTCTCTCTCAAACTCCCGGATAAAGTCATCTTCTGATGAAACTTCATCTGCACTGGTCTGTTTCTGATGTGCCTGAACTAATTCATCTTCTAAAATGTCTGTTTCTTTCTTCCCGCCAGAACTTTTTCCATCAATTGAATTTAATAACTGGTCAAGATAATTTTCCTGTGAAATATTTTTCATAAAACGCTCCTGTAATGGAACACATTAAGGGATGTGATGAATCACCACACCCCTTAGCGTTCTTAACTCTTATTTTCCCTGTGTTTTCTCAATCAAATCATCAATCGCTGCAACTAACTGCCCAATCTCCGGTTTCGTCAACTGTGCATCTGCACCGAGCTGCTCGCCTTTACGTTTCATTTCCTCATTAACAAGGGATGAGAAAATGATAAGCGGAATGGTCTTTATTACATCATCTGTTTTCGCAAGTTTTGTAAGGCGATGTCCGTCCATCTGAGGCATCTCAATATCAGTAATGATACAATGAACTTTATCTAATACATTACCCTGCTGTTTGAATTCGCTGAGCTTATCCCATGCTTCCTGTCCGTTGTTCGTAACGATAAGTTTGACATATCCTGCTTTTCTTAAGCAATCTGTGATCAGCTTGCTTAACAATGGAGAATCTTCCGCAATAAGGATTGGAGAATCACTTCTCTCTCTCTTCTCCATCTGATCCACGTCATTCGTACGAAGTCCTGTCTCCGGACTGATTCCTGAAACGATTGACTCAAAGTCTAAGATCACTACCAGCTTCTCCTGAATCTTAATAACACCGGTAGAAACGCTGACATCACTTGTATTCAAAGTAGAGTCAGGCTTAATGATCTCTTCCCAAGACACACGATGGATTCCAATAACCTGATCAACATGAAACGCAATGTTTAATTTATTAAAATTAGTAATAATGAAAAGACCTTCATCTTGTGACTGAGGCTGTCCTAAACAACTCTTCAGATTGATAACAGTGATCATGGTATCACGCGGCATAAAAATACCTTCTACGCTTGGATGTGAGTTCGGCACCGGTGTAACCGGCTGATATGTAAGAATCTCACGAATCTTAGCTACGTTGATTCCATAATGATTGTTCCCCAAAGTAAATTCCAATATTTCTAACTCATTGGTTCCTGATTCCAAAAGTATATTTGTATCCATATCTGTCCTCCCAAAGTTCTTATATAATCTAGTATAACATATTGTTCTATAAAGTGGTGATTTTTTTTAATATTTTTTACATTTTCTACAAAATTACCGTTGCTTTTGCATCTCCCTGATCAAAAAGCAGTTCCAGATTTGTAATATTGCCGGCTACCCCTTCCGGAACTTTAAATAAAAGTACTACTTCCTGCTCTTCTCCTGCCTTAACGGTTGCAAGATAAGTACATAAATCCTGATTCGCCAAAGACTTCTCACACTTATATGTCTGATCTCCATTCACCTGACAATAAAAAGTCGGGCTGATCTTCATCAGATTCACATCTGCATCCTGTTCCGTCTCATTCTTCATGTTAAAATGCATAACAACGAAAGCATTACCTTCTCCCGCATCCAATGAGAAATATTCACCTTCTGAATAGTTCGTTACGGTCTCGTATCCCAGATACTGGAAAGAAATCTTTCCTTCATGACCAGCAATAACTGAAAGAGAAACACTCTCAGGTACGGTTGTCTCAGCACCTGAACCTTCACCGCCATCTCCGTTCTCTCCTCCCGGAGTCTCAGTCTCCGGTACATCAGACTGGGTGTCCACCTCTTCCGTCTCTCTGTATTCTTCCGGTTCTAGCTTCACCATTCCGTCTTTCTGGTAGATGTTATGCTTCCCCAGAACATAAGCTGCATACTGAATAATGACTTCTTCTTCCTTCTCAGTCAGCTCGTACAACTGCGCTCCGCACCCGCTTAACAGCCCCGTACAGACCAGCGTCAGTGCAAAAAAACTATAAATTCTCTTTTTCATGTCAACTCCTTGTGACTTTTCTCCTATAAATATAATAATGGTATCACATTTTTTGTCATATAGCAACTAAAAATAAAGGATTATTTTATGCAGTTGGACTAATTACAACATTCCAGTTCCATCCAGAATTCCACCCCGTTCTCATGATTCACAACACCACAGTTCTGATGATGAGAATCCATAATGGCTTTTACAATGGAAAGTCCAATTCCACTTCCACCATATTCTCTGGTCCTTGCCTTATCCACTTTGTAGAATTTGATCCAGACTTTATCCAGCTCTTCTTCTGGTATCTGATCTCCCGTATTGAATACCGAAACTCGAAGCAACTGTTCTTCTCTTCTGAAAAAGATCTGAATCTTCTTTTCTCCCCTGGCGTAATGAATGGCATTGCTCAGATAATTAGAGATCACCTGCTCGATCTTAAATTCATCTCCCCAGACATAGACCGCATCTTCCTGTAAGAATTCCATTTGAATTCCTTCCGAAGCTGCCATAAGAGAAGATGCCGATACCACGCCCCGAACCAGTTCTGTCATATCAAAACGTTCCAGTTCTACCACATCATTTCCAAATTCCAATTGATTGAGAGTTAAGAGTTTTCTTACCATCTGGTTCATTTTATCTGCTTCATCTACAATGACTTCACAGTAAAAATCCCTGCTTCCTTCTTCTTCATTGACACACTCTTTTAGCCCCTCCGCATATCCTTGGATCAACGCCAGAGGGGTCTTTAATTCATGAGAAACATTAGATAAGAATTCCTTACGCATTTCATCGATCTGTTCTTTTTTCTCAAGATCCTGCAATAATTCGTTATTTGCACTCTTTAATTCTGAAATAGTCTTTTCCAGACTGGCAGACATTTCATTCATATGCTGTCCCAACTCATCAACTTCTCGGCTGGTGTGGGCTCCGGATTCATATTTTGCTTCAAACTCCAGATTGGACATTTTCTCACTGATCCCGGAAAGCCGACGGATCGGCCGTGAAATCCCCTTAGAAACAATGATGATAACGATCACACAAATGATCAACGCACAGATTCCGATCACTAAAAAGAAGCGGTTGGTAATATCCGCACTCTCCCGAACTCCCTCTAATGCTGTCTGCATATAGACATAATTTCCGTCCGGAAGCCATCCATATAAGATCAGATATTCTGCCTGCATCCTGCTGTCTCGCTGTTTTTCTACGATATACTGTTCCGTGCTTACAATGACCTGAGGTTCTTCTTTTCTTCCACCGGTAATAAATTCATTCAGTTTCATCATAAGAAGCTGCTGATTCACAGAAAAAGAACGTATAACCTGTCGGTTTGGTGCCGTAACGATAATATTGATATTGCCATTGGTACAGATCTTCTCAAAGGTAATATCAAAATCTTCCGTCAACAAAGTTCCATCCTCACTGGCTTTATTGATCATCTGAAAACCTTCCCTCAACTCGGTCTGCTTATTGTATACATAATACTTTTCCAAGAATGTATTATTCAAAAACAGACAAAGCCCTATGGTTCCTGCTACTAAGAGAACCATGACCAATATCAATTGTAAGGAAAGTGACATTCTTTTTTTCATTGTTATAACCTCTCAAAAGTTACGGTGTCTCTGTTTTCAAACAATTCTTTGTTAGATCTACCGTGATGGCCGGCCGTATTCCAAAACTTTCCACTCCCACTTCCCAGGTGTAGATATTCTCCTCACGATAACCGTTTCCTATCAGATAACACTGGGAAGAAGACCCTTCTACCGGTTCTCTCAGCCACCACATCGTATTTTCTGTTCCAAAACCAATACAATAATCCTGGTAAAAATAAGACTGATCCTTGGCAATGGCTTCCTCTGTCGGTTCTGCCAAAATGGACACGTTAGCCTCTTCAAACCAATCCAATTCCTCCATAGATAACAGAAATACTTTATCTTCGGTTACTAAAGTCTCAGAATCAGATAACGCATTTCCTGTGGTCTCCACTGTAGTAACTTTGATCGCTTCCAGCTCCTCTTCTGTAAAACCGCACAAAAATCCCGCTTCGGAATTGTAACCATTGCACAAGTCTGCCATGGCAGAAGTTTCAGGAGCCTGACCTTCGTATTTTACATTTTCTTCCGTAGAATTAAGCCAGGTTCTAATGTTGGAATTTTCCCAACTACTATTGCCTCTGACATAGGCCTGAAGTTCTAGATCTGTATCAGCCTCAGATTCTTGTGAATAGTAGCTTATATCACCATCATAATTAAATTTTCCACTTTCTGCGGTGTCATAGGCTTTCACGGTGAGTACCTTTTCTGAAACAAGTACCGCCTCAGTCTGATCCTCAGAGATACTTAACACTCTCCAGGAAATATCCGCATCATTATAGGTTCCCATGACTACCGTATCCCCTAACTGAACATCCGCCACCACTGCATCGCTTCCCACCTGGGAATTTCCACCTGCAGGATTTTTACTAAACATTACCGCCATAGCTGTTGCTGCAACGACTACAAGTAATGCCACAGACGCAAGCGCAATGAGCATTTTCTTGTTAGGAGCAGTCTTTTTCACTTTGCCCTCTTTTGCTCCCTGGTCAGCCTGTTCTGCAGCCTGGCTTCCTATGGAATTTACCACCTGATCGCTCTTAGTAGATCTCAACTTCTCGATATTTTCTAAAATATCTGCATAACTATTCTTCTTGGAATTCATCCACTGATGGGTCATCAGGAAATATTCCATAGATTTTGTCAATTCTACATCTTCTATCTTATAGACCAGAATCGGAATCGATCTAGTCACTGCTCTTTCCACTTCACGCAGGACATGAGGGGACTGGTTAGACGCATTGGACAAAACCAAAAAAACCGCGTCAGAACGATCCACTCCTTCTATGATCTCTGCCGCATACTCGCACCCCGGTCTGATATCTCGCGGTGCCAAAAAACAATCGTTTCCATTTTCTTCTATATATGCGCACAGATCCTGTGCTGTTTTTGCATCTGTTGATGAATGGGATATAAAAATATACATAATACACCATGCCTTTCCCAAGTTCTTTTTCGCCTAATATAACAGATTTCCATAGAAAAGTAAATTTGCGTCAGATAAAGTTCGAAAAGAATTCACATTTTCTATTCCTAATCTCGTGGTGTCCTGTTCAAAAATGTGATATGATAAAAGTTAAGAGTACTTTTTGAAAATGCCCAGAAAGCCATGCTTTCTGTCGTAATATCTAGTAAGAAAGAGAACAAATATGAGATTAAGAGATTTATTAAATTATCAGGATATTGTAATACAATGTCATAACAATCCGGACGCAGATGCTCTTGCCAGCGGATATGGGGTCTATACTTATCTAAAAGATCACAACAAAAATGTCCGCCTGATCTATTCCGGTTCAAACCAGATTCACAAAGCCAATCTGTGCCTGATGGTGGAGACTTTAGAGATTCCTATTGAATACGTGGAAACTCTGGATCCACCTTCCCTTCTAGTCACTGTGGACTGCCAGTACGGTGAGGGAAATGTGGAGACCTTTGAAGCAGAAAACATCGCTGTGATCGACCATCACCAGCCTTCTACCACTCTGCCAGCTCTTTGTGAACTAAGAAGTAACCTTGGTTCCTGTTCCACCATCGTCTGGGATATGTTAAGAGCCGAAAACATAGACATCAATAGCAAAAAAGAACTGTCAACTGCACTGTATTACGGTCTGCTTACAGATACCAACAATTTTACAGAAGTCTCTCATCCTTTAGACAAGGATCTGAGAGATGACAGCCTCTTTGATCGAAGCCTCATTACCCGTTTCCGCAATACCAATCTCTCTTTATCGGAGCTGGTCATTGCCGGAAAAGCACTGATCGATTATCGCTATAATGAAACCTACCGCTTTGCAGTGGTTCAGGCAGAGCCTTGCGACCCGAATATTTTAGGTATGATCAGTGATCTTATCTTAGAAGTGGATGTGGTAGATACCTGTCTTGTTTACAGTGTTCTAGATCCGGGCGTGAAACTTTCTGTCCGAAGCTGTATCAAAGAAGTGAAGGCCTGTGAAATGGTTCAGACCGTTACAGAAGGAATCGGTTCCGGTGGTGGTCATCTGATCAAAGCCGGCGGATTTATCTCCAAGGGGAACCTGCCTTGCAAAGACAATGACATCAGCAGCTTTATGAACGCACGATTAGAACAATATTTTTCAACTATGGAGATCATTTACGCAAAAGAATATCTTGCAGATCTTTCTCTCATGAAAAAATATCACAAACTCCCATTAAGCCTAGGCTATGTAAAGATAACC
The DNA here is from genome assembly GCA_017623935.1 of Agathobacter sp. Lineage (GTDB taxonomy): Bacteria > Bacillota > Clostridia > Lachnospirales > Lachnospiraceae > Roseburia. Next base: position 7,422 of record JAGAOC010000017.1, on the reverse strand, counting down.
GATCTATTTTCGGTTGGAACCAACATTCATCTGCGTACCTTAGAGGGTGACTTAGATGTTGAAGTGGAAAATGATATGTACATCATGATCGGGATCTGCGGCGAAGTCTATCCGATCCATAAAGAGAAATTCGAAAAAAGTTATGTGTACAAAGATGAACCTTATAGGTTTAGCGGTGAATATGAACCTTCCGTCCGGGAGTCCATCGAAGGAACTTCTATCTCTCTGATTCCTTATGCCCGATCCTGTGTCTCCACCGGTGGAACTTCCATATATGCCCGTCCAATAGACCACAGAGCCCATGTCTTTACTGCCTGGTATGAAGAAACCTATATGTCCGGAAATCCGGGCGATTATCTAGCCGTTAGAGCCGATGACCTACATGATGTTTATATTATCTCAAAGGATATCTTTTGCAATACTTATGCACCTGCAGAATAAATAAGACTGTATGATTAATGAGACTGTACAATCATAAGACTGTATGATAAACAAAACTGCGCAGCACGTATCTTCATGCTGCGCAGTTTTTTAGGATATGTAGTTATTCTACCGTCTGCTCCTCATCTGGTGTAAGTTTCTCAAAAATACGAAGCAGGAAAATGGAATTCAAATAGGCTCCGCCTCCGATTCCAATACAGATCCAGATCTTGAATACATGTGAAAAAGTCTCCGGTGATAGGATAAACCACACGATCGGTCCAACATTTACCAGCAAGAAGATCGCCGTATATGGTAAATACGCCAATGCTAATTTTGCAGCATTAGTAAGGGTATTTTTCACGGTATTTTCAAATCTGGCCAGCATTGGAAATGCGTAACTGGCAATGGCTGCAACGATCATAAGGAGTACTACACCTCCGCCGAACAGGATCGTATTATAGGAACTTTCAGAATTGCCCAAAATATACAGATCCCCTCCTAGGATCACTGCCATCAGAAGGAGTAAAAGGGTCATCGGGAAGGATTGCTTAAAATTCTCTTTAAAAGCTCTAAAAAATCCTTTTATGATCCCCGGTTCCTCATCTTTGATCATTTTCATTGTCATATAATATAGTGCGGTCATGGAGGATCCTATCGTAACAACAGGAATACAACAAATAACAAAAAGTGCATTCAACAGTATTACATCAAAAAGTTTTGTAAGGACCTGATAAAAAGGAGTATCTCCTTTAAACATACTACTCACTATTTAATATCTCCTTTCATCAAAATAGTTTTTCTGATCTTATTTTTTAATTGCATTTTATAAAATGGAACAGTCTGCTCTGGAAATCGCCAAATACATCCCGCACCAAAAAACCACAGTTTAATAATTCTTCGCCGATATAGATCTCATCTGTGTCTTCTAATCGATACTGTGCCAAAGGATCTAATCCTTTTAATCGAATATTTCTGCTATGGGTGTTAGTCCTTCCTAACACCTGTACATAAGTGACTAGGATCTCGGAAGCATCTTTTGCCGCCACTTCCCAGCAATCATAAGGTTTTCGGTCTGACCAGGAGGCGATCCGATAGTAATCTCCCGTCTGGATCAGATGGTGATATTTACGATAAAGTTCTACCTGCTCCGGAATCTGCTCTCTTTCTTCCTCCGAGATCTTTGTAATATCTAATTCATAACCGAAAGTTCCAGCCAACGCCACATGGCCTCTTGTCATAAAAGGTGTTGTTCTTCCTACTGCATGATTTGGGCAGTCGCTGACATGAGCCCCCATAACCGATAAAGGATAAACCAAAGCTGTTCCTTCCTGAATTCTCAGACGTTCGATGGCATCCGTATCATCGGTACACCAGATCTGAGGACTGTAATAAAGCATTCCCGGATCAAATCTGGCGCCACCACCGGAACAATTTTCTAAAAGCAGATTCGGGAATTCCTGGGTCAATCTCTCCTGCATCTCATAGAGAGCCAGCACATAACGGTGGAATAATTCCTGCTGCTGGTCTGATGCCAAAGAATAACTTCCCATATCTGTAAGCTGCCGGTTCATATCCCATTTTACATAGGAAATAGGCGCACTCCTTAAGATCTTTGCTACACATTCATAAGCATAATCTCTTACTTCTTTTCGGGTAATGTCCAATACATACTGTGTCCGGATCTGAGTCGCTTCTCTGCCTTGGATCTGAAGAGCCCAGTCCGGATGCTCCCGGTATAACTGGGAATCCGGTGAGATCATTTCCGGCTCAAACCAGATTCCAAATTCCAAGCCTATCTCATTGACTTTTCGTACTAATTCCGGCAATCCTCCGGTAATCTTCTCTTCGTTTACTGTCCAATCTCCAAGAGAACTGTCATCCCCGTTTCTTTTTCCAAACCAGCCATCATCCATGACTAGCATTTCGATTCCACAGCGTTTTGCTTCTCTTGCGATATCCAGTAATTTTTCTGTGTTAAAATCAAAATATGTAGCTTCCCAGTTATTAATGAGAACCGGACGCTTTTTATATTTGTAAGGGCTTCGGATCAGATGTTTTCTGTAAAAATCATGGAAGGATCTGGTCATTTTTCCAAGTCCTTCTGCCGAATACACTAAGACTGCTTCCGGTGCTTGAAAAGACGCCCCTGGGATCAATTTCCAGCAGAATTGCTCCGAATGGATTCCCATTACCATACGAACCTGATCGAACTGGCTTAACTCCGCCTGAGCGATAAAATTGCCGGAATATACAAAATTCATGGCATACACTTCCCCATGTTCCTGGTTCGCATCCGGCGTTACCAATGCCATAAATGGATGTTCCTGGTGACTGGATTTTCCACATATAGAAGAAACCATCTGCTTACCATAGCGGACACTTCCTCTTTGCATATGCCGTTCTCTTCCCCAGGATCCAAAAAGGCTTACCATCTCAAAATCCCGATTATCCATATCCAGACAGGCACTGTATACTTTGTCCAGATATAAAGTCTCTGTTCCGGTATTTTGCAGTCTGACACTTCTTGTTATAACATCCGTTTCTGCAAAAACAGAATACATCAGCTCCACTTCTAATCCTAAAATAGCATCCTTACAGATGATCCGTAAAGTCTCTACCTCCTCTTCTGTTCCAAAAGAAGCCGGAAGCCCCTCTAACTTTGGTTTGCCCTTCCTAATCTCATGACTGGAATAGAAAAATTCAGCTCCCACACAGCCTTGTTCATTCCTGACATTTAAACAGCTTTCTCTATAGTCCCCGATCCCACCAGTGGAATATTCCATAGGAAAACAATCTAAAAATCCGGATTTTTCTCTTTTATTTGTCATTGGAGTATATGGAGTCTCTTCCATACGAAGAAGATATTTTCCCCCAAGATCCTTTAAGCGCTTTCCATAATAAGCGTGTCCTAAATACCCTTCTTCTGACAGACCGATCACGTAGCTGGTATGGTCTGTATCTAATTTAAACAGTTTCTTCTCCTCATCAAAGTAAATACTCATACCTCGATCTCCTTTTCCCAAATCACAACTATTTTCATTGTACTATTTTACTGTTTTATAATCAATTGTTACTTCCATATTTTTGTCACTTTCATGTTTCTGTTACTTCTATGGTTTTCAAGTCTAAATGATCTTATTTGTTTGTTTTCTTGTCATTTTTACCAAATTTTCGCTTTTTTTCGCCTTTTTTAATCAACGGCATTGACCCGGATTATTCGGTATAGTATGATTCCTTTGATTTTCAAAATATTTTTTTATGTTACGTAGAAAGGGAAAATACAATGAAACAATTAAAGATGAAGAGTTTGAAGACCAATATTGTGGTGATCATTATTGTCTGGATCGTAGCAGCTGGAATCCTGGGTGTAGGACTTAAATCCCTGATCACCGCATTTCAGAAACCTACTCCGATTGAAGATGTAGATTTTACGAAAGACGTAGAAGGCCTGTATGTTAGCGGTACTATTTACGGTATCTATGGTTGCTACTGCGAAGAGACTTCCGGCAGCAGTGTTGTTGCAAGAGAATATGTGATCGACGCAGATGACTACTATTTCTTAGGACTTCGTGCAGAATATGATGATATGGATGCTGCTGACGCTTTGGAAGAAGCCAGCTGGGATTATCTGGAAGATGAAGATGCAGATTATAGCAAATTAGAAGCTTATCAGTATGAGGTAAAAGGAACGATCAAAGCTATGCCTTCTGATTCTCTGAGATACTATCATGAAGCGATCGGCTGGTACAGCTTGACAGATGAAGAACAGGAAATGTATCTCCCATATTATTTAGAGATCGGAACCTACGGTTCTTATGATACTATGGATCTTGTTATTATGATCCTCCTTTTCTTATTCTTCTTCCTGTGTGGACTGATCCCGCTTATCATGGCTCTGACTGGACACTATCAGAAGTCCATTAAGCAATATGTTGCCCGCAGTGCTTCTCCTGAATTAGCACTCCAGAAAGTTGAAGATTTCCTTGCAAATACACCAGAAAAAGACGGACTTCGTTACAATCAGGATTTCATCTGTGGAAGCATGGGCTCCACCACTATTTTTGGAGAAACACCAAAACTTTGCTGGGCATACTTACAGACCACAAACCATAAACAGTATTTTATTACTGTAAGCAGATCCTACGCTCTGATGTTATGCTTTACAGACGGCAGCGTTCAGTCTGTTTCCGTAAAAAATGAAAACATTGCCCGTGAACACTTATACAATCTTGAGCAGTTGTGTCCACAGACAATTTTCGGTTACTCTGATGATCTGAGCAGTCTGTTCCGCAATAACTTATACGGCTTCTTAAATCTGCGTTATAATCAGAACCAGCCAAATACTTTTAGCTTTGAAAAATAAAAACTAAGACGCCAGATCTCGTTTGGTATATCCCATATACGCAATGCAGATACTGACTATAAGAACAGCGGCAGCAATGATTGCCGCTGTTTTTTCTATTTCCCCGGTGCTAAAGATCTCTGAAGCATTCGCCACTGAAAAAGGACTGATCACTTTTGAATCAGACAGATCCGGAATCACTCTTGCTATTAGATCATAAGCGTATAACAATAATACAATCCCTAGTCCTACTCCTAATTTATTCTTTTTCATAAAAGCAGATATGGCATAACAGATTGCTGCCACTTCCAAATGCATAAAAAACTGCATGATATGATACAAAAAGAATTCCTGTAAAGGCATTTCTTCTCCTAAGATCATCACTCCCAGCAGATAAAATCCAACACACAAAAGATTAAACAGAAAAATATGGGTAATGACCGCACAGCCTTTTGCTGTTACTACCTTTTCTCTGGTAATGGGCAAAGTAAATAAAAATTCACTTGTATGCCCATCCTCCTCTTTCGACAACATACAAGTCGCGATCACCGCCGCAAACATTGCTCCTCCGAGACTGTGGATCGTTCCCACTTCTGTTGCATAAAATCCTGCCAAAGTAGCAATACTCAACTGACTCATTCCGAACGCATCAGAAAAAGCTCCCATATTAGAAAAACTCTCTGCCATATCTCCCATGCTATCTGCCATGGTGGAATACAGCAGAACACAGGCAAAGCCCATTCCTCCCACGCAAACCGCCCAGATCAGTAAACTTTTTATATAACTTTTTACTTCATGTTTATAGATGGTATACATAATAACTCTCCCTCTTTTGATAGAATCCAATTTATTTTTCTGTAGTGTAAAAATGCATAAAGATCTCCTCTAAAGATGGCTCTTCGATCAAAATGTCAGAGATATCATGCTCTGCTAATTCCCTAAGCAGTTGATTCATATTTCCATCAAAGATAAACTCTTCCTGTTTTCCATCTTTGACCATACGGATCCTTTTGGCATTGGACTTCGTTAAATTTGCCACCTCATCTACACATTGTAATCTTCCTTCTTTCATGATTGCCACCCGGTCACAATGGCTTTTGATCTCAGAAAGGACATGGGTAGAGAGCATACAGGTTGCTCCCTCCTTTACATACTCCCGGATCAGTTGAAAGAATTCGGTCTGCATCAAAGGATCTAATCCGCTGGTAGGCTCATCAAACACAAATAATCCCGGTCTATGCTGCATAGCACATACGATACTGACTTTCTTACGGTTTCCCAAAGATAATTCACTGATCTTTTTATCTGTATCAACTTGAAGCCTTTCACATAATTTTGCTGCCTCGCTGCTGCAATCCTTTTTCCGGACATCTGCAGCCATCTTGATCACATCTTTGACTTTCATCGAAGGATAAAACATGGCTTCCGAAGGCATATATCCAATTTCACTTAAGATTTCCTGCTGGTTTTTCTGAATATCTTTCCCTAAGATCTGAATCTGTCCTTTTTCAAACTGGATCAAGCCCAGCATGGAACGGATTGTAGTGGATTTTCCTGCTCCATTTTGTCCTAAAAAACCGAAGATCTCGCCCTCTCGTACTTGAAAACTCACATCAGAAACTCCACGATTTTTCCCATAATTCTTTGTTAGATGATCAATCTCTATCACATTTTTCATATTTATCTCTCTCCTGAAACGCTTTTAAATCTTCATTTAATATTTTGCCATCAATTTCACGTTTTAACTTGTACACCAAAAAGGCGCAGATATAAGCGAACACCATGTAACAAAAATAGCCCACAGTAACAGCCAGATTCCTGTCAAACCATTTTCCCCAAAAGGAAATTCCCACATAGATCAAAGTGCAAAGCAGGATATAGCAGATTTCTTTTCCCCCTAAGCGCTCTCCCTCGTCAAAATTATCCAAAACTAAAACCTGTAAATAACCTATTCCATAGGTAAGAAATATCATCTCTGCCATATGGATAATGCTGGCTTCCAAATTACCTCCGATCAGCCGGTACATAGAATAGAAAAACAAAATGCAAAAGAAATAGAGGCAGGCTTTAAATTCAATTCCGATCTCTATGGTTAAATATTTTTCCAGTGCGGATATTCTCTTTCGCCGCTTACTCATTCTCTCTACCTCCTCTTAATCTTTTTCTAAAATCTGACGCATAGGTTCTGGATATTAAAATATGTTCTCCATTACGCATAACTGCATCAATCCGATTAGACGGAAGACTCTTTAAACGTTCTACTTTATCGATATTAATGATCATGGATTTGCTGCAGCGAAAGAAATTAATATCACTTAAGATCGTCTCTAACCGATTCAGAGAATGATCCATGCGCAACACTTCCTTTTCGGTATACGCAAAAGTTTTTCCATCCACACTCTCGATATATAAGATCTGGGACAATTCCAAAACAACCTGCGTTTTTTCATTCCAGCCTATGAGTTTTTGCTGCATTCCATTTAAAAAGTAATAGACCCGCTCGACTTCCGGAGTCATGGTCTGATACCTTAATATGACCTCATCTTCTCCTTGTAGGATTTTTTGTATCGTATATTTCATTGGAAACCTTCCTTTTGTTAAGATAGGCATATTGTAACAGGTGGGGTGTTTTTTCACAATTAGCAAGATGGCAAGTG
>JAGAOC010000016.1 GCA_017623935.1 Agathobacter sp. | reverse complement strand
ATATATCTGCTGTCTGGAATATGCTTATTATAGCACTTTTCTGGAAAGAAAGAACCCTATAAAAGAATGAATTTGGGGGCAAAAATCAATTTCATGCAATCAGACGATGTTTCAGTTAAGGTTTAGTATTTCATTCAAGGTTTTTATCAAAGAAAACAAGATAAAAGGAGACACCACATGAAAGGTTATTATATTGAAAGCGGTTACATGGGATACGTGGATGGAAGATACGTTTTATTTGCAGACGAACAGGATTACAAAGAAATGATGGAAGAATCTGAAAGTTAATCAAAGTTTCATTGAATTTCCCCTCCCCTTGTGTCATAATATAAGATGGCTAAAAAGCAATACAAGAGAATCGGAGGGATAAATATGTCAAAACAGGAATTACAGGTACAAGGACAGAGGGAAGCAATTCGGATCCGCCCTTACGAACATCACGCCAAATATTATGAGACTGATCAGATGGGGATCATTCATCATTCTAACTACATTAAGTGGATGGAAGAAGCCAGAATGGACTTTATGGATCAGATTGGTCTGAATTACAAGCAGATGGAAGCTATGGAGATCATCAGCCCGGTATTATCCGTTAATGTGAATTATCGGAGTATGGTTCATTTTGATGATGTAGTTGTAATTGAGACGAAGATCAAGAAATATACAGGAATTAAGTTAGAAGTGGAATATAGCATGTACGATAAAGAGACCGGCGAGCTTCGTACAACGGCTACCAGCAGCCACTGCTTTTTAAATAGAGCAGGAAAGCCGATCTCATTGAAACGGTCTTATCCTGAATTAGATACCAAGTTCTTTGAGATGAAGGAGGGCTAACCTGTGATACCACAGCGTTTAGAGCGATTAAGACAGGAGATGGCGAAACGAAATATCGCCATTTATGTAGTGCCGACTTCGGATTTCCATGATTCTGAATATGTAGGAGATCATTTTAAAACAAGAGAATACGTCACGGGATTTACAGGGTCTGCGGGAACTGCAGTCATTACTATGACAGAAGCGGGGCTTTGGACAGATGGAAGATATTTTGTTCAGGCAGCTAAGCAGTTGGAAGGAACTACGGTAACTTTGTATCGAATGGGAGAAGAAGGTGTCCCTACAGTCAATGAATATCTCGAAAAGACCTTACAGGAAGGTGAGACGTTAGGCTTTGACGGAAGAGTCATAAGTGGTTTCTGGGGACAGGAATTAGAAGAGATAGTTTCCGAGAAAAACGGTACTTTACAGGTAGAAGAAGATCTGGTGGATCTGATCTGGGAGGATCGTCCTACCATGCCACAAGAACCAGTTTGGATATTGAAAGAGCAATATTCCGGAAGATCCACTGGGGACAAGCTTGCGGACATCCGAAAGGTCATGGAAGAGAAAAAAGCCGATATTCATCTGATCTCTTCCCTTTACGATATCTGCTGGATCTTAAATATCAGAGGAAATGACATTTCTTATGTGCCAGTCGTTCTTTCCTATCTGGCGCTGACTAAGGAAAAATGCATCTGGTTTGTACAGGAGCAGGTTATAACAGAAGAGATTCGGGCATACTTAGAGGATCATCATATCACTACAATGCCTTATGAGAGTTTTTATAACTATATAGGAGCCCTTGGGGATGGACATAGAGTTCTGATAGATCGAGAAGTGGCCAATTACAGAATCTGTAACAGCCTCCCGAAGTCTGTGAAAGTAATAGATGAGAGAGATCCTTCTGTGCTGATGAGAGCCCTAAAGAATCAGATAGAAGTGCAAAATACCAGAAATGCTCATATCAAAGACGCTGTGGCGATGTGTAGATTTATGTACTGGTTGAAATCTAATGTGGGAAAGATCCCTATGACGGAGATTTCGGTTGCGGATCATTTGGAAGCGTTGAGAAAACAGCAGGATGGTTTTATCGAGCTTAGTTTTGAGACCATCTGTGGTTATGCAGATCATGGAGCTATCGTGCACTATGCAGCAACAGAAGAGTCGGATGTGGAGTTAAGACCACAAGGGCTGCTTTTGGTAGATTCCGGCGGTCACTATCTGGAAGGAACCACGGATATTACCAGAACATTTGCTTTAGGCGAAGTTACAGAAGATATGAGAGCCGATTTTACAAGGGTCTGTCGTGCGAATATGAATCTGGCAAATGCCCGTTTTCTGTATGGATGTACAGGAGTGAATCTGGATATTTTGGCAAGAGAACCTTTGTGGGAAGCAGGCCTTGATTATAAACATGGAACCGGTCATGGAGTAGGATATATATTAAATGTCCACGAAGGACCGAATGCTTTTCGTTGGAGGAACGGGGCGGGAAGAAATGCTGCAGCGGTCTTAGAAGAAGGTATGATCACTACAGACGAGCCGGGAATCTATCGGGAAGGAAAGTACGGAATCCGTACGGAAAATGAATTGATCTGTATGAAAGCTGAGAAGAACGAATATGGTCAGTTTATGTGTTTTGAAAATATCACTTATGTACCAATTGATCTGGATGCTCTGGCACCGGAGCAGATGACAGAGAAGGAACGCAGGTATTTGAATGAATATCATGCTAAGGTATATGAAGTGGTAGCCCCTCTTTTAGAAGAAGAGGAAGCAAAGTGGCTGAAAGAATATACAAGAGCTATCTAACACGAAAACTCATATATGAGCAGTTGATAGGAAAGGTATATAATTGCCGCTTTGAATAAAAGAAGAAAAGAGATATTTTATGAGCGAAAAGTTAGTCTTGATTGATGGACACAGTATTTTGAACAGAGCATTTTTTGGATTGCCGGATCTGACCAATTCCCAAGGCGTCCATACCAATGCAGTCTATGGATTTTTAAACATCCTTTTTAAAATTTTAGAAGAAGAAAAACCGGATTATCTTACGGTGGCTTTTGATGTCCATGCCCCAACTTTCCGTCATAAAATGTTCGATGGATATAAGGGAACCAGAAAGCCTATGGCAGATGAACTGCGGCAGCAGGTTCCTCTTATGAAACAGATGTTACAGGCTATGGGGGTCTGCATTGTGGAAATGGAAGGCTACGAAGCGGATGATGTTTTAGGCACCATAGCAGGAAAAGCAGAAAAAGAGGGAATAGAAGTCTCCGTAGTATCCGGTGACCGAGATCTGTTACAGTTGGCAACAGAGCATGTGCAGATCCGGATTCCAAAGACCAAGAAGACAGGAACAGAGATCGAGAATTATTATGCGGCAGATGTGAAAGAACGCTATCTGGTAACTCCGAAGGAATTTATTGATGTGAAGGCATTAATGGGAGATACTGCGGATAATATTCCGGGAGTCCCTGGAATTGGCGAGAAGACAGCAACTGCTTTGATCGCCCAGTATGGAAGCATTGAGGCTGTCCATGAAAATGCCGAGACTGTCAAACCGCCTCGGGCAGGAAAGAATATCGTAGAATTCTGGGAACAGGCAGTTATGAGTAAGACTCTTGCTACCATTGATACGAATGCGCCGGTAGAATATGAATTTTCTAAGGCAAAGTTAGAAGATAATGCTGCTCTTTATACAAAAGAGGCATATCTGTTATGCAAGGAATTAGAATTTAAGAATCTGCTGAATCGTTTTCAGGTGGATGTACCAAAGAATAATGCAGAAGAGCATTTTACTGTGGTAAGTACAAGAGAAGAGGCAGATCAGATCTGGGCAAAGGCAGAAGGCAAGGCAATCTCATTTTCTGTGCTGGGTTCTGCTGGGAAGAATCAGTATGAAGCCTTTGTATTAGTATTTTCCGAGGAAGATATTTATTTCTTCCAGATGGGAGAGGATCTGACCTGTGAATACATGAATCAGAAATTTTATGAACTTTCCACCACAACAAGGATTGCCACAGACGTGAAATCTGTGTTACAATCACTAGATGTATTTGAAGGAAGGGATATTTCCGAAAATTGGCAGTGGTATGAAGACGTAAGAAGGACTTATTTCGATGTGACGGTGGCTGCCTACTTGCTAAATCCGTTAAAAGGATCTTATCCTTATGAGGATATCGCAAAAGATCATTTGGGACTTATGGTGCCTTCCAGAGAAGACATTTTAGGCAAGAAGCCTTTTGCTAAGGCTTATGAAGAAGATTTCGAGAAGACCGTAAAATGGGCGTGTTTTGAAGGATATATCAATTGGAAAGCTGCCCCGGTACTTTTAGAAGAATTAAAAGAGAAGAAGATGGAGGCTTTATTCCGGGATATGGAAATGCCTCTGGTTTTTGTGCTTTCTGACATGGAAAAAGAAGGAATCTGTATGGATGCAGAGGCCTTAAAAGAATACGGTGAGAAGTTATCTGTTTCCATCAAGGAATTGGAAGAAAAGATCTATGCCCAGGCAGGAGAGGAATTTAACATCAATTCTCCAAAACAGTTGGGAGTGATCCTTTTTGAAAAAATGCAGCTTCCAAATGGAAAGAAGACTAAGACAGGCTATTCTACTTCCGCAGAAGTGTTAGAGAAACTGGCGCCGGATTACCCGATCGTATCAGATATTTTGGAGTATCGTCAGTTGGCAAAATTAAAATCCACCTATGCAGATGGATTACTGCAGTTTGTAGATGAAAATGGCAAGGTGCATACCACTTTTAACCAGACCATTACAGCTACAGGAAGACTGAGCAGCACGGATCCGAACTTACAGAACATCCCAATCCGTATCGAACTGGGAAAAATGATCCGTAAGGTATTTCATCCAATGCCGGGCAATCTCTTTGTGGATTCCGATTATTCCCAGATCGAACTTCGGGTGCTAGCCCATATGTCAGGGGATGAGAATTTGATCCATGCCTTCAAACAGAAACAGGATATTCACAGAACCACTGCTTCTCAGGTATTCCATGTGCCATTTGAAGAAGTAACAGATCTTCAGAGAAGAAATGCTAAAGCCGTAAACTTTGGTATTGTGTATGGAATCAGCGCTTTTGGCTTAAGTCAGGATCTCAATATCAGCCGAAAAGAGGCGCAGGAGTATATTGATCGGTATTTTGAGACTTATCCAAAGATCAAAGAGTTTTTAGATAAAGCTGTAGCAGATGCCAAGGAAAAAGGCGCAATTTCTACTATGTTTGGCAGAATTCGCCCGATTCCAGAACTGTCATCCAGCAATTTCATGCAGAAACAGTTTGGTGAGCGAATCGCCATGAATTCTCCAATTCAGGGAACTGCGGCAGATATCATTAAGATCGCTATGATCCGGGTTCACGATCGGTTGATCCGGGAAGGTTTTGCTTCCAGACTGATCTTACAGGTACATGATGAACTTTTGATCGAGACAGCAGAATCAGAAAAAGATGCAGTCATCGCTTTGTTAGAGGAGGAAATGGCAGGAGCAGTTTCCTTATCTGTGGAGATGGAAGTGGGGACAGAATGTGGTTATAACTGGTACGAAGCGCATTAACTGCTTTGACCAGATGTTATGAAATATAAGTTTGTATAAAGGAAATTACTATGAGATTTATTGGAGTTACCGGAGGTGTGGGGGCAGGAAAATCCGCCATCCTTTCCTATCTTGAGCAAAAGCCCAGAACCAAAGTCATGCTGGCGGATGAGATTGCGCATTTTCTCATGGAACCCGGAACGGATTGTTACGAAGCTCTTCGGAAGGAATTTGCCAGTGAGCCTATATGGCAGGAAGATGGTCATTTTGATAAGGAAGCCTTGGGAAAAATGATCTTTTCTGACCCAGATAAAAGGGATCGTCTAAATGGCATTGTGCACCCGGCAGTAAAAGAATATGTGCGGCAGCAGCAGAAGCTGGAGTCAGAAAAAGGCGAACTGGATCTTCTGATCTTAGAGGCTGCATTATTAATTGAAGAAAAATATAATGAAATTTGTGATGAACTCTGGTATATTTATACAGACAGCAATATTAGAAGATTAAGATTGAAGGAATCCAGAGGATATTCCGACGAGAAGATAGACAATATTCTGGCAAGCCAGCTTTCAGAAGAGGAGTATAGGAAAGCCTGCCAGTTCGTAATTGATAATAACGGTACTTTTGAAGAAAGTGCCGCTCAGATTGAGAACGCATTAAGGAGATACGCTCATGAGTAATGTATTTGGATTAGATATTGGAACCCGTAATGTAGTGGGAACTGTAGGATATCTTACAGAAGATGACGAGTTCGTTGTGATCGCACAGCATGTCAAGGAACATCAGACTAGAGATATGCTGGATGGACAGATTCACGATATCGGCAGGGTAGGAAAGACTATTGGAGTTGTAAAGGCAGAACTGGAAAGACAGATTGGGGAGCCTTTGACCGAAGTATGTATTGCTGCTGCGGGACGAGTTCTTAAGACAGTTACGACTCATATTGAATATGAATACCCAGAAGAGAGTATCATTACTGGAGAGGATTTACATACTTTAAATCTCTTAGGTGTGGAGAAAGCACAAGAGATCTTAAAAGAAAAAAATGATACCAAATATAAATTTTACTGTGTAGGATATTCCGTTGTAAAATACTATCTGAACGATGAAGTATTTATCAGCTTAGAAGGTCATAAAGCTCACAAGATCGGAGAAGACATCATTGTAACTTTCCTTCCAGAAGATGTTGTAGATGGATTGTATTCCGCAGTAGGTCTGGCTGGGCTTACCGTTGCAAATATGACCTTAGAGCCTATTGCCGCAATCAATGTGGCGATTCCGGAGACTTTCCGAATGTTAAATATCGCGCTGGTGGATGTTGGAGCAGGAACCTCCGATATTTCCATTACTAGAGATGGAAGCATCATTGCATATGGCATGATCCCATATGCGGGAGACGAATTAACAGAAGTTCTGGTTCAGCATTATCTGGTGGATTTTAAGACAGCGGAAATGATCAAGAGAACTTCTACCATAGAAGATAAAGTTACATTTGAAGATATTATGACGATCACCCATACGATCCCATCAAAGGAAGTTTGGGAACTGTTAGATCCTGTAGTGGATAAGATCACCACAGAAGTCTCTAATAAGATCATGGAATTAAATGGAAATCAGACAGTCAGTGCCTGCTTCGTAGTAGGTGGTGGTGGAAAAGTCCATGGATTTACAGAAATGCTGGCAGAGAAATTAGAGATTGCCGGTGAACGAGTTGCCCTTCGTGGAGAAGAGGTATTAAAAGAAGTTATCTTCCAGCAGAAGGATATTAAGAAAGATCCACTTTTGGTTACACCGATCGGAATCTGTTTGAATTTCTTTGAGCAGAAGAATAACTTTATTATGGTCAAATTCAATGGAGAACGGTTAAAACTCTATGACAACAACCGTCTGACCATTGTGGATGCAGCATTACAGGCTGGATTCCCGAATGATCAGTTATTCCCGAAACGTGGAACTCCGATCAACTTTACTGTGAATGGTGTTACAAGGATTGCCAGAGGTGAGGCTGGAGAACCAGCTTGCGTTATGATGAATGATGCTCCGGCGAATATCAATACTCCGTTAGAGCCAAACTGTGAGATCGTCATTACTCCTTCTACAGCAGGAGAGGCAGCAGTATATCGTATTGAGCAGTTAGAGGAATACAATACAGCTACAGTTTCATTCTTTGTCAATGGACGTCATATTACCTGTCCAAAATTCGTAGAGGTTAACGGAAGTTTAGAGCCTGGCTCTTATGAGATCAAAGAAGGAGATATGATCGAGACCAGAAGTTTCTACACGGTAAGCCAGGTGGCTGAGTTTATGGATGTGAAGGTGGACTTGAGCCATCAGATCATGGTCAATAACAGAGAAGCTACTATGGACAGTCTGGTGTACGAGAATTTCAATATTGACTGGACCACAGATGATACTTATGTGCCGGAGGCGACTTCTTATATTACAAAAGAAGATGAGATTGCCAGCGGAACAGTATATAAAGGAAATATGGAAGAGGTATCTGCCCAGGGTGTATATGCAGGAGCAGCGGAAGCACAAGAAGTAAGAGGTGTAGATAACATAACCTCTGATCTTAAGGCAGACCAGAGCAGCCTGGTAGGAAAAGAGAGCGCTGTGAAAGCAGCAGAGTCATCTGGCACAGCTTCCGGCGTTGGAGCAGAGATCTTGGGAGCAGAGAGTGTCCCAGGAGAAGCAGATCCATCCAGCACAGTTTCCAGTGATGGAGCAGAGATCTTGGGAGCAGAGAGTGCCCCAAGAGAAGCAGATCCAGCCAGTCCAGCTTCCAGCGTCGAAACAGAGACCACTGGGGCAGAAGATGTGACTGAAAGTACAGTACAGAAAGCAACTCAGGCAGTAGTGGAAGAGACTGTAGACGACACGCAGATCATTGTATTTGTCAATAACGAGCCAGTTCCTTTATCAGGTAAGAAAAGTTATATCTTCGTAGATATTTTTGACAGGATCACTTTTGACCTGACAGCAGGAGGAGGCAGAGCCATCGCAACCATTGTAAATGGAGAAAATGCGCAGTTTGCTCAGGAAATCCACCATGGAGATAAAATAGAATTATATTGGAAAGAGAAATAATATGTTAGAATTATGCAGTATTGCAAGCGGAAGCAGTGGAAACTGTATCTGTGTGGGCTCTTTAGAGACCCACGTGCTTGTGGATGCGGGAATCAGTGGAAAACGAATTGAAAACGGTTTAAATTCCATTGATCTAAAATGTGAGGATATGCAGGGAATTTTGATCACCCATGAGCATATCGATCATATTGCAGGATTAGGTGTTCTGGCAAGACGGTACGGAATCCCTTTGTACGGTACGCCGGGAACCATAAATGCCGTAAAGAACTGCAAATCTGTTGGAAAGATCGATGAAAGCCTGTTTCGTCCCATTGAAGGAGGAAAGGAATTTACCATTGGGGATCTGAACATCAAACCGATCCCGATTTCCCATGATGCAGCAGAACCGGTGTCCTATAAAGTGACCTGTGGTGAGAAAAAAATGGCAGTGGTAACAGATCTGGGCACATATGAGCAGAATATAGTTGACGAATTGCAGAATCTTGATGCATTATTATTAGAAGCGAATCATGATATACATATGCTACAGACCGGAGCATATCCTTATCCTCTGAAGCAGAGAATCCTTGGAGACAGGGGGCATTTGTCAAATGAAAGAAGCGGGCAGTTACTCTGTGAGCTTCTTCATGATAGATTTGGCACTATTATGCTGGGACATTTAAGTAAAGAGAATAATTACGAAGAACTGGCATATGAAACAGTGCGATTGGAAGTTACCATGGGAGATAATCCTTACAAAGCAGAGGATTTTCCTATGTATGTAGCAAAAAGAGATGCGGTTTCCCCAGTGATCCGCGCAGAATAAAAGGAGACGATTATGGAAAAGACAATGAACAAAGTAATTATCACAGTAGTAGGAAAAGATACCGTTGGTATCATTGCTAAGGTATGTACATATCTTGCTGAAAATGGTGCTAATGTATTGGATATTTCCCAGACCATCGTATCTGGTTATTTTAACATGATGATGATCGTTGATCTGGCTCATGCAAGAAAGAGATTTGGTGATGTTTCCAGAGAGATGGATGCATTAGGAGAAGAAATTGGTGTTTCTATCAAATGCCAGCAGGAAGAAATCTTTGAAAAAATGCATCGTATCTAAGATTGCATCTATATCTAGCATTGCATCAAATGGAGGAAAGAGCAAATGATTAACATTTGGGAAGTAAATGAGACCAATGAAATGATCGAGAAGGAAAATCTGGACGTAAGAACCATTACTCTGGGAATCAGCCTTCTTGACTGTATTGATTCTGATCTAGATAAATTGAATCAGAAGATCTATAATAAGATTACCACTGTTGCCAAGGACTTAGTAGCAGTTGGAAAAGAAATCGAGAATAATTACTGTATTCCAATCGTAAACAAGAGAATTTCAGTTACTCCGATCGCTTTAGTTGGTGGAGCAGCTTGTAAATGTCCGGAAGATTTCGTTACTATTGCAAAGACTCTGGACGACGCAGCAAAGAAAGTTGGAGTAAACTTTATCGGTGGATATTCGGCTTTAGTTTCTAAGGGAATGACCACAGCAGACGAGAATTTGATCCGTTCCATTCCAAGAGCATTAGCTGCTACAGATTTTGTCTGTAGTTCAGTAAATGTTGGTTCCACTAAGACAGGAATTAACATGGACGCAGTAAAGCTCATGGGCGAGATCGTAAAAGAAACAGCAGAGTGCACCAAAGAATTAGATTCTTTAGGTTGTGCTAAACTGGTTATCTTCTGTAATGCACCAGATGATAACCCATTTATGGCAGGAGCTTTCCACGGAGTGACGGAGGCAGATGCTATTATCAATGTAGGTGTCAGTGGCCCTGGTGTAGTTAAGACTGCTTTAAGCAAAGTAAGAGGAGAGAACTTTGAAGTTCTCTGCGAGACCATTAAGAAAACAGCTTTCAAGGTAACTCGAGTAGGTCAGTTAGTAGCCAAGGAAGCTTCTAAGAAATTAGGTATTCCATTCGGAATCATCGATCTTTCATTAGCTCCAACTCCAGCGATCGGAGACAGTGTAGCTGATATCTTATGTGAGATCGGTTTGGAACATGCTGGTGCTCCGGGAACCACTGCAGCTCTTGCCCTGTTAAATGATCAGGTAAAGAAAGGCGGAATCATGGCATCCTCCTATGTAGGTGGATTAAGTGGAGCTTTTATCCCAGTCAGTGAAGATCAGGGTATGATCAATGCTGTAGAAGCAGGAGCCCTTACTTTAGAAAAATTAGAGGCTATGACCTGTGTTTGTTCTGTAGGTCTTGATATGATCGCGATTCCAGGAAGCACAAAAGCAACCACCATCTCCGGTATCATTGCAGATGAAATGGCGATCGGAATGATCAACCAGAAGACCACAGCAGTCCGTCTGATCCCTGTTATTGGAAAAGACGTAGGAGAGATCGTAGAATTTGGTGGATTATTAGGATATGCACCAATTATGCCGGTAAATCAGTTCTCCTGTGACGCTTTTGTAAATCGCGGAGGAAGGATTCCAGCACCAATCCATAGTTTCAAGAACTAAAATACAAGATAATATTGGGAATGAAGTATTTTCATTCCCTAAAAATATAAATGTGAGGTAGAAGAACATGAAAATGATGTCTTTAAAAGAAGAAATTTCCAGCACTACTTATCCAGGAAGAGGAATTGTCATCGGACGTTCCAAAGATGGTAAAACAGCAGTTACTGCATATTTTATCATGGGAAGAAGCGAGAACAGCCGTAATCGTGTTTTCGTAGAAGATGGAGAAGGAATCCGTACACAGGCTTTCGACCCATCCAAATTAAGTGATCCAAGTCTGATCATTTACGCACCAGTAAGAGTTTTAGGAAACAAGACAATTGTAACTAACGGAGATCAGACAGATACTATTTATGATCTAATGGACAAGCAGCAGACATTTGAGCAGGCTCTTCGTACCAGAGAGTTTGAGCCAGACGGACCAAACTATACACCAAGAATTTCCGGCGTTATGCACATTGAAGATGGAAAATTCAACTATGCAATGTCCATCTTAAAGAGCAACAATGGAAATCCAGACAGCTGCAATCGTTATACTTTTGCTTATGAGAATCCAATTCCAGGAGAGGGACGTTTTATCCATACTTACATGGAAGATGGCAATCCACTTCCAAGCTTTGAAGGAGAACCTACCTGGGTAGAGATTGAAGATGGCGATATTGATTCCTTTACTAACATGGTATGGAATAGCTTAAATGAAGAGAACAAAGTATCTTTATTTGTTCGTTTCATTGATATCGAGACAGGAAAATACGAATCCCGTATTGTAAATAAGAATTGCTAATCAAAGGAGAAAGATCATGCAGGAATACGAATTAAAATATGGTTGTAACCCAAATCAGAAACCTTCCAGAATCTATATGCAGGAAGGCGAGCTTCCGATCAAAGTATTAAGCGGAAGAGCTGGTTATATTAACTTTTTAGATGCATTTAACGGATGGCAGTTAGTAAAAGAATTAAAGAAAGCTACTGGACTTCCAGCAGCAACTTCTTTCAAACACGTTTCACCAGCAGGTGCAGCAGTAGGACTTCCACTTTCTGATGTAGAGAAGAAGATCTACTGGGTAGACGATATGGATATTGAGTTTACTCCACTGGCAAATGCATATATCCGTGCTAGAGGTGCAGACCGTATGTCTTCTTTCGGAGATTTTAT
>JAGAOC010000101.1 GCA_017623935.1 Agathobacter sp. | reverse complement strand
TATTGATCTTAGCAGCTCTGGTCTATCTGATAAAAAAAGGTTATGATAATTTTTATGTGATCCGTCATAATATGGAAGTAAAGCGATATGAGAAAAATCGATTCCAGACCATAAGAAGAAAGAAAAAGCGGAGAAGAAGGAAAAAAGACAGGCTCTTCCGCTAAAAAGGATATAAAACGACAAAAAAGACATAGAAAAACGACGAAAAATACAAAAACCGACAAATTCAGTATATAGAATTTGTCGGTTTCTTATTGTCAGACACAACAAAAATAAAGCTAAATTGTCAGACTATTTAGCAAAACCATCAATTGATTCTTATTTTGAGTATACAGAATAATGCCGTTACAGGTTTCTAATATGGTAACGTATTTTCCAGCGAAGGTTTCTGAGTGCTCCAGGCAGTAGATCAAGTGAGAACGAAGATGATCTTTGACTGCCAAAAAAACGGTCTCACATTCTTCTAATGAAGTCATAGAAATCTGTCCCTTGGAAAACAATTCCCGAATCTCGTTGTCCTGTTCATGTTGGGCGGTGGTCTTATTTACAATGAAGTAACCACTGTCATCCTTAGGCATATCCATGGATTTGACTGCACGCTGTACCTGCTTGGTCAGAGCGTCTGACGCAGGATAAAGAGATTCAAAATATTTCATAAAATCCGAAGCAGAACGGAAGTGCTTATTCTTTCCATGTTCTAGGACTTCGGTCATTAAAATTCGTCTGATGGTATTCTCACAGGTCTCTCTGGAAGGATTCTTCCGGATCGAATTTCTTTGTGACATAGTTCCTCCTAAATTGGACATAAAAGACAAGACCCAATGTCTCTATAAATATTATACGACATAATCTGACAAAAAACAACAAAAATTACTGAAAAGTAGGGACAAATTTCCAAAAAGTTGTACATAGTTGACATATAACCTCAAATAGGGTAAATTTGTAATAAAGTACCACAATAAAAGAAGTGGAGCGGAAAAAATACCAATGAATTATAAAGATAGTACAACATCAGAAGAAATCTTAAATCGCATACGAACCTTCATGGATGACAACGGAGGGATCGTAAAGAAGGAGCAGTTAAGCGGACTGGGGATAGACTATAGAAGAGTCTTGGATTATGTGGAAAATGGAAAGCTGATTCGGATCAAGAATGGATATTATACAGACCGTCTGGATCGTTTTACAGAAGAGCAGCTTATTTCCAAACTCTTTCCTGATGCAATGCTCTGTATGGAAAGTGCATTATATGCATATGGGTATTTGAAAGAGAAACCATATGGCTGGCATTTGGCAGTGGACAAGAATACATCTAAGTCACGTTTTAAGATGGACTATCCGAAAGTCATTCCTTATTATACAGAGCCGGAAAGTCTGCAGTTGGGAGCAACCAAGATTACCTTAGAAGGTTGTGAATTTGGAATTTATGACAAAGAACGACTTATCTGCGATTGTCTTAAATATGAATCCAAATTATCTAGGGAACAATATAAAGCGGCTCTTATGGCATATATCAATGATCCGGAGAAAGACATTTCCGCATTGATGGAATATGCCAGAGAGCGAAAAGTTGTAAAAAAAGTACAGAGCATGATAGGAGTGTGGTTGTAATGAAACTCCATGCAGCAGAAGAGACCGGACTTTTGAAATTGAGCGAAAGTTTGAAGCTTCCTTTTGCCAGTGTCCTGCAGGCGTATGTAGTGGATCGGCTGATCCGGAAGTTGGTAAATTCGTCTTTTGAACCTTTTTTCTGGTTGAAGAATCCCAAGGATCTTTCCCAGGAGGCTTACAGAAGTTCCCGGGAAATGCGCTTAGAATTCTACTATGTGGAAAGTGATAAGCAGCTAAGAACATTGTTAGAAGCAGGAATGCCTTTTTCCAAAGAATTAATGGAAGTCTTTGGGGAAGAGCTTTTTGGTCCGATGGACACGAAGATCTATTGGAAGTATCGTGTGATAGAAGAGAACGGAAAGGTTCTGGTTCAGGTGGAAGCCTCCCTTTGGGATATGAATGTTCCGGTATCTATTTATATAGAAGAAATCCCGGCGGGCAGTCCCTATCCGGTACGGCAGGAGATCCCATATATCACAAGAGAAGGAAAATCAGTCAGTCTGCAATGTTACTCACCGGAAAATGTATTCTGTATGCACTTTTATGAGATCATGAGCCGGTTGGAGCTGATCTCTGATATGGAATCTTATGATATTGTATACCAGACCTTAAAGGTGCAGTCTTTAAGTGGAAGAAAAGTCATAGATGAGATGGAAGAATTCGTGAAAAAGGAACCAAAGGTGAAGAACCTCAAACGGGTTTCTCAGATCGCGGGATACATGGATTATACCTATATGCGAAAACGCTGGGAAAAATATCTGCGGAATCATAAGAAGGAATTGGTAGAGTGGAAAGAAGTGTTGACTTTATTCCTTTCCTTTGCAGAACCAGTGTGGAAGGCCTTTTGTCAGGAAGAACTTTTCTTTGAGGACTGGATGCCGGAGCTGGGACGTTTTCTTTCTTAAGAAAATCTCCCAATGGGAAATCTTGTATTTTAGAGTAGTTTCATATTATAATAAAGGAGATAATTGCAGTTGAATCTGTAGTTATACAATGAAGAGGTAAATGCTGAATAAATTAACAGAGTATGGAAATTCAGATAATTATCCATTTCATATGCCAGGGCATAAGAGGCAGATAACGGATTTTCAGAATCCATACAAAATAGACATAACAGAGATTGAGGGATTTGATAATCTTCATCATCCTCAGGGGATCATAAAAGAAGCCCAAGAAAGAGCAGCTGCTTTATATGGAAGCAAAGAGTGCTATTTTCTTGTGAACGGCAGCACTTGTGGACTTCTTGCTGCTATTTCTGCGGCAACGAAGAAAGGGGATAAGGTTCTTGTGGCAAGAAATTGTCATAAGGCGGTGTATCATGGAATCTATCTTCGGGAGCTTGACCCGGTATATGTCTATCCGGTTCCTACTTCTTACGGAATTCAAGGACACATTGATCCTTCTGATGTGAAGGAGGCCTTCGAGAAAAATCCCGATATTAAAATGGTGATCATTACCTCCCCTACTTACGAAGGAGTTATTTCTGACGTTAAGAGCATTGCAGATTATGTTCATGAACAGGGTGCGGTATTGATCGTAGATGAAGCACATGGTGCTCATTTGGGATTGGAAGAGGAAGATCCCGAGATATTTATGTGCGGGATGCCAGAGAATGCCATCGATCTAGGGGCAGACGCAGTGATCATGAGTATCCATAAGACATTGCCATCTTTTACCCAGACCGCGTTACTTCATCTGTGCAGCGACCGAATCTCGAAAGAGCGTGTGGAGCAGTTCTTAGATATCTATGAGACCAGTTCACCATCTTATGTACTTATGGCAGGGATGGATCAGTGCATTAAGTTATTAGAACAACAGAAAAAAGAACTCTTTCAAGCATATTACAAACGACTGGAGCAGTTCAAATATCAAACAGATAAATTAAAACATCTCCATGTATTGAGCATAGGGGATTTCGAGGAAGAACAAGCCTTTCATTATGATGAGACCAAGATCGTGATCCTTTCAGGGGCAAAAAGCCTGACAGGAAGCGGGTTACAGAAATTGTTACGCACAAAATTCCGCTTGGAGCTCGAAATGGCGGCAGGAAATTACGCGTTAGCAATGACCTCTATCATGGATACAGAAGAGGGATTATCGCGTCTCGCACAGGCTTTAAATGAGATAGACAGCCAGATTTCGGAAGAAATCCCAGAGAATTTTGAGATTTCAGAAGAAAATATCTATAGAAAAAATGAAAAAAAGATGGATTTGTGGGAAGCTTTAGATGCTCCGAAGAGAAAAATTCCTTTAGAAGAGGCAAAAGGAGCCGTTAGCGGAGATTATATTTACTTATATCCACCAGGAATTCCACTGATCGTACCAGGAGAAATAGTTTCTGAGAAATTAATTTCTGATTTAATAACATGTATAAACAGCGGACTTTGCGTGGAAGGACTGAAAGAGCAGAACCAGATCAGCATTGTAGATCAATTTTGATCACATTATACTTGAGGCAGGGCATGAAGATGGGCAGAATATTTTGCGTCATGGGCAAAAGTGCCACAGGAAAAGATACGATCTACCGGGAACTGTTTCACAGACCGGAGATTTCCCTTAGGAAAGTCATTCCTTATACCACCCGTCCTATTCGGGAAGGGGAGGAAGACGGAAGAGAATACTTTTTCTGTACGAATGAGAGAGCAGAAGAATTACAGAACCAGAATAAGATCATAGAATTGCGGGCGTATGATACCGTGTATGGCTGCTGGAAGTACTTTACAGCAGATGACGGGCAGATCGATCTGTCCAAGGGAGACTATCTATTGATCGGAACCCTGGATACTTACCGGAGTATCCGTCGATATTTTGGAGAAGATGTGGTCTTTCCAATCTATATTGAAGTGGAAGATGGAGAGAGATTGCTTCGGGCAATCAGCCGGGAAAGACAGGGAATCCCGAAATATGAAGAGATGTGCCGCCGCTTTTTGAGTGACGCGGCAGATTTTTCAGAAGAAAATCTGAAAGAATGTAATATTACCAAACGGTTTATCAATGATTGTTTGGAGGATACCATAGAGGAGATCGTTTCCTATATTAAGGAAACTGGAAAGGAGACCTAAGTGGCAATTAAGATTAATGAATTAAATATGGTCACGAATGTCACAGAAGGCAGTAAAGTCGAAAAAAGTGACGGCTCCTTTAAATTTGCACTTGCCAGTGCCATTGGCGATGCGGAGCTTCAAGCGAAGGTGGATTCACTTTTAAATGATATTACACTTCAAGGTGAGAGAATCGCACAGCATATGGATATCCGTGATCTAAAGAGATACCGGGGACTGATCAAAGAATTCATGAATGAAGTGGTGTACCGTTCCCATAAGTTTTCCCGTGAGAACTTCCTTGATCGAAAGGGACGTCACAGGGTTTATGGAATTATCCGATTAGTGGATCAGAATCTGGATGAACTTGCAACGGCATTAGTTAGTGACGAGCAGGATCATATTGCTATTTTGGAGAAGATAGGGGAGATTGAAGGTTTATTGCTGGATATTTTCACTTAATATATAAGATAGATCAAGAGGATGTGGAGCGCGGGAAGCGCAATCTCTCTTACCACCGGAAAAGGAGGGCGAATCATGGCAGGATTTAAAGACATTATAGGACACGCACAAATTATTGAGCACTTAGAAAGTGCCATTGAAATGGACAAGGTTTCTCATGCATACATTTTCAATGGACCGGACAAGTCTGGAAAGAGAATGTTGGCGGAAGCATTTGCGATGACCCTCCAGTGTGAGACAGGAGAGAAAACTCCATGTTTGGAGTGTAAATCTTGTAAACAGGCAATGGCTTATAATCAGCCGGATATTATTTATGTTTCTCATGAGAAGCCGAATACTATTGGTGTAGATGATATTCGTAGTCAAGTAAATAATGATATTGTGATCAAGCCTTATAGCAGTCGCTATAAGATCTATATCATTGACGAAGCAGAGAAAATGAATGTGCAGGCACAGAATGCTCTTCTTAAGACGATTGAAGAGCCACCGGCATATGCCATTATCATGCTTTTAACAACCAATGCGGACAGCTTTTTACAGACAATTTTGTCCCGGTGTGTGGTACTTTCCTTGAAGGCAGTGTGGGATAGCACCATCAAGCAGCACCTCATGAGTCATTATCAGATACCGGATTATCAGGCAGATATCTGCACAGCATTCGCCCAGGGAAATGTAGGAAAAGCCATTCAGCTGGCTTCTTCTGATGATTTCAACGAATTAAAAGCATCTGTGCTTCAGTTGTTAAAGAGGTTAGATGACATTGACTTATATGAAATGAATGCCGCGGTAAAGCAGATCACAGAGTATAAATTAGAGATACAGGATTATTTTGATCTGATGATGATCTGGTTTCGGGATGTACTATATTTCAAGGCAACAAACGATGTAAATAAACTCATTTTTAAGGATGAGGTTTATGATATAAAAAGACAGGCAGCAAAACGATCTTATCGTAATTTAGAGATGATCATTGAGGCTTTGGAAAAAGCCAAAGTCCGTCTCAATGCCAATGTGAATTTTGAGTTGGTAATAGAGCTGCTGCTGTTGACTATAAAGGAGAATTAAGAAATGATTAAAGTTGTAGGAGTTCGTTTTCAACAGGCAGGTAAGATTTATTACTTTGATCCTTCCGATTACGACTTAGAAATGGCAATGCATGTA
The DNA here is from genome assembly GCA_017623935.1 of Agathobacter sp. GTDB lineage: Bacteria > Bacillota > Clostridia > Lachnospirales > Lachnospiraceae > Roseburia. The sequence continues at coordinate 38,627 of JAGAOC010000101.1, read as the reverse complement.
ATCGTGGAGACTGCCCGTGGTGTGGAAATGGGAACTGTTCTGATTCCACCAAAGGATGTTGAGGACGATCAGGTGATCCAGCCTTTAAAACCGGTGCTTCGTGTGGCAACGGATGAAGACGAGAAGGTCATGGAGAGAAATAAAGAGAGGGCAAAAGAGGCCTTTGCTATCTGTAAAGAGAAGATTTTAAAGCACGAACTGGAAATGAAGCTGGTAAGTGCAGAATATACCTTCGATAACAATAAGCTGCTCTTCTATTTTACAGCAGACGGAAGAATTGATTTCCGTGATCTGGTAAAAGATCTGGCAGCAGTTTTCCGTACCAGAATTGAACTTCGCCAGATTGGTGTCAGAGATGAGACAAAAATGATGGGCGGTGTTGGAATCTGTGGAAGAGAGCTTTGTTGTAGAACTTATTTAGCTGATTTTGCGCCAGTTTCCATTAAGATGGCGAAAGAGCAGAATCTTTCCTTAAATCCAACTAAGATCTCAGGGGTTTGCGGCAGACTGATGTGTTGCCTGAAAAATGAGCAGGAGACTTACGAATATCTGAACAGCCGTCTCCCATCTGTAGGAGATACTGTGACTACTCCGGAAGGCTGGAGAGGAGAAGTCTCTTCTGTCAGCGTTCTTCGCCAGAATGTAAAAGTTATCATTGATAACGGAGAAGAGAAAGAGTTAAGAGATTATCCGGTTGATAAATTAAAATTCCGCGCATATCGTAAGGATGTGAAATTAACAGAAGAAGAATTAAAGGAATTAGAAGGTCTGGAAGATCCAGGAGTGGCAGAGGAGAAAGTTCAGAAGCAAGAGAGACAGGATCATGGAGACAGAAACGATCGAGGAGACAGAAACGATCGATATGACAGAAATGATCGTGGAAACAGGAACGACCGATACGATAGAAATAACCGCGGAGAACAGACTGATCGATACGACAGAAGTGATCGAGGAGACAGGAACGACCGATACGATAGAAATAACCGCGGAGAACAGTCTGACCGATATGATAGAAATAGCCGATACGACAGAAACGACAGAGGAGAACAGTCTGATCGAAACGAAAAGTACAATCGGTACGACAGAAAAGACAAGTATCAGCATAACAACCGAGGAAACAATTCTTCCTATGACAAGAACAACCACCATTCAAAATACAAACATGATGGAAAAGGAAAACGTAATTTTGACAGAAAAGGCTACCGCAGAGACAAAGCAGACTATGATGAAGAATCCTAGTCTGGTAAAAGAAACAGAACGTTTAGATGAACTGCACCGGAATGGATATTATATCATCCAGGATCCGGGAAGGTTCTGTTTTGGTATGGATGCGGTGTTGCTCTCTGGTTTTGCTAAAGTAAAGAAGGGGGAGAAAGCGCTGGATCTGGGCACAGGAACAGGTATCATCCCGATTCTTTTAGAAGCAAAAACAGAAGGCGAATCCTTTTGTGGTCTGGAGATTCAGCCGGAAAGTGCTGATATGGCAGCTCGCAGCGTGGCTTATAATGGATTGGAAGAGAAGGTTTCTATTGTAACAGGAGATATCAAAGAAGCGTCTTCTATTTTCGGAGCCTGTAGTTTTGATGTGATCACCACTAATCCACCTTATATGATAGGACAGCACGGACTTACTAATCCAGGAGACGCAAAAGCCATTGCCCGACATGAGATCTTGTGTGATCTAGAGGACATCCTTCGGGAAAGTGCCCGTATCCTTCGACCTCAGGGAAGGTTCTATATGGTGCATCGCCCATTTCGGCTGGCGGAGATCTTTAGTAAAATGATAGAATACCATATTGAGCCGAAGAGAATGCAGTTAGTGTATCCTTATGTAGATAAGGAGCCAAACATGGTACTGATTGAAGGACTTCGTGGCGGAAAGAGCCGTCTTACCGTGGAAAAACCTTTGATCGTATATGAAAAACCAGGAGTCTACACTAGAGAAATATACGACATATATGGATATTAAAATTACAGATAGGGGCAACCCCTGTCTGTTTTCCTTTTACAAGAGAAATGAAGGAGGAATTCGTTATGGAAGAAAATAGAAAGTCTGCTTCCTGTGGCACATTGTATCTATGTGCTACACCCATCGGAAATCTGGAAGATATTACCTATCGGGTACTTCGAACCCTAAAAGAAGTAGATCTGATCGCAGCAGAGGATACTCGAAATTCCATTAAATTATTAAATCATTTTGAGATAAAGACGCCTATGACCAGTTATCATGAGTACAATAAGATTGAAAAGGCGTATCAGTTGGTGAACAAATTAAAAGAAGGAAAGAACATCGCTTTGATCACGGATGCCGGAACTCCGGGTATATCGGATCCGGGCGAAGATCTGGTGCGGATCTGTTATGAAGAGGGAGTACCTGTGACTTCTCTTCCTGGTGCAGCTGCCTGTATCACAGCCCTTACCATGTCCGGGCTTCCAACCAGACGATTTGCTTTTGAAGCATTTTTGCCGAGAGATAAGAAAGAACGGGCAGCAGTGTTAGAAGGATTAAAAGAAGAGACTCGTACCATTATCCTGTATGGGGCACCTCATCATTTGGTAAAGACCTTGGAAGAATTGCTCAAAACCTTGGGAAACCGCAAGATTACTGTATGTAGAGAACTTACCAAGAAACATGAAGAAAAAATTCAAAGTACCTTAGAGGATATCATTACTTATTATAAAGAGACCGAACCAAGAGGTGAATATGTTCTGGTTCTGGAAGGAAAAGACCCGAAGGAAATAGAAAAAGAGAAACAGGCAAGCTGGGAGAGCATGACTGTGGAAGAGCATATGGATCATTATGAATCCCAGGGAATGGATCGAAAAGAAGCCATGAAGCAAGTGGCGAAGGATCGGGGAGTCAGTAAACGGGATATTTACCAGCAGTTACTATAAGGAAAATGATAAAGAAGTCGGGAGATACGCATGGGGAAAAAAGAAGCTAAAAAACTGATCGGAATTTTCATAGGAGGAATTGTCCTTATTATAGGAGCGATCTTTTTGATTCCTTTTTTGATGCAGAACAATGAAGATACCAAAGAGGTATGGGAAAGAGAATCAGGCATATCGTCTAATACTGAAAATTCTGAAATAGTGAAGGCTGAGGATACTGAAATAAATGAGACTGAGTCTACTGAATTTCAGGAGACAGAAAGCGAAGAAGAGGATAATTCCCTTAGGATCGTTATGGTAGGGGATATGCTCATGCATATGAAGGTAGTCAATTCTGGAAAGCAGGAGGACGGAACCTATAATTTTGACCATTTATTTGAAAATGTAAAGGATACGATAGAAGAGGCGGATCTGGCCATCGTGAATCAGGAGACCATTTTAGGGGGCGAAGAACTGGGATATAGCGGATATCCAAGTTTCAATTCCCCAACTGAGTTAGGCGATGCAGAGGTTAAAGCAGGATTTGATGTAATCCTTCATGCTACCAATCATGCTCTTGACAAGAAGAAAAATGGTGTTATGAATTGCATGGAATTTTGGGACACCAACTACCCGGATATTGAGTATCTAGGGATCAATAAGTCCCAACAGGAGCAGGATGAAGATATCTATGTCTATGAGGAAAATGGAATAAAGATAGCCATTTTGAATTATACTTACGGAACAAACGGCATAAAGACGCCGTCAGATATGCCTTATCTTGTGAATTATCTGAAAGAGGATAAAATACGGGCAGATGTGGAAAAAGCGGAAAGTATTGCGGATTTTACCATAGTCTGTCCTCATTGGGGAACAGAATATCGCTTAGAATCCGATGCAAAACAGGAAAAATGGACAAAACTTTTCTTTGAGTGTGGGGTGGATCTGGTCATTGGAACTCATCCCCATGTGATCGAGCCTGTGGAGTGGATAACCGATGAACAAGGAAATGGTATGTTGGTGTATTATTCCATTGGAAATTTCGTAAATGGAACTTCCAGCACCAAAGGAGATCTGACCCACCGCATGGTTGGCGGTATTGCAGATGTCACTTTGGAGAGGAATGAATCCGGAGAAGTAGTAATTGCAGATTACGATGCGATTCCAATTGTCTCGCATGTTGCAGAAGGAAAAGAATTTACTGTGTACTATCTGTCCGATTATACCAGCGAATTGGCAGAGGAAAATCTCATCAATCTGCAAGATGCTGATTTTTCTCTGGAGGAATGTAACAAAGTTGTGGATCAGGTCTGGGGAGAATAATATAATGGTATATATTTTTCCAACAGATCAAAGGAAGTAGGACCGATTCGAAGAATGGCTTCATGGAAAGCTTTTAAAGAGAAATCATCTCCATATTCTTCTTGAAACTGCTGCCGCAGATCCATAAAATTCAAATAACCAACATAATAGCTTAGATAGTTACCGGGATTACTTAGGATAATCTCGGTAATTTCTTTTATGGCACTGGCATTGGTAATACCATAAGAAGACCAGAAGTCCATCATATCTTCCAAATCCCATCCGAAGAAGTGAATTCCAATATCAGAGGAGGCATAAAGACTCAAGGTAGCCGCCTGATTATGCTGCAAAAGACCAGCTTCTTCTTCTGAAAGACCTGCATAGTAGTAAGACATCATTTCCACATAGGTTGCCCACCCCTCTACAAATCCGGGAAAATCCAAAAGGGATCGTACCGGATCAAATCCATAACCATAAGTCATCATAGTCTGATATAGGTGTCCGGGATAGCCCTCATGGGCAATTGTTGTAAAATACTCAATCTCAGGATAAGAAGAGGCATTATTGATATAAATACAACTTTCCTCGTAGGAATCCAGTTGAGCAGTAATATAGAAGGCAGGAGCCAGCACTTCCTTCATGGATGGATCAACATACAAAACCTCACAGGTTGAGTAAACAGGAGATGGAAAGTCATCTGCCATAGCATTTTGCAGGGCAGAGATCATTTCTTCTTCATTTTTATAGGAAAGATCTTGGGTTAAGTTGTCTGCAAGAGTTGGATCTTGTGCCAGAAGAAGGGTACATTCTGTAATATCCTCTAGCCTTGCCTGCTCAATCCGGGCAAAAAGTTCTTCCGGGCTATCCTGGCAGCCGGTGCAATCTTGGAGCAATTCCACGTAATATTCTCTTCCCTCTGGCAGAAAGCAAAGACCCCAGTCATTGGTTCCGGTTTTAGAGAGCTCTTTTAGAGTAGAGATCACATTTTCATAGGCTGGAAAGACATAATCTTCCAAAACAGCCTTATTTTCAGAGCAAAAATAGTTCTTCTGCTCGGCAGGAAGGGACTCAATTTTTGATATCCGATTCTCAAAAGTGGTGATCAGATAGTGATCTTCTTTATTTTTTAGAAAATTTTCGCATTCTTCAATAATGGATAAGCAGATTTCCTCCGACATAAAAAGCCCTGCGTCTGACTTTGCCCGTTCATAATTCATGAGCTCTCCAAAATAGGAGTTCGTCAGGGACAAAAGGGCAAGATATTCTTCCACATCAGCCGCAGATTCCAGTTCATATTCCGCAAAAAGCACAGGAAGCTGGAACAGAGTGCCACCGGAAGGGCTTATGTATTCTCTATAATAGGAAAAATCATTTAATTCTTTTTGTTCTTGCAGACAGGAAGTCAAAGTGTCCCAAGTCAGCTGTTGGGAAGTAGACAAAGGATTTTGCCCTAATAAGTGAAGCTGAAAGAGAGTCTGATCCAATGCCTTACTGTCGGACTCCGTAGAAAAACCACCCAAAGAAATCTCATAAGAAGTTATTCCATAGGAAGAGGGATCATTTAGCGTATAATGCAGATTTAAAGTATTGAGGGAGAGTTCTTCCCGAAAAAGATCTATGGTAAAATCAGAAAATTGTCTGGTTCCATCGGATAGGACGGGGATAAGATAAAGCCCATAATCCCATTGTTTTTGATAAAGAAAGGAACTAAATAGTAGAAAAACAGCCAGAATACAACATTTAATTTTTAGGGACAAATGGAGAAATTCCTCTGCAATATGGGAAAATTTCATAGAGCATACCTGAAAGCGATCATTACTTCATCATATGTAGAAATTGTGTATACAAGAACAAAAATTCTTTTGTCACAAGGGAAGGTTCAGTAGCATATCATATAAAAAAGCGCATGAAAGAGGCTTTCATGAACTATTTATGGGGTGGCATGATCCTTCTGGGAGTGGTGTATGGAGCTATTTCCGGAAATTTACAGGAGGTAACGGAAGCAGCAATTTCCTCGGCTCAGGAAGGAGTATCTCTTTGCATTACCATGGTGGCTGTGCTGGCATTTTGGTCGGGGATCATGGAAATTGCTCAGAAGATCGGTCTTTTAAAGAAAATGGAACAGATCATGGAACCGGTTATCTCGTTTCTGTTTCCTCAGGTGCCTAAAGGTCATCCTGCCAGAGGGCATATAGCTACCAATATGATAGCCAATATCTTTGGTCTGGGATCAGCGGCTACACCCGCGGGGTTAAGTGCGATGGAAGAGTTAAAGACTCTGTCTGACCCAGAAGATAGACCTGCAATTGCCTCGGATGCCATGTGTGACTTTTTGATCATCAACATATCTTCTTTACAACTTATTCCGGTCAACATCATTGCCTATCGAAGCCAGTATGGATCGGCAAATCCTTCAGCAATTGTAGGGCCAGCTATAGTAGCTACTTTGATCTCTACAGTAGCAGCAGTACTTTTTATCAAAATAAGAAGAATATTTTTTGGAAAAAGGAATATATTATAATGAAGATGCTTTTATATCTCTCGGAAGCCATCATTCCACTGTTACTTCTTTATATAGTAGGAACAGGTCTTGTAAAAAAACAGAATGTGTATGAGGATTTCCTAACGGGAGCCAAGAGCGGTATTAAGACCGCTGTACAGTTATTGCCTACTTTGATCGGGCTTATGGTGGCTGTAGGAGTCCTAAGAGCTTCGGGATTTCTGGATTTTTTGTCAGAACTTCTGGGAAAACTCCTGGGGGGACTGGGTACCACCACAGAACTCTTGCCTATCGCTCTTGTGAAAATGGTATCCTCCTCCGCTGCGACAGGATTGCTCTTAGATCTCTATAAGCAGTTCGGTACGGATTCTTTTTTAGGGTTGGCTGCTTCCATTATGCTAAGCTGCACAGAGACCATTTTCTACACCATGTCGGTTTATTTCATGGCGGCGAAGGTGACTAAGACGCGGTATACTTTGGCGGGAGCGCTGTTTTCCACAATAGTTGGAATCGTTTCCAGTGTTCTCATTGCCAAACTAATGGTTTCGTAATGGTGTTTCCGGGTCATGGTGCCATGGGAACGACACCATATGCGCAACACCATATGCGCAATACCATGGGAGCGAGGGGTTGACTTTTCAAAAAAGCGGAACTATAATGTGTAACATACGACGCGGGATGGAGCAGTCTGGAAGCTCGCCGGGCTCATAACCCGGAGGTCACAGGTTCAAATCCTGTTCCCGCAACTAGAGGTGGCTATGACGACCACCTTTTTTTATTTACGAGTAAACAGTTGTCTGTTGAATATTTTTTTCGTATAATTCTTACAGAAGAGATGGAGTAGAAGAATCTGCGCTTGTGTTGGGTGTGATGAGGAATATGTCCACAAAGTACAAGAAGGTCTAGGGCTTTAGGATTGGACAATGTAGAATGAAAGAGGATTAAGAAAATAGAAGGATAGTAGAATGAATGGATTGATAGAAAGACGTCCGCATACAAGATTAAATCAGGTGCAGTTTATTGCACTGGGATTTTTTCTGATCATCATGCTGGGAACGTTTATGCTGATGCTTCCAATCTCTTCTAGGTCAGGAGAATGGACAAGTTTTATGGACGCATTATTCACTGCCACCAGTACCACTTGCGTAACGGGATTGATCGTAGTAGATACCTTTACTCATTGGAGTCTGTTTGGGCAGTTGGTTATTATTACATTAATACAGATCGGTGGACTTGGCTTTTTGACCATTGCGGTAGGATTCGCCATGGTATTTCGCAGGAGGATCGGGCTTCGACAGAGAGATCTTTTAAAAGAGAGCGTCAATGCTATGGAAATTGGTGGAATAGTAAAACTCACCAAGAAGATCATAGCAGGGACCATTATAATAGAAGGAATCGGAGCTGTGATCCTGACGATTCGTTTCATGCCGGAACATGGAATATTGGAGGGAATCTATTACGGAGTCTTTCATTCGATATCCGCATTTTGTAATGCCGGATTTGATCTGATGGGATATCAGACCCCTTATAACTCTCTTTGCGCCTATGTAAATGATCCCGTCGTCAATCTGACCGTATCAGCACTGATCATTTTGGGTGGTCTAGGATTTGTAGTGTGGGATGAGCTCAGCGTTAAGAAATTTCATTGGAAACAGTACACACTTCATACAAAATTAGTACTATCCTGTACGATCTTTCTTTTGATAGCAGGTACAGTTCTTATGCTTCTGTTTGAATATAATAATACTGTGGCGGAGATGAATTTGGGAGAAAAGATATTAGCTTCCTTCTTTGGATCTGTAACAGCCAGAACCGCGGGATTTAATACGGTAGATACTGCGGCGTTGGACTCTTCTAGTAAGCTTTTGACCATGATACTAATGTTTATCGGTGGAAGCCCAGGATCAACGGCCGGAGGTGCCAAGACTACTACGGTAATGGTAATGTTTATCTATATCGTTTCCAGCTTGAAAAATGAATCTGGAAGCAATGTGTTTCACAGAAGGATCAACAGTGAGATCATCAAAAAAGCAGCCATGGTCATTGGATTGAATTTGGGTCTTGCTCTATGTAGTGGTATGATCATTCTGGCAACTAGTGATCTTCCTATGGAAGATGTGTTGTTTGAAACCATATCTGCGATCAGTACCGTAGGTATGACTACAGGGATTACAAGAGACTTAAATACCATTGGTAGAGTTTTGATCGCATTTTTAATGTATTGCGGAAGAATTGGCAGTATGACTTTCGCCCTGTCCCTTATGAAAAAAGAGAATGGGCAGCTTTTAAAAATGCCGGAAGAGAAAATAAGCATCGGTTAAGGAGAGAGACATGAAATCAGTATTAATCATTGGAATGGGTAAATTCGGACATCACCTTTGTAATAACCTGGTGGCATTGGGTAATGATGTCATGGTAGTAGATAATGAAGAGGAAAATGTAACAGACCTAATCTATAAGGTAACCAATGTGCAGATCGGTGACTGTACCAATCCACAGGTCATCAAAAGCCTGGGAGTGGGGAATTTTGATATCGTATTTGTCTGCATTGGAACCAATTTCCAGAGTAGTCTGGAAGTTACCAGTCTTGTAAAGGAAATGGGCGCAAAATACGTCATCAGTAAAGCAAATCGGGATGTACATGCTAAGTTTTTGCTGAAAAATGGCGCAGATGAAGTCATTTATCCAGACCGGGATATCGCAGAGAATCTGGCAAAAAGATGTAGTGCAGACCATGTTTTTGATTATATGGAACTGGATGAGGACTACTCCATCTATGAGATTCCAGTATTACAGGAGTGGATCGGTCACAGTATGAAAGAGCTGAATCTTCGCGCAAAATACAGGATCAATATTATTGGAACAAAACAGGAAGAAAAGAGCAATATCCTTCCAGATCCAGATTATGTCTTCTGCCAGGGCGAGCATTTAATGGTACTTGGAAAAAATGAAGATGTAGAGAAGATCTTAAATAAGATCTAACATTTAATGGAAGAGGCACATTTCATGATATAGCGCAAATAAAAAGGAGGAACGTCATGACTGCAATTGAACAATTCTTAGAAATGGTAAAAAACTCAAATAATATCGTCTTTTTCGGAGGAGCGGGTGTATCCACGGAAAGCGGGATCCCGGATTTTCGTAGTGTGGACGGGCTTTATAATCAGCAGTATGACTACCCTCCAGAGACCATTTTGAGCCATACATTTTATAGAAAGAACACAAAAGAATTCTATCGGTTCTATCGGAATAAAATGATCTGTCTGGATGTAGAGCCGAATATTACCCACATCAAGCTGGCGCAGTTGGAGGCAGCCGGAAAATGTAAGGCAGTTGTGACTCAGAACATAGACGGACTCCATCAGAAAGCCGGCAGTAAGAATGTGCTGGAATTGCACGGAAGTACGCTGCGCAACTACTGCGAAAACTGTGGGGAATTTTATTCTGCAGAGGACATTTTAAAAGGAGAAGAAGTTCCGAAATGTTCCAAATGTGGCGGCGGGGTGAAGCCAGACGTGGTACTTTACGAAGAAGGATTAGACAGTAAGACCTTGCAGGATTCCATTTATTACATAAGCCATGCGGATCTGCTCATTGTGGGAGGAACTTCCCTGTCTGTGTATCCGGCAGCGGGTCTGATTGATTATTACAAGGAAAATAAACTGGTGCTCATCAATAAAAGCGCCACGCCAATGGACAAAAAAGCAGATCTGTTGATTCAGGAAGGTTTAGGAACCGTCTTTTCCCAGATTGAGATTTAAAGTTATGACCTTGGAAGCAATTTGGAGATTGTTTCTTGGGAGTTAAGAAAAGGAGAAATACCGTGACAGTATATGAAATCGGAGATATTGTAAAATTAAAAAAGCAGCATCCCTGTGGCAGCAGTGAGTGGGAAGTCCTCCGGGTAGGAGCAGATTTTCGTTTGAAATGTTTAGGCTGCGGACACCAGGTTATGATGGCAAGAAAACTGGTAGAAAAGAACACAAAAGGGATTCGGAAAGCCGCAGACTAAATCCTATATGAGCGAGATTACGGACAGAATAGCAAAATTTAATTGCTAAGAAATGAAAAAGAGGACGTTTATGAATGTAGTACAGTATGGAGATTGGAAGATTTCCGTAGATATAGAAAAGACAAAAGAATATTATGCTAATTATAATAGGGAAGCGGATCAGGCAAATAGGAATTTTGCAGAATACTGTAAAAGCTTAAGTCCAGAAGAAAAGCAATTCTTTGAGTCCTTTGGAATTGATCCGGTCTGTTGCGAGATTGAGCATATTGGCTGTTCCCGAAAGGGAGAATTTCCTTGCGGAGGTTATTATTTGATCCATGGAAGTTATTTGGAGCATCCTAAGACGGAGTGGGTCAGATTGGACGAATTTCTAGAAAATAATATGGAGATAGATACTCCTGATCCAAGAGTGAATATTGGGATTTTTCAGTTTGAATTCAAAGTGGCGGATAATGAATGGGATGATGAGATCCCGGAAATGCCGGAAGGATTTATCTGTGTCCGCTTCTGGTGTGAGGATATGAAATGGCTGTTAGATGAGCCTTGTGAGGAAAAAATGTACGAAGAACCTCGTTTTTGGGAAATCCACAAGATCATTGGAAATGCAATAAAGAGAATAAAATTTATAAAAGATTCCGAAGAAGAGTCAAAACAGCGTTTTACAGAAGAATTTGAGAGGTTGGGAATCAAAAGCCGTCAATTGACAAAGAAAGAAGTTACTTCTTATAAGAAGGAATGGCTCCACCATTTCACTCCGGAAGGTGCAGATTGGAAGAAAGTCAAGAAGTTGTGCCTGAAAAATGGCAATTTCGGTGTATATTTATGGCATCTTTTCAGTTATGAGATACAAAAGAGTAAAGAAGGACCAGAAGCAATCCAGTTTTACAATGGTCAGGGAAAAGAAAAATGTATTCTGATAAGCAGTTTTGATGATCTAGGGTTTGAACTTGAGAATGCCAGTAAGTTGTCTGCCGATATAGTAGAGCAGCTCGTAGATGTGATCGTAATAGCCTCAGATTTCTCTTGGACCTATGCTCAGACCCACGAACAAGACATTGGACCATATTTTTACCAGAAAAATTCATGATTTTTAGAGAAAATGCTTGCGAAACCTTGAAAAACGTGGTATCATTCTAACTCGTGGTATATTAAATTCCTTGTTCACGAAAAATCGTGGGCCAGAGACCAAAAGGAGGTAACAATCGCATGAACAAATATGAATTAGCACTCGTTGTTAGTGCAAAGATCGAAGATGATGCGAGAACAGCAACCGTTGAGAAAGCAAAAGAGTATATCACTCGTGCAGGCGGTGTTGTATCAGAAGTAGAAGAATGGGGTAAGAAGAAATTAGCTTACGAAGTTCAGAAAATGACAGAAGCATTCTACTATTTCATCCAGTTCGAAGCAGCATCTGAAGTTCCAGCTGTTGTAGAGCAGGACATCCGTATTATGGATAATGTTCTTCGTTTCTTATGCGTTAGAAAAGACGAGGCGTAATAGAGAAAAGAGGAAACCGTATGAATAAAGTTATACTTATGGGACGCTTAACCAGAGATGCAGAAGTTCGCTATTCACAGGGCGATAGCTCAACTGCCATTGCAAGATTTTCACTTGCAGTAGATCGTCGTTTCCGTCGTGACAACGATGAGCAGTCAGCGGATTTCATTAACTGTGTTGCTTTTGGCAGAACAGCAGAATTTCTGGAGCGATTCGGTCGTAAAGGAACTAAGTTCGTTTTAGAAGGCCGGATTCAGACAGGCAGCTACACCAACAAAGATGGTCAGCGTGTTTACACAACAGACGTTGTGGTAGAGAACGTTGAATTCGCAGAGAGCAAGAGCTCCAGCGATAATAATGGTGGTTTCGTGCCTTCTGACAGACCATCCCCAAGCAGTGCTGCAGGAGATGGATTCATGAATATCCCAGATGGAATTGATGAAGAATTACCATTTAACTAATCAATGAATGTAGCGGGCAACCGCCGCAAATATTAAAGGAGGTAACAACCATGGCTTTTAATAAGGCAGCTGATCACGAAGGTGCTTCTATGAAGAGAAGACCAATGCGTAGAAGAAAAAAAGTTTGTGTATTCTGTGGTAAAGATAATACCATCGATTATAAAGATATCAACAAATTAAAGAGATACATCTCTGAAAGAGGAAAAATCCTTCCTCGTCGTATCACAGGAAACTGTGCAAAACATCAGAGAGCTCTTACTGTTGCAATCAAGAGAGCACGTCATCTGGCTATGATGCCATACGTTTGCGAATAATCGCGATAAGCAGATTGAGTAAACAATAATAAAAAGCACGATTCATGCTTGCATGAAATTGTGCTTTTTTTGTTGTTTATGAGAGTGCAACGCGTGTGGCTTGTCGCGAAGCGGCAAGGCACAAAAGTTGCACGACTCAATCTGCGAATGAAATACAGACGCGCTTATCGTGATTATTCGAGAGAGAGTTGCACGGCTCAATCTACAATCCGAGCATTGGCATGAAACAGATTAAGGAGCTGCCGGAGAAGGATTTTACATATGCAACTTTTTTCTTCTCCCCATGTCCAAAAAAGGCGCATTTTCTTGAGCTTTTCTGAAATTTCGCTTAAAAACAACACTCCGATCGACTTATTTGGACATATGCAGAAAAAACTAGTAAAAACCTTACCATTTTATCAAAAATTTTGGACGTGGGAGAAAAGTTTTTTCTGTATATGGAAAATTGATTTTTTTCAAGTCAAATGAGCCACCCCAAAACGCTCAAATAAGCCAGCAAAAGCAGCTAAATTCCCAAACAAGCCCCCATTTCTAGCAAAATTTTCCAACACAATAAAAAACAGACACTTACACAACAAAATAATAATCCCCCTTGACAACTATATCGGTTGCCGTTATACTTCATATATTGGCGGACGATATAACGGAAACCGAAAGAAATTAAAAGAAAGTCAGAGGTTAAGGAAATGGCACATACTGCGCTGACGGAAGCGGTGTACTATATTTTACTTTCTTTGATAGAGCCCATGCATGGATATGGGATCATGCAGAATGTGGAAGAACTTTCCAATGGAAGGGTCAAGCTGGCGGCAGGGACTCTGTACGGCGCAATCAACACTTTGCTGGAGAAAGGCTGGATCGTGGCACTTCCGGGAGAGAAGAACAGCAGGAAAAAGCAATATCAGATTACCGAAGAAGGGAAAGAGATGCTTCGGGCAGAACTACTCCGTTTGAAAGAGCTGATGGAAAACGGAAATCGCATATTAGAGGAGGAGCAAAATGAGAAAAACCATTCATAAATGCATATGGGTCTGGGATTTCGATAAAGAAGAAAAATGGCTTAACGAAATGGCTGCAAAAGGTCTGGCTCTTGTTTCCGTTGGATTCTGTAAATATGAATTTGAAGACTGCGAGCCAGGAGAATACAAGATCTGTATGCAGATGTTAGAAAAAAATGTATCAAATCCAGAGAGTCAAAAGTATATGGAATTTATAGAGGAAACCGGTGCCGAGCATATAGGAACCTTCAAGAATTGGGTGTATTTCCGGAAGAAAACATCGAATGGACATTTTGAGCTGTTTTCCGATAACGAATCTAGGGTAAGATATCTGAAGCGGATTACTAATTTTGTCATTGTTGTTACCGTGCTGAATATATTAGTTGGAGCATATAATGTTTTCCTGGCTTGCACATTTGTTAGTCCAGTTAATTTTTTAGGGCTGATCAATATCTTGATTGGAATCCTAGGCATAGCAGGAATGATCCGTCTTATAAAGAAGCGCAGGAGACTTGAGCAGGAAAGCCAATTGTTCGAGTAAAACCGACTTGAGCGAGAAAGCCAATTGTTCGAATAAAACAGAATCAAGCAGGAAAGCCAGTTGTTTGAGATAGGAGGAATAGAAAATGATACTGGAACTGAAAAACATAGAAAAATCCTTTGGTGAGAAACAGGTTCTCACAGGAATATCTTTTCAGGCAGAGGGAGGCAAAGCCTTTGGTCTGCTGGGAAGAAACGGTGCAGGAAAGACCACATCCATCCGTATTTTGATGGACGTATTTCCAGCAAATAGCGGAGAGGTCTTAATTGACGGTGCACCGATCGACTATACTAAAGTGCAGATGGGTTATCTGCCAGAGGAAAGAGGACTCTATCCAAAGAAAGTCATTATCGATCAGCTTACTTATTTTGCAGAGTTAAAGGGAATGAGCCGTAAAGAAGCAGTAAGATCCGTGGATTACTGGTTGGGAAGACTGGGCATGACAGAGTACCGTAACAAGCGGTTGGACACACTTTCCAAGGGAAATCAGCAGAAGATTCAGCTGATCACTGCCCTTGCCCATGATCCGGACATCGTTATCTTAGATGAGCCATTTTCCGGTCTTGATCCGGTAAACGCCATGCTGTTAAAAGACGTGGTAAAAGAACAGATCTCCAAAGGAAAGATCGTGCTTTTCTCCAGTCACCAGATGAGCTACATTGAGGAATTTTGTGACAGTATTGCAATCTTAAATTCCGGAAAAGTTGCTTTAAGCGGTGATCTTCGAGAGATTAAGCGTAATTATGTGCGGGATCGTCTGGTGGTTCGTGCAGAGAATCCAGAACCGATCATAGCTGATTTTGGTAAGAACTGCACCGTAACGGAGAACGGGGATCTGATGATCCAGCTTGCTTCTGCAGAAGAGAAGAAAGCAACCATGAAACGCTTGGTAGAAAATTATGACATCGATGAAGTCAAGGTGTTTGAGCCATCCCTCAACGACATTTTCGTAGAATATGCCGGTGACGCGGTAAAGGAGGACTAGAAAATGAGACAATTTGGAAAAATCTTTAATTTTGAGCTGAAATATTACCTGAAAAATAAAGTATTTGTGGGTGTGACCCTGTTTCTTGTGATTGCCATCGCAGGAGTAATGTTCTTTCCACGAATCATGGGGGCTTTTGAAAATGGAGAGGAAGAAACAACAGAAAATGTTGCAACAGAGCTTTCCGTAATGCTGGTAAAAGCAGAGTCCCCGGAGCAGTCAGAAATGGTACGAGAAACCTTTGGGGCAGCCTTCACAGATTATGAGGTTCAAAGCACAGACAAAGAAGTAGAAGAGATTAAAGACCAGATCCTTTCTGGTGATGTGGAATGTGCCTTTGTTATGACAGGTGCAACCTCCTATACTTATTATGTAAACAATCTTTCTATTTACGATTCCAACACAGCCATTGCAGACGAATTGTTACAGAACATTTATCAACTAAATGCCATGGTAAGCAGCGGAATCACCGTAGAACAGGCAAGCGAGATCATGACCGTGCAGATTGAAAGCACCACCGAAAGCTTAGGTGTGGATCAGATGCAGAACTACTGGTACACCTATATTATGATCTTTGCATTGTATATGGTCATCCTGCTCTATGGTCAGATGGTGGCTACTAATGTAGCTACAGAAAAAAGCTCCCGTGCTATGGAAGTGCTGATCACCAGTGCAAAACCAGTCAGCATGATGTTTGGAAAAGTGTTAGCATCTTGCATGGCAGGACTGATCCAGCTGGTAGCGATCTTTGGATCTGCCCTTCTGTTCTATAACCTCAATAAATCTTATTGGGGCGATAACATGATCGTAGATTCCATTTTCAATATGCCATTGTCCTTATTTGGATATATGTTGATCTTCTTCACGCTTGGTTTCCTGATCTACGCGTTTTTATATGGAGCGATCGGTTCCACCGCCTCAAAACTGGAAGATATCAATACCTCTGTTATGCCGATCACTATGTTATTTATCGTTGGATTTTTCATAGTAATGTTCTCTTTTGCGGCAGGAACAGTAGATACCGTACTAATGAAAGTATGTTCCTATATTCCATTTACATCCCCAATGGCAATGTTTACCCGAATTGCCATGAGCACCGTGCCTTGGTATGAGATCCTGATCTCTATCGTAATCCTCATTGGCTCTGTAATTGGCGTAGGCGTGATCTCTGCGAAGATCTACCGGGTAGGAGTTCTGCTTTATGGCACTACTCCGAAGATTGGATCAATTATCAAAGCAGTTTGGAAAGCATAAAAATAAATAGATTTTTTGAAAGCGGATCCGTAACAGGGTCCGTTTTTGTTAACGATTCCATAATCTTTTTATGCTACAATAAAACCTGGAGGTGCATTATGGCTCATATATTAGTTGTAGAAGATGATCTGGCAATTCGGGAATTAGTAAAAAGAAACCTGCAGATGGTAGGACATACTTGTTGCTGTGTGGCAGATGGAAAAGGGCTTACAGAATTGGTGGATCGTGAAAAATTCGATCTTATCATCTTGGATGTAATGTTGCCGGGGCTGTCCGGTTTTGAGTTAATCCAGGAATTGCAGGACATTCCAGTTATATTTGTTACTGCAAAAGGGGCTTTGGAAGACAAATTAAAAGGTCTGGCGTTGGGGGCAGAGGATTACATCGTAAAGCCTTTTGAAGTGTTGGAGCTGATTGCCCGAGTGGGAGTCGTATTAAAAAGATATGGCAGAAACGAAGCCCTAGTTCAGATAGAAGATATAGAAATAGACCTAAAACAGCATAGAGTGACCAAAGGAGGCGCGGATGTGAATTTAACGCCTCAGGAATTTCGGCTGTTAGAGGTGCTGATCCAGAACAAAAATCTGGCGTTATCCAGAGATCAGCTCTTAAATCTGGCTTGGGATTACGACTATGAAGGCGAAACCAAGACAGTGGACGTTCACATTAGAAAATTGCGGCAGAAACTTGGTCTGGAAAATTACATCAAGACCGTTTCTAAATTTGGCTATCGTCTAGAGTTAAAATCAGGGGAAGAATATGAAACTTTGGAAAAAGGTGTACCTGTTTACGCTAGTTATCTTAACCTTAGGGGTTAACCTGGGGGTTTCAGGGATTGTATATTTTACATATGAACAAATGCTTCAATCGGAAAAAGAGCGGTGTCAGGCAGAATATGTGATCATGCAGCAGAATGTCTCTGCCAATATCGCAGAAATGGAGCAGAGTATCCTCCTTAATACAGAGTATTTTGGGCGGTTCATAACAGCCTATAGCAGTTACTTTGAAGCAGACACCATGCTGATCGGTATTGTTGGAGAACAAATTGTTGTCGGGGAAGCGTCGGGCGCCACTGACCAGGAATTTTCCACTGAGGACAAAATAGCCGCCAGCCAGGACTTTGTGTTAGAAGATCTGCCCAAGGAAGATGGGATCTTCGTGGAAAAAGAGGACAAGACCACCATTTATATTGCTCAGGTGTTGGACGAAGACCATGAAAATTATCGGATCGTAATGCGACGGACTTTAGATAGTTTTGATGAGACCTGGGCTACCCTGCAGCCTTTATATCTGATAGGCGGAATCATCCTTTCTCTGGGAGTGTCTTTGGCGTTAGCTCTGGCAGTACGTCTTTTGCTAAAGCCCCTGGATCAGCTGGAGGCTGCTGCAAAAGAGGTACAGCAGGAAAACTGGTCTGCCAGGGTCCATATCAAAGGTGACAATGAATTGGCGCAGTTAGGAAAACAATTTAACGCAATGGCGGGCTCCGTAGAGGAAAATATTTTGAAATTGGAGCAGCAGTCCCAGCAAAAACAGGAACTGATCGATAATCTTGCCCACGAAATGAACACACCGATCACCAGTATCGGAGGTTTTGCAGACTATATGCGGATCAGCCAGCTCTCAAAAGAGGAGCAGGAAGAATGTTTGGATTTTATCATAAGAGAGAACCATCGATTAAAGGAGATTTCCTCAACTCTGCTTTCCATGGCGCAGATGGAACAGGAAGAAGGATTTTTTACCGTGTTTTCATTAAAACAGCTGTGTAGCAGAATAGAAGAACTCTATACAAAGCAATTCCATGAGAAAAATATAGCGTTTGATATGGAGTGCAAGGTACTGGAAATGTATGGAAACGAAGTTCTCATAGAAAGTCTGCTTCGAAATCTGATCACCAATGCCGGTCGGGCGCTTTCTGATAGAGAGCAGGGAAGGATTGATGTAGCGATCTATAAAGAGGACGAGAGCCTTAAGATGAGGGTATCGGATAATGGCTGTGGGATTGAAAAGGAACATCTTGAACAGATCTTTGAGCCTTTTTACCGGGTGGACAAGGCAAGAAGCCGGGAAAACGGTGGCTCTGGATTGGGACTTCCTTTCTGCAAAAAGATCGTAGAATCCCACAACGGAACCATAAGCGTGGAATCAGAGCCTGGCCAAGGAACAACATTTATGATAAGTTTTACCATTTCATAACCTTTTGAAAAAAATTTGATAGATTGTCGGGGCTATACTGTATTTACAAAATAAATACAGAAGGGATGGATGTATATGAAAAAGAAAGATTTGGGAATCATAGTGGCAACTTTAGTAGTAGTGGCGGCAGGAAGTATCTCACTTATTTTTTCCATGACAAAGATGAAAGGTACTGTGCAGGATGAGTTAAGCAGCAGTACCCAGATGACCACAAGTCAGGGAGAAAGTCTTGCCATGATTGACAGCACTGATCCTGAAGGAGAAAGTCTTGCTATGATTGACAGCACAGATTTCGAAGATGAAAGGGCGCAGGAGCAGGAAATATTGGAGTCCGTTATGCAGGAGCGTGAAGAAAATGAATCGCAAGTAGAGGAACAAGATCAAAAAGAAGAAAATCTTTGGCAGGAAATCCAGTCGCTCTTACAGGAAATGGCAGAAAGAGGCAATGAGAAAGCAGAAGTTTTGGCACTTAAAACGGAGAAGGAATTGGAATGGGAGCGATGGTGGAGTAATTATTCTCATGGGGAAAGTTTAGAATATGCAACTACGATTTGGGAAAATGAAGTGAACTATGTGTATGAGGGTCAGAATGTGACAGTATATGATGCCCTCTCTAGTAAAGAAGAAGCGGAAAAAAATAGCAAAAAAATCATGGATTATATTTATGATCATGTGGATGAAAAATTGCTAGTCCCTAATGAGATTGATAAAACAGAATACGTCTATCGGTTTACACGGCAGGTAAGCAATGCGGACTATGTAGATTATGGAGTGTCGTTAGCGAAGGGAGAGCAGGAAATCTGTTCTATTGGGGTCCATTTTGAAGAAGAGCCGGTGTTAGATTGCTTTTTCATAAATGGTAATATAAAGATTCCAGAAGGTTTTGATATGGAAAACTGGTGCAGCACCACAGCAGAAAAAGAAGCCGCATATGCTAAATATTTGGATCAGTCAAAGTTGATCGTAGGAGATGTATTGGGGCTTTCTCCAATTGTTGAAGCTCAGAGAAATTTGGAAAGTGTGGTTTATTTTCAGGTATTACAGGATATTCAGACAGTCATCTTTGGATATGTTCTGGAAGACGGAAGCTATATCCGGGTATTTTATAACTTAATAGACGAGAGTTGGAAAGGTTTTGTACTGGTGGATGATCCAAGCAGCTTTTTCTCCTCTGCTCTATAAAACTTGAAATTTTTCTGCATTTCCCATATTATGTATAGTGAATCGATGTAGAAAGGGCTGTTTCTCACGAAGCAGTCCTTTTGACATTACACATGATTTAATGATAAAAAGGGGAAAGATAACTATGAGAAAATTTGCAGTAATATTTATCTGTGTTCTTGCATTGTTTCTTCCATCAGGAAAAGCGGAAGCGGCTCAGTATACAGGGATCCAGAAGTCAGCCAACGGAGTCTGGAACTATTATACGGATGGAAAAGTAGACACTTCTTACAATGGACTGGCAAAATACAATAACAATTGGTGGTATGTAAAAAACGGAGAGATCCAGTTTGGCTATACCGGTCTGTGTAAGTACAATGGAAGCTGGTGGTATGTATCCGGAGGCAAAGTGAATTTTTCGGCCAAGGGACTGTGTAAATACAATGGAACCTGGTGGTACGTTGAGAATGGAAAAGTGAATTTCAATGCTACAACTTTGTGTAAATACAATGGAAGCTGGTGGTATGTATCCGGAGGCAAAGTGAATTTTTCGGCCAAGGGACTGTGTAAATACAATGGAACCTGGTGGTACATTGAAAATGGCAAAGTCAATTTTGATTACATCGGCTTATGCAAATACAATGGAATCTGGTGGTACATTAACTTTGGAAAAGTTGATTTTTCATTTACAGGAATTGCCGTGTATGGTGGCAAAGCATGGTATGTAAAAAATGGTCAGATCGATTGGAGTTACACAGGAGACTTCTCCTTCTGTGGGGCAGCCACTAAGACGGTAAAAGGCTATGATGTTGATTATAAAGTAGTAAATGGACAGGCTTTCTATAAAAAAGCTAAGTCTGGAGACTGTCCGTATACTCTATACAAACTCTATGTAGATGGAGATAAAGTCTATTGGTATCAGATCTATTATGATGATCGGGGATTGGTGGATGTAGCCATAGACATTGCAAGAGAAGAGGCGCGCCAGAAAGCAGAGGAATTGGGATATACCAGGAATTGCATTTATACAAGCGGCGGTCCACATTCAAACGTAGGATATTATAATGTAGGTCCGGTCACATATTGCGAAGCAAAAGTTATTAAGATTGAACATTAATCATAGGCGAAAAGAGGATTCCGCAGGGATCCTTTTTTCATGCCATTTTTAAGGTAAGGTTAAGGATTTCCACGATACAAGATAAGGAATCCGTGGTAAGATAGGTTTAGAAAGTGGATAAAATGAATAGGAGGTAAAACTTATGTGGACAAGAGCAGAGTTGAAAGAAAAAGGCAAGTTCGCATTTAAGAGAAACTACTGGAGAACCGTATTAGTCAGTTTGCTGGTGGCATTTTTTATAGGAACTAGTGCATCAGGTGCTTCATCAGGATTTTCCAGTGGCTTTATGAATGGAGTGACATCCACAGCTGGATCAGATTCTTATAATGAAGATAGTTTTGGTGATTCTTACGATGATTCCTATTATGATTCTTCTTACGGAGATTCTTATGATAATTCCTACGAAGATTCTTATGACAGCAATTATGTAGACGAAGAGGAAGACGCAATTGCCTTTGCAGTGGTATTTTTCATTGTATTCTTTGTAGTATTTTTCGCGATACTGATAGTGGCTATCGTGTTAGATGTGCTTCTGCTGAATCCATTAGAGGTAGGAGCAAGAAGATATTTCTACCTGAACCTGAATCAGCCAGCAGAGATCAAAGAATTGGCATATGCCTTTGATCATTCTTATAAAAATGTTATGAAGGTTATGTTCTTAAGAGACTTATATATCAATCTTTGGAGCTTACTTTTCATCATTCCGGGTATTGTAAAATCATATGAATATCGTATGATCCCATACCTTTTAGCGGAGAACCCGGGAATGTCAGCAGAAGAAGCTTTTGCGACAAGTAAACAGATGATGGCTGGTGAGAAATGGAAGACTTTTGTTTTAGATCTTTCTTTTATCTGGTGGATCATCTTATCAATGGTTCCATTTGTAGGACTTTTCTACGTAGATTCTTATATGCACATGACAGAAGCTGCTTTATATGAGAAACTGAAATATATCAAAGGAATTAATCCATACGGACGGATGCCATACGGCCAGAATCCATATGGTCAGCAGCCAGTATACGGACAGAATCCATACGGTCAGCCACCAATGTACGGTCAGAACCCATATGGTCAGCAGCCAATGTACGGTCAGAATCCATACGGTCAGCAGCCAATGTACGGCCAGAATTCGCAGGTTCAGTTGACCAAGGAAAGCAACCAGGATCAGACCACGTAGAATGAAAAAGAGGGGAGTCATATGGAATATACAATTTTAATTGCAGATGATGAAAAGGAAATTCGAGATCTCTTACGTTTATATTTGGAAAATGAGCATTATAATGTGGTAGAAGCAAAGGATGGAAAGGAAGCCCTTGACCAGCTTCACCGCCAGAAAATAGATTTGTGTCTATTAGATATCATGATGCCGGTAATGGATGGCTATCACGTATTGCAGGAACTTCGAAAAGAAAGCAATATACCGGTTATGATCCTTTCTGCAAAAGACGCAGACTCAGAAAAGATCTTAGGACTGAACTTAGGAGCAGATGATTATCTGGCAAAACCATTTAATCCCTTAGAGGCAGTGGCGAGAGTAAATTCCAATATCCGCCGTTTCTATGCACTGGGTACCAGCGCAGGGCAGCAGTCCATTTTGCAGGTACGGGATCTGATATTGGATCGGGAAGCCTGTATCCTGAAAAAAGGGGATCAGGAGATCGAGCTTACTTCTGTAGAGTACAGGATCATGGAGCTTTTTATGGAGCACCCTGGAAAAGTATTTACCAAACAGCAGATCTACGAATATGGCTGGGGAGATGAATACATCATAGCAGATAATAATATTATGGTATGTATCAGCAAACTTCGGGCAAAACTGGGGGATGAGGATTCCAACTATATTAAGACCATTCGTGGATTAGGATACAGACTGGAGAAATAGTCATGAAAGAAACCGAAAAAAGGCTGAATGTCTTTCTAGTAGAGTGGTTCATAAAGCTGCTCCTTCTGGTCTGTTTTGTCGAATATGCTGTTATGGGGGTGATCAATAAACTGTTCATTCCCGTTATTCAGAAACATTTCTTCGCAGGACAAAATTGGGAAGGGCATTTGAGTGCCAGCCAGATCTTATTGTGGCTTGTACTTCTGTTGATAGGTGTTATTTTAGCAGCGTTGCAGATGATGTTGCCAACTCCTATCAACTCAGGAGTAGGATTCCTGTCAGACCAGTTAGAATCTGCCAGTGTGAAATTTGCACCGGAGCTGTTCAGTGGGTCGACGATCAGAGACTTAAGTAATCTGAAAGCAATTTATTTATTCTTATGTCTTTTTGCGATCACTGTTTTGATCTTGTTGCCTTTCGTGTTGGCTGCTTTGGTATATACCAGGATTACCGTGAAAGAAGTGCAGAAAATCCAGAAGAAGCAAGAAGAAGTCAAACAGGAATACGACAGAAAAAGAAATCTCATGCTTTCCGATATTGCTCACGATCTTCGGACTCCGATCACTACCATTTCCGGTTACGCAAAAGCATTGCAGGATGGAATGATCACGGATGAAGAGAAAAAACAGGAATATATGGACGCCATCGTAAGAAAATCCATGAGGATGAATGAACTGATCAATCTCTTGTTTGATTATGTAAAACTCGACAGTGAAGGTTTTGTTTTGAATAAGAAACAGGTGGATCTGACAGAATTGTTAAGAGAAAATGCGGCGTTGGCTTATTCTGATCTGGAAGAAAAGGGAATGGATCTTGAGATAAACATTCCAGAGAATCCTTATTTGATCTGGCTGGATCCTATCCAGTTTTCCAGAGTCATCACGAATCTTCTAGTAAATGCCATGCGTCACAATGATCCGGGCACCAGAGTATTGGTGGAGATGAATCAAAGGGAAAACGGAGTTACCATAGTAGTAGCAGATACAGGAGAAGAGATTCCAGAAGAAGTTGCCAGTCATATTTTTGAACCTTTTGCAAGAGGGGATAAATCCAGAAATACCAATGCAGGAAGCGGGTTGGGACTTTCCATTGCCCATAAGATCATAGAAATGCACGGCTGGAAAATGACCCTGCGGAACGATTATCCAGGGTACACAAAGGTATTTGTAATAGATATCAGAATTTGATATAATGAGCGAAAGCGAGCTTGTGAAGGCGAAGCCTTCGCACAACGAACGGCGAATTGCGACCACAAGCAAAGCTTGTGAAGGCAGAAGAAAGGAGGATTTCTATGTTAGAATTTTTCTCAGCAGCTGATCCTTATATTTTATTATGGATCATCTTATTAATTGCATTTATTGTAGTAGAATTGGCAACGGTTGGACTGATGTCAATCTGGTTTGCAGCAGGAGCGTTAGTGGCATTGATCATTGCAATCTTAAATGGTGGGATCGTGTTGCAGTTTTTAGCATTTATCATTGTTTCTGTTGTACTCTTGGTATCAACGAGATCCTGGGCAAAGAATTTTGTCAACAGCAGATTTCAGAAGACCAACGCCGACAGTATCGTTGGCAAAGAGATCCGCATTGTAGAGCGGGTAAGTAATTTTGATCAGACCGGCATGGCAGTGGTTTCCGGACAGGAATGGACAGTCAGAGCCGATGATGATAATCAAATCTTTGAGCAGGGTGAAACTGCCAGAGTAGTCCGCATCAGCGGAGTTAAATTAATCGTAGAAAAAGTATAGGAGGATTAGTCTATGAAACCAGAAGTAATTGTTGCAATCGTAGTAATTGTAGTCATTGTTCTTGCCTTACTTGCAAGCTGTATCAAGATCGTTCCACAGGCTCATGCAATGGTAATCGAACGTCTCGGAGGATACTTAACAACTTGGTCTGTAGGATTACATGTGAAAGTACCTTTTATCGACAAAGTAGCAAAACGCGTTCTTTTAAAAGAGCAGGTAGTGGATTTCCCACCTCAGCCAGTTATTACAAAAGATAACGTAACTATGCAGATCGATACTGTAGTATATTTCCAGATCACAGATCCAAAGTTATATGCATACGGTGTTGAAAACCCATTAATGGCAATTGAGAACTTAACCGCAACTACTCTTCGTAACGTAATCGGTGATCTTGAATTAGACGAGACTTTAACATCCCGTGAGACCATCAACACCCAGATGCGCGCTACCTTAGACGTAGCTACCGATCCTTGGGGAATCAAAGTAAACCGTGTAGAATTAAAGAACATCATTCCACCAAAAGCGATCCAGGATGCCATGGAGAAACAGATGAAAGCAGAACGTGAACGTCGTGAAGCGATCCTCCGTGCAGAAGGTGAGAAGAAATCCACCATTCTGGTAGCAGAAGGTCATAAAGAATCTGCAATCCTTGACGCAGAAGCTGAAAAACAGGCTGCAATCTTACGTGCGGAAGCTAAGAAAGAAGCAACTGTCAAAGAAGCAGAAGGTCAGGCAGAAGCCATCCTTAAGATCCAGCAGGCAAATGCAGATGGTCTTAGAATGTTGAAAGAAGCAGCTCCAGACAATGCAGTGCTTCAGTTAAAGAGCTTAGAAGCCTTTGCAAAGGCCGCAGACGGAAAAGCAACCAAGATCATCATTCCTTCTGAGATTCAGGGAATCGCTGGTCTTTCCAAATCCATCGTGGAAGTTGCAAGTGATAAGCAGTAATGCAGAAACACGAATAATGCGAAATTAAGCAGTCGAACTGCCCGGGAATCCCGGGCAGTTTTTATTTACTAGGGAATTCCCTAGTAAATAAAAGACACTACGTGTCAATTATGCGCAACTCGCGGAGATTGCGCGGAGCGCAATCTTATTCACTTGTTTATAAAATGCTTCACTTACCATTGCGAAAATGGTATAATAGGAATAATAAGTAAATCCAGGAGTGAATTTATCCAGATAAAACCCAGGGAAAAGCTGGGGCAGGAGTAAAGGAGAGAATGGATGAAGAAAAAAATACGGTTTAAGGGAAAGCTGCGGAACTATCTATATTGGCCAATGCTGCTTACCATATTACTATTATTGATCAATATAGGAGTATACTTCTATGACACCAAAAGCGGAGTCGTAATATCCGGATTTTTGGTGATTTATTTCGTAGTGGAGCTGGCATTCTACTGTTACAATAAGCCCCATCTGGTAAACGAGATCATTAATTTTGCAACCCGATATGCCACTGTGCAGAAGCGATTGTTGAATGAATTTGAGATTCCATATGCTCTGTTAGATGTAAATGGTAAGATCTTGTGGGTGAATGAGGAATTTGCGAACCTGACAGGAGTGGAAAAGACTTATCATAAGTCCATCACTACCCTGTTTCCAAGTGTGACGAGAGAATTTCTCCAGAAGAATGGAGACAATTCTAATATCAGTCTGGCTTTGGAAGAGAAGAGATTCCGTATCTCTATCAATAGGATCTATGTGGACAGCATTACAGAAGAGGGAGAACTTCTGCAGATAGATGGAAGTGACGAATTCCTTACAGCTCTCTACTTATTTGATGAGACCCTGTTATGTCATTACATGGCAGAGAACCAGGAGCAGAAGCAGGTCGCAGCCTTAGTATACATCGACAATTACGAAGAAGCTTTGGATAGTATTGAAGATGTAAAGCGTTCTCTTTTGATCGCGCTCATTGATCGTAAGGTGAATAAGTATTTTGCGGAGATTGACGCCCTGGTGCGTAAGATCGAGAAAGACAAATACTTTGTTGTATTTAAATACAAATATTTACAGCAGTTAAGAGAAGACCGATTCAGCCTGTTAGAGGATGTAAAGACCGTCAAAGTTGGAAACGAGATGTCTGTTACCTTAAGTATCGGTGTGGGCATCCAGGGAGATAGCTATAATCGTAACTACGAATATGCCCGTGCAGCAATTGACCTTGCCCTAGGACGAGGTGGCGATCAGGTAGTAGTCAAAGAGAAAGACGATATCTCTTACTATGGCGGCAAGGCTAAGGAAGTAGAACGAAACACCCGTGTAAAAGCTAGAGTCAAAGCCCATGCGCTCCGAGAGATCATGGAAGGCAGAGATAATGTGATCATTATGGGACACAGCATTTCTGATGTAGATTCTTTAGGTGCAGGAATTGGAATTTACTGTGCAGCTCATGCCCTTGGCAAAAAAGCTCAGATCGTTATTAATAATCCAACCAGTTCCATTCGCCCATTAATGGAGTGCTTTTCCACAGAGAAAGGATACCCGGAGGATCTGTTTATAGATAGCGATGAAGCCTTAGAAATGGTAGGGCAAAATACATTGGTCATGTTAGTAGATACTAACCGTCCAAGCTATACGGAGTGTCCGCAGTTGTTGCAAGAGACCGATTATATCGTAGTATTTGACCATCATAGACAAGGCAGTGAAGTAGTGGCTAATCCTTTATTGTCATATATTGAACCATATGCATCCAGTGCCTGCGAGATGGTAGCAGAGGTGCTGCAGTATTTCCAGGAAGGTTTGAAATTGGAATCTCAGGAAGCTGATTGTATTTATGCAGGAATCTTGATCGACACCAACAACTTTATGACAAAGACTGGTGTACGAACTTTTGAAGCAGCCGCCTTTTTAAGACGTTGCGGTGCAGATGTTACAAGAGTTAGAAAACTCTTACGAAATGATATGGCATGCTACAAAGCAAGGGCAGAAGCTGTTCGCCAGGCAGAGGTATATCGCAATTCATTTGCCATTTCCATTTGTCCGGCAGACAATGTAGAAAGCCCAACCATCGTTGGAGCTCAGGCTGCTAACGAATTGTTAAATATTATAGGAATAAAAGCATCATTTGTATTAACAGAATATAATGGAAAGATCTATGTAAGCTCAAGATCCATAGATGAGATCAATGTGCAGCTCATTATGGAACGTTTAGGTGGTGGAGGCCATCTGAATGTGGCAGGAGCCCAGCTTACTAATTGTACAGTGCTACAGGCAAAACGTATCATTCAGGATACAATTGATGAAATGCTGAAAGAAGGAGACATAAACGAATGAAAGTAATCTTATTGCAGGATGTAAAGTCCTTAGGAAAAAAGGGTGACATTGTAGAAGTAAGTGATGGATACGCAAGAAACGCGATCCTTCCTAAGAAATTAGGTGTAGAAGCAACAGGTAAGAACTTAAATGATCTGAAATTACAGAATCAACACGCAGAGAAAGTAGCTCAGGAGAACTATGAAAGCGCATTAGCTCTTGCTAAGACTATTGAAGAGACAAAAGTAGAAGTAAAGATCAAATCCGGAGAAGGTGGAAGAACTTTTGGTTCCGTATCTACGAAAGAGATCGCAGCAGCAACCAAAGAGCAGACAGGTCTTGATCTGGATAAGAAGAAAATGCAGCTTCCAGAAGCAATCAAAGCCCTTGGAACCTATGAAGTTCCAGTAAAACTTCATCCAAAGGTAACTGCGAAATTATCCGTACATGTAGTAGAAGGATAGGAGGAATCGTCCTTGGAGGAACAACTGATTAAAAGGATCATGCCAAACAGCTTAGAGGCAGAGCAATCGGTCATTGGTTCCATGATCATGGACAAAGAAGCCATTGTTACCGCCATGGAGATCCTCATCAAAGAGGATTTTTACCATCAGCAGTATGGAGTACTGTTTGACGCGATGATCGAACTTTATAGCGCTGGACAGCCAGTAGATCTGGTAACTTTACAGAACAAATTAAAAGAAAAAGACGTTCCAAAAGAAATTTCTTCATTGGAATTTGTCCGAGATCTGGTAACGGCAGTTCCAACATCTGCCAACATTAAGTACTATGCCAACATTGTAAAAGAAAACTCCATGAAGCGGAAACTGATCCGGGTCATGGAAGATATTGAGAATGAGTGTTACGCAGGAAAAGAAACCTTAGACAGTGTCATGGATAAGACAGAGCATGACGTATTTGCTCTGCTTTCCAGTAGAACAGGTGGAGAATATGTACCGATCCGTACCGTAGTAATGAATGCGTTGGAGAAGATTGAGAAAGCTTCCAAGCAATCTGGTACAGTAACAGGAATTCCAACAGGATTTATTGATCTGGATTACCGTACTGCAGGTCTGCAGCCATCGGATCTGATCCTGGTAGCGGCTCGTCCTTCCATGGGAAAGACCGCGTTCGTCTTGAACCTGGCGCAGCACGTAGCATTTCATGAGAATCTGTGTACAGCTATCTTCTCTCTGGAAATGTCAAAAGAACAGCTGGTAAACCGACTGTTCTCCCTTGAATCCCGAGTAGATGCCCAGGCACTTCGTACCGGTAACTTGTCAGATGCAGACTGGGAGAAATTAATCGAAGGTGCAGGAATTATCGGTAATTCTGAACTGATCATAGATGATACTCCTGGTATCAGCATCTCAGAGATGAGAAGTAAATGCCGAAAATACAAATTAGAGCATGATTTGAAGCTGATCATCATAGACTATTTACAGTTAATGACCGGCTCTGGAAGAAGCGAATCCAGACAGCAGGAGATCTCAGAGATTTCTCGTTCCTTAAAAGCGCTGGCGCGAGAATTAAATGTGCCTGTAATCGCGCTGTCACAGCTTTCCCGAGCAGTAGAGCAGCGTCCTGACCATCGTCCGATGATGTCTGACCTGCGAGAGTCCGGAGCCATCGAGCAGGATGCGGACGTGGTAATGTTCATTTATCGTGATGATTATTATAATAAGGATACAGAATTAAAAGGTATCTCAGAGATCATTATTGCTAAACAGCGTAATGGTCCGATCGGAACAGTAAATCTGGCATGGTTGCCAGAGTATACCAAGTTTGCAAATCTGGAACACTAATATAAAAAAGAGGTTGCAGGAAAATGAATTATGGAGTCATCATCGTTCAAATTCAACAGGCAGTGAAAGAAGCAAGCCGCATTATGTTATCTGCCAAAAGAGTAGAGGAATCCGTTTCCAGCAAAGAAGGACACGCGAATTTCGTAACGACCTATGATAAGAAAGTTCAAGAGCAGTTAAAGGCCCGGCTTTTAGAGATTCTTCCAGAAGCTCATTTCTGTGGAGAAGAGGGAGAAGATGCTGCTACAGACATTAACAAAGGATATGTATATATTGTAGATCCTATCGACGGAACTACGAACTTCATTAAGGATTTTAAAGTAAGTGCCATATCTGTAGGGCTTGCCCATAATGGCCATATGAAAGCCGGTGTGGTCTATAATCCATATCTGGACGAGATGTTTTCCGCGGTGGCAGGACAGGGTGCTTATCTGAATGGGAACCCGATCCATGTATCAAAGGCACCTCTTTCAGAGGCGCTGGTGATCTTTGGAACTTCTCCATATAATCAGGAATTGGCAGAGAGGTCTTTTCGACTTGCCTATGAATATTTCACGCAGGCAATGGATGTAAGAAGAACTGGATCTGCAGCCTTAGATCTGTGTAGTATTGCCAGCGGAAGAGCGGAGCTTTATTTTGAACTGATCTTGCAGCCTTGGGACTATGCCGCAGGTTCTCTTATCGTAGAAGAGGCTGGGGGAAGAGTGACCACCGTAGATGAAGAACCGATCCGTTTTGACCAGCCATGCTCTATCATGGCAGTGGGCAAAGGCGTAAAAAACCTGTCGAAATAATACGATGAAAAAAGTTTGAAAGCAGGTAATAGGAACATTATAATAATGGTAGGGAGACAAGCTCCCTACCGTTTTTATTTGCCGGGAAATCCTTTGGTAGATAAAAGCACATTAATAAAAGGCAATCTTAATATAAGGAGGTAAACGTGGTGGAAAAGGTACGTTACATGATCTCAGATGCCGCCAATATGGTGCATGTGGAAACTCATGTGTTACGTTACTGGGAAGAGGAACTCGAGCTGGCCATTCCACGGAATGAAATGGGCCACCGATACTATACAAGAGAAAATATCAGGGATTTTCAGCGGATCAAAGACTTAAAGGAACAAGGGTATCAGCTGAAAGCCATTCGAATGATCTTACATAATGGAAGTGTCGAGGAGTTAGCACCACAGGATCAACCTGTTCTGGTAGAACAGCCAAAAAATACAAAAAATCAGTCAGAAGTGACATCTTCCAAAGAAGCAATGGCAAAGACATCATCTGCCCAGGTCATTCCAATGAAAACGGCACAAACCCAGCCGATTCCTGTAAAAGCAGCAGTGGTAAATAAGCAGGAGATCACAGCAGAAGAGCGAATGGAGCAGTTCCGAGAACTGATGAATGATATCGTAGGACATGCCATCTCTTTAAATAATGAAGAATTAAGTCAAGTCATTGGACAGGAAGTTCAGGAAAGAGTCTTAAAGGAGATCAATTATCTGGCAAGGGAACAGGAAGAAGCTCAGGAAGAGCGATACAAGAAGTTAGACGCAGCTATCCGGGGAAATATCAAGAAGAAAAAGATCTTTTTCAAGGAAAAAGACAAAAAGAAAGAGAAAAAAGACGGTCGTTAAACGACCGTCTTTTTGTTTTTACTATGTGTCAGTAAAAAAATTATTCCTGGCTGATTGCTCCAGTTGGGCAAGTTCCAGCACATGTACCACACTCAACGCAAGTAGCTGCATCGATTTCGTACTGAGAAGCACCTGCAGAGATAGCTCCTACTGGACATTCTCCAGCACAGCTTCCGCAGCTAACGCATGAATCAGAAATAACGTATGCCATAATTAGTTCCTCCTTATAAAATAATGATCATTATTAAGTCAAAATGACTTATAGTTATTCTAGTACAAAAGGACTTGAAGTGCAAGCAAATAGTTTTTGTTTTTAATTTTGGACAATTTTTGTGGAAAAGAAGACTTATGATAGGATTCACAGTGGATTTCTTGACAAGCAGAAATATTGTATTATATAATGTCTAGAATAATGTGTTATTGTGTCTTTTTTTATGGAAAGGAGCCATATTGAAATGAAAAAGGGAAAACAACAAAAGCGTAGCACAGCAAAGATCATAACTGCTGTACTTGGTTGTGTCGCATTAGCATTTTTGATCGGGGCAGGAATTCTATATTATTTGCAGACAAGACCAACAGTTCTTGAGAACGTAACATTAGAAGCAGGGCAGGAAGTAGAGATCGCCCAGTTTCTAGAAGAGGGAGCAGACCCATCTAAGGCAAGCCTTGGAGAGGGAGAAGAGATTGATACCAGTAAGGTTGGTGTGGATCTGGTCACAGTAATCTATAAGGAGAAATCCTATATTGTTTGTGTAGAGGTAAAAGACACAGTCGCACCTGTAGGAACTGCAGTAGCAGCAACTGCAACACCGGAAGCTATGCCGGCAGCCAGTGATTGTGTAAAAGATATTGTAGATGTAACAAAGGTAGAAGCTTCATTTAAAGAAGAGATCGATATGTCAGAGGCTGGTGAGACCACTGCGATCGTTGTTTTAACAGATGAAGGCGGAAATACAACAGAGATCACCGTTCCGGTAACGGTTATCTTAGATAGTGAGCCACCAGTAATTGAGGGCACAAAGGATATCGTAGTTTATGTCGGGGAAACAGTGAGCTATCGTTCCGGAGTGACTGTAACTGATAATAAAGATGAGGATCCAACCCTTGAGATCGATAACTCTCAGGTTGATCTGGAGACTGTAGGAGAATATCCAGTTACCTACACTGCAACAGATGAGGCAGGAAATACTTCTTCTGTTTCTATTACCGTAACTGTTGCCAAGAAACCAGTACAGGAGAGTTCAGGCGGCAGTTCTAGTTCAGGAGGAAGCTCTCCCTCAGGAACTCAGGTAGATTCCGGTGATATGAACGCTTTAGCACAGAAGGTATACGACCAGATCATTACCGATAATATGTCTCAGATGCAGAAAGCTTTTGCGATCTATCGTTGGGTAAAGACCAATATTGGATATACAGGAAGCTCTGATAAATCCAGTTGGGAAGCAGGAGCATATCAGGCATTTAAGAATCGATCCGGAGATTGTTTCAATTATTTTGCGGCAGGAAAAGCACTGCTTAATATTGCAGGAATTCAGAATGTGGATATTGTAAAGAGTGATACATCTCATTCCCGTCACTATTGGAGTTTGATCAATATAGGAACAGGATGGTATCATTTTGACTGTACACCAAGAAAAGGCGGTGGAAATTTCTTCATGTTGACAGACGCTGAACTGGCAGATTATTCTGAATCCCATAGAAACAGTCACATTTTTGACAGTTCCCTTTATCCAGAACGTGCTACAGAGTCTGTACAGAGTAAGGTAAATTATAGCAAAGGAACTGTTAGCCAGTAGATCCGGTAGCTGGCATCCATGTGGAGAGTGGCCGGATAGTAAGAAAGCAGGTGTAAGAATGAGTTTAGGAGTGATTGGCGGATTAGGGCCTATGGCAACTGCCTATTTTATGGAACTCATTATAAAAATGACAAAGGCTGATACAGATCAGGAGCATTTGGAAATGATCATATATAACTGTCCTCAGATTCCGGACAGAACAGCCTTTATTCTTGGAAAGAGCAAGGAAAACCCTTTGCCCCGCATTATTGAACTGGGACAGAGGTTACAAGAGCAACAGGTAGATTGTATTGCAATTCCATGCATTACGGCCCATTATTTTCATGAGGAGATCTCTAAGGAGATCTCTGTGGAAGTGATCCACGGGATCCGGGAATGTGGAAAACTATTAAAAGAAGCAGGGGCAGACAGGATCGGTATCATGGCAACCGACGGCACCATTTCCAGCGGTATCTTCCAGAAGGAGTTAGAAAAAATGGGAATGGAAGTAGTGATTCCTGATCAGATTCATCAGGAAATGGTCATGAGCCTGATCTATCATGATGTGAAAGCTGGCAAAGCTCCAAATATGGAGCATTTTCAGAAAGTAGGAGATCATCTTAGAACCCAAGGTGCTCAGGTGATCATTCTGGGATGTACAGAACTTTCTATCATTAAGAAAGAAAATGAGATTGGCATGGGATATTTAGATGCCATGGAGGCTTTGGCAAGAGCTTCCATCTTAGCTTGTGGAAAAGAAGTAAATAGCGATTATGAAAAACTATTCATTTTGCTGTAAAGGAGAGAAATTATGCAACAGACTAATGTACTGGAATATTTAGAGCACACCGTCAAAAGACTTCCAGATAAGGTTGCCTATTCTAACGAAAGCGAAGGACTCACTTTCGCAGAAGTGTACCACGACAGCCGTGCGATCGGAAGCTATTTGAATAGTAAAGGCTATTACGGTGAACCAGTAGTAGTATTTATGAAGAAACATCCAAAGGCAATCGCTGCATTTTATGGATGTGTGTATGGTGGAAACTATTATGTTCCGATCGATGAGGAAATGCCACGATTCAGAATTGATCTGATTTTTGATAACTTAAGACCAAAGGTAATGATCTGTGATGAATCTACCCAGGAGATGGCAAAGACTTTTGACTTTGATGGGGAATTACTGATCTATGATGAAGTATCCCAGTCTCCGATCAATGAAGACGCTTTAGCGCAGATCAGGGACAAGCAGTTAGACACAGATCCAATCTATATCGTATTTACTTCCGGATCAACAGGAGTTCCAAAGGGAGTTGTGGCTTGCCACCGTTCCGTTATTGATTATATCGAGAACTTGTCTGAGGTACTAGAATTTAATGAAGATACCCGTTTTGCAAATCAGACACCATTGTATTTCGACGCTTGTCTGAAGGAACTGTATCCGACACTGAAATTTGGTGCTTCCACAGTGATCGTGCCAAAGAGTCTGTTCATGTTCCCAGTGAAGCTGGTAGAATTCTTAAATGAGCATAAGATCAACACTGTATGCTGGGTAGTATCTGCCCTTACTATGATCTCTTCATTTAAGACTTTTGATAAGGTAGTGCCGGAATATCTGCATACCGTTGCTTTCGGTAGTGAAGTATTCCCGATCAAGCAGTTCAAGATCTGGAAAGAGACTCTGCCAAACGCAAAATTTACGAACCTGTATGGACCAACAGAGACTACAGGAATGTGTTGCTACTATAAAGTAAACAGGGACTTTGAGCTGGGCGAAGTTATGCCGGTTGGACGTCCTTTCCATAATACAGAGATCATCCTGCTGAACGATGAAAATAAACGTGCAGCTCAGGGTGAAGTAGGAGAGATCTGCGTAAGAGGAACTTCTCTGACTTTAGGTTATTATCACAATTTTGAGAAGACAAATGAAGTATTCGTGCAGAATCCTCTGAATGACCGTTATCCGGAACTGATCTACCGTACCGGAGACTTAGGAAAGTTCAATGAGTTCGGTGAGCTGGTATTCGTATCCCGTAAAGATTACCAGATCAAACACATGGGCCACCGGATCGAACTTGGAGAAATCGAAGTAAATGTCAACATGATGGAGGGAATTTCTACATCATGCTGCGTTTATGATAAAGAAAAAGAGAAGATCGTGCTTTACTATGTTGGAGACTTAGAGGTAAAAGATGTAGTTTCTATCTTAAAAGATAAACTGCCTCGGTATATGATTCCAAATAAAGTGGAAAGATTAGACCAGATGCCTCTTACTGCAAATGGTAAGATTGACAGGGTTTTCTTAAAAAACAAATATCAGGAAACAAAAAAGGAGAAAAATTAAAATGGAAGAATTACTTGAGATTTTAACAGACTTACACCCAGAGGTGGACTTTGAAACTTGTGACACATTAGTAGATGATAAGATTATCGATTCTTTTGATATCGTTTCTATCATTTCTGAGATCAGCGAGCAGTTTGACGTTGTTATTCCAGCAGAGGAGATCATTCCAGAGAACTTTAACTCTGCAGAAGCATTATATGATCTGATCCAGAGATTAGAAGAAGAATAGGAGAAATCATGTTATTTACATCCTATAGTTTTATAGCCTTCATTACCATTGTGTTTGTGCTGTATTATCTTTTGCCTAAGAAATGCCAGTGGCCTATGCTGCTGGTATTCAGCTATATTTTCTATTTCCTGGCAGACCCAAGATACTTACTTTTCATACTGGTGACGACTTTGTCTACATACTTTATCAGTATCCGTATGGAAGATATCAACCGGGTACAGAAGGCATATATCAAAGAACATAAGGCAGAACTTTCTTCAGATGAGAAGAAAGCCTACAAAGCTTCCATGAAAGCAAAAAAATGGAAATGGCTGTTGATCTGTCTGTTTTTTAACATTGGTATCTTATCCGTAACAAAATATACCAATTTCGTTATTACGAATATTAATAACTTTTTATCTGATGCATCCCAGCTACAGCTGGTAGATATGATCGTTCCGATGGGAATCTCATTCTATACATTCCAGACCATGGGATATATCATTGATGTTTACCGTGGAAAACAGGAAGCCCAGAGAAATCCTTTCAAACTGGCATTGTTCGTATCCTTTTTCCCACAGCTTGTACAAGGACCGATCAGCCGTTACGGCGATCTGGCACCAACTTTATTCGCAGAGCACAAATTTGAATCTAAGACCGTTTCTTATGGTCTTATGAGGATCCTTTGGGGCTATTTTAAGAAAATGGTCATTGCAGACCGGATCATTACAGCGGTTACGACCCTGATCTCCGGAACTGACCAGTATACGGGAGCTTATGTATTTGTAGCAATGATGTTCTATGCGTTCGAATTGTACTGTGACTTTACAGGTGGAATTGATATTACCATCGGTATTGCAGAGGTTATGGGAATCAAATTAGCAGAGAACTTTAATCTTCCGTATTTTTCCAAGAATATCAAGGAATACTGGAATAGATGGCATATTACCATGGGAACCTGGTTTACAGATTACATTTTCTATCCGATCTCAGTTTGCGGACCAATGCTGAAATTATCAAAATGGTCCAGAAATCACTTGGGACAGGCAATTGGAAAACGAGTTACGGTGTATCTGTCTTCCTTTGTTGTATGGTTCACCACAGGTCTGTGGCATGGTGCAGCTTGGAATTTTATTGTATGGGGACTTATGAACTTTGTAGTTATCATGATCTCTCAGGAGTTAGAGCCTTTATACGAGAAATTCCATAAACGTTTCAACGTAAAAGGAAAGGTACCTTACGAAGTATTCCAGGTGATCAGAACCATTTTATTAATGAGCTGCATCCGTATGTTTGACTGCTATCGCGATGTGCCTTTGACCTTCAAGATGGTAGGAAGTATGTTCACAGAATTTAACTGGCATGTGCTGGTGGATGGTTCTTTACTTAATCTGGGACTTACCATGGCAGATTATGGAGTGCTCATCGTTGGCTTTATCATCGTTCTTACCGTATCTCTTGTGAAAGTAAAAGTAGGAAATGTAAGAGCCGCTTTATATGAGAAACCAGCCATCCTTTATTTTGGAATTATGGCAATATTGTTTGTGGGAATCTTAGTATTTGGCGCTTATGGCGTTGGCTATGATTCATCCCAGTTTATTTACAATCAGTTCTAGGAGGAAAGCAAATGAAGAAGAAAAGAGTTCTTGCAGGCGTCCTGGTTCTGGTTCTAGTAATCGGGAGTCTGTACCTTTTACAGAGACTTCTTGTGCCAAAATACCAGACAGGTATCGTAGAAGGCTCAATGGTAGAGGAATATTATAAAGATAAGTCTGATCACGAAGTATTATTCGTGGGAGACTGTGAAGTTTATGAGAATTTTTCCACTATCACTTTGTGGGAAAATTACGGAATTACCAGCTACATCAGGGGTTCAGCTCAGCAGTTGACCTGGCAGTCTTATTATCTGCTGGAAGATGCACTGCGCTATGAGACACCGAAGGTAGTAGTATTTAATGTACTGGCACTGAAATATAACGAGCCTCAGAGTGAGGCATATAACCGTATGTCAATTGATGGTATGAAGTGGAGTTCTTCAAAGATCAACAACATTATGGCATCCATGACAAAGGAAGAGAATCTGATCGATTATATGTTTCCACTGCTTCGCTATCATTCCAGATGGTCAGAGTTAAACAGCGATGACTTTGAGCATATCTTTTCAAAAGATCTGGTAACTCACAATGGTTATTACATGAGAGTAGACAGCAAGGCTCAGGGAGAGTTCCCAACACCAACTCCGCTGGCAGATTATACTTTAGGGGAGAAAGCCATGGGCTATATGCAGAAAATGGCAGATCTGTGCAAGGAAAAAGGCATTGAATTGGTACTTATCAAAGCACCTACAGAATTCCCACACTGGTATGATGAGTGGGATGCTCAGGTAGTAGAGTTTGCTGAGGAAAACGGTCTGGAATATATCAATTATATTCCACTTCAGGAAGAGATCGGACTGGATATGTCCGTGGATACCTATGATGCAGGTCTTCACTTAAATACTTCCGGTGCTGAGAAAATGGCAGACTATTTCGGAGCATGGCTGGTAGAGAATTACGATCTGACAGATTATAGACAGGACGAAGAAGTTGCTGCGATCTGGCAGGAAAAAGTAGATTTCTATAATGAAATGAAACAGGCTCAGTATGACGAGCTTGAACAATATGGAGAACTTAGAAGTTTTGGCGCCAACGCCATTCAAGATTAGGAGGAAAATAATATGAAGAACGCAAAAGTTTTATTAGTCGCAATGTTAGCAGTTGGAACTTTATTAAC
>JAGAOC010000100.1 GCA_017623935.1 Agathobacter sp. | reverse complement strand
TTTGCAAGATACGCATTTTGTCCGACATTTTCAATGTCGCATGCATCTTGTTAGGGGGAATCCCCTAAGACCCCTTCTGTATACAGTATCCCGGTAAATTTCTGTATTCCTATTCTTCCTCAAGATCCTTACACTCCGGCTCATATCCCTCCCAGATTTCTGCAACGATCTCTTCCTCGGTGTATTTACAGAAATTTGTATTGACTGCTCCACTGATCCGATCAAATGTCATCTCCACTCGTTCTTCTGAATCCTGGAGTCTGAGAAAGAATTTGATCAAATTTGGATCATCTTCCGGGATCATCACATGAAAAATTTCTGCTTCTCTAACCGCTCCACTCTGTTCTTTCAAAAACAAGGAAAGATGATATTCTAATGCCAATGCTTGTTCCTGTAAAACTGGAGTTGCATATTCTTCCAGGTTTCGTATACAGTTCGATGTACCGGAATCCGGTACATTTTCCTCTGACACTTGCGTACCGGATTCCGGTACGACGCTTTCAGATGTCTCCATCTCAGACTCTGGGACAAGATTTTCTAACATTTGTGTACCGGAATCCGGTACACAAGTTTCATCAGCCACACTGTTTTCTTCCCTTGCTTTTTTTCGCTCACTTTTCTGAATTCCTATCACGATCAGATTAACAATGAATCCGATTACAAGGACTGCGAGAAAGATCATCTTAATCTGAAGTTTGTTCTTTTTCCAATAATATTTCCACGACTTCATTTTCTTTTTCCTCTGCTTTCTTTTTTCAATGAATAGACATAATGTTCATGGGGAAGCTCGTCTGCATCATAGTACAGTTCTTTGGTCTTTCTCTCATAGTTTAATTCTTTTAAGAATTCAATAACTGACTGCCCCTGAATTTTTTTCATGCCGATCACGACTGGGATCGCACCAAAAGGAATCCCTATGAAGACTCCTACATCAGGCGAGATCCCCAGATACTTCCAGCACAGGAATGTAACTCCTGCTATGAACAGAATTGCCAATATAAGCCAACCAAGTTCTTTTGCAGAAAAGCCAAGTGCAAGCTGATCTTTATACTCTTCTTCAATATCTTTATTAATTGGAATTCTCATTTAAATCTTTTCCTTTCTGTTTATGCAGCAATGTATCTCTTAGGAATCATTGCCTCCAGTTCGGTGGACTCTGTTGAAGTTCCTGGAATGTTCTGCGGATATTCTGGAAGTCCATATCCGGATATCGTACTATAGGTCAGTGGATATCTCTTTTCCTTCACCCGACTTCCTTCGTGATAAGGATCTGTATCAGAACTTCCTGTATTCCCTTCAATCGTGATAACGGTGCTTGTCTCAGGTTCATAATCAATCACTAT
The DNA here is from genome assembly GCA_017623935.1 of Agathobacter sp. Lineage (GTDB taxonomy): Bacteria > Bacillota > Clostridia > Lachnospirales > Lachnospiraceae > Roseburia. The sequence continues at coordinate 7,484 of JAGAOC010000100.1, read as the reverse complement.
GCCTGTATGTGAGGCTCCTTCTTCCTGAAAGAAGATAATGTCTCCTGCTTTAGGTTCATAGCCACTTGCTTTATATTCAAACTGGCCACGCGCTTTATACCAAAGAGACATGGAATTAACGGATGCTGTCTTCGGCATGATTCCATCATCAATATACCCACACTGGTCAGAACACCAGGACACAAACATGGCACACCAGTTTCCATTCACGCCGTACCATTCTTTGTACTTATCGCCACCAATGTTGTCTTCCCAGACTTCCACTTCAGCCTTGGCAACTTCTACGATTGAATTCTGCTGTGCGCTAAGAGAAAAGAGTATCGCACCTATGGAACAGATCAGCACTGAAATCAAAATTCCAAAAGCAGCCATGCCGCCCAGGAGATATGTTCCTATTCCTGTCCCTGTTCCACTATCGCTACTTTGCCTCTGCTCTACTTGTTGCTGTCTTCTCTGAAGACTTTCTTCAATAAGTTCTTTTCCTTTTTGTAATAGAGTAACTGAACTCGAGACCACAACTCCTGCAGGTCCACCTGCAGCTCCGGATGCAACACCTCCTGCTGTACTTCCTACTGATCCAGATACAACACTTCCGGCAGTGCTTCCAGCTACTTCTCCTGCAGCTCCGGACGCAACACCTCCTGCTGTACTTCCACCCAGCGTACTAAAAGATGCTACCTGACCTGTCGTATTCGCTTGATCCATTCCCGCAGACTGCCATGATATTTGACTTTTTCCTGATGAAGATTCCCAAGGTGCTTGATTCTTTCCTGTAGAACTTCCCCATCCATATGGATTCGTCTTCGTAGACGTATCAGAAACAGTCTGCTTTTTACCGTACTTGTTTCTGATACTCTGATCTCTGCCCTTTCGTCTTTGCTGATCTGCCATAAAAATGTTTTCCACAGGATTATCCAATTCCTGTTGTAGGAATTCATTCTGAACATTCCGTGCATCGTCTGCAGAAAAGGTTTCTACAGAAAATAATGCATCTGCATCCTTTCTACCCATTTCTGCTATAGGATGCTCGTTTATGTTTAGTGATGGAGACTCTCTTATTCTTGACAGTTGTTCCTCTCTTATGTTTGGAGGATAAATCTCTCTTAGACTAGGTTGCAGCTCCTCATTTATACTTATTGAAGAAGAGTTTCCTACACCAGAAGGATAAGGTTCTCTTGGCACAAAAGATTCTCTAGCACCTGATAAATACTGCTCATTTATGCTCGGTATAAATGTTTCTCCTTCACTTATTGGATGAGATTCTCTTATGCCTGGTGTAAATGTTTTCCCTTCACTTATGGAAAAGGACTCATTTATATCTTTTGAATACGATTCGGTTCTACTTGGAAGATGACTATTTTCTCGTATCTGTTTCTCCATACGAGAGACAAAATCCATACTTCCCGCCTGACTATTTCTGGACTCTTCCTCTTGCTCTGCCTCACCAATATTGCTGGCACATAGAGATTTTTTAATTCCACCAGAAATCTGACGAATCTGTTCTGTACCTGTTTGGATCTGCTGACTCTTTTTATAAAGATTCTGTTCTTTCTTCAGGACCTTCATATCATCATCCTTTCACAATCTGGTATAAAGAATCGTCTCTTGTTATTCTAGTTTCCTCAATAAGCTGGTCTAACATTTCTTTCACTTCTTTTTCTGTATGTGTGGATGCACACATATCGACCAGAGATTGCTCTTCCATGGCACTGATTTTTAACAAGGAAAGAATACGAGCTTTTAAGTCATCCTTATTCTCTTTTTTTACTTTTTCCTCTTTCTGCTTTGCCTTATCATGAAAATTCGTATCAAAGAGAGGATACAGAATATTATCTTTATCCATCTTCGCATCCATCAGATAGACTTGGTCATCCATGACCAGGACGCCATTCCCGGGATCATTCTCCGAAAGAGCTAAGTATTCATCTTGAGATAATTCCTGAATATCCGCTAATGCAGCTGCATCTACTCCGCCTTGATCAAAGAACACCTTGTATGCACAGTTAGAGAACATATCACGGAGCTTCGGATGATCCAATGCGTGTTGAAGATTCTGGACTGCTAATGTAACGATCGCACCTTTTTTACGGTAAGTCTCAACGGCATATAACAATTCTTCTGCACAAAATTCATCTTCACACAACATCTGAACCTCATCTACAAACAAGTGAGAGGCTACCAGATCTTCCTGATTGTACTCGATCCGAAGACCAACGATTTCCATCAGGGTAAGCATGATCGGTTTCTTCGCATTTTCCGGAATATTGTATAAGCCGAATCCCACCAGTCTATGGTTCATATCCAGGTTCGATTCATGCGCAAACATATCATAAACACCTGTTACATAGATTTCTAAGCAATCTACGATATCGATCAGACGTTTCCTCTGTTCCGGTGTTTCCTCTGTTTTTGATGCTTCTTTTAGAATTTCCCAAAGTTTAGTTAATGTCGGCTGATTCTGATACTTTCTTTGAGAGAAATATCCTTCATACATCGTTCTCACAGCCCGGTCAACTAAGTTTAAGTGCACCTGCGTCACTAACATATTTTTCATACAAGCAGCTACAAATCTTCCTGCATATTCGCTCATCTTTGCAATGAATCGATTCCTTCCAATCTGATCTGACTCCCATATGATCCGTGGTACCTCAAAGGGATTTAAATAGATCTGGCACTGTGGTGTAAAGTCAAAGTACTGTCCTCCTAGAGCCGTAATAAACTCTTTCTGCTCATTATTTGGATCAATCACCAAAAGATCATCATCCGTGAACAATAGAGGTTGGGAAATCTCTGTCTCTTTCACAAAAAAACTTTTTCCTGATCCCGTATGACCACAGATCATTCCATGAGGGTTTTTTAACCGTTTTCTATTTCCGAGCAGAAGTTTTTTTGTAGTCCTATTCAACCCCAGTATGGTTCCACCCAGATCATGCAGATCTCTAGAATAGAATGGTTGAAAGGCCACCGCCGAAGAAGTAAGTAGAAAGCGCATATGATTGACTTGTCTTCCTCCAATCGGAAGAACCGTATTAAGTGCCTTTAACTGCCTGTGGTAATATGGCTCCAGCGTGTATCCATTTGTAACAGCAATCTGTTTTAACGTATCAATTCGCTGTGATAACGTATCCAGATCATCTGCATAGACCAATACCAACATTCCAAGATGTAATCCTTCCTCATCATTCTCATCTACCTGATTTTGCATCTGCTCAAGTTCCGATTTCTTTTTCCGAAGATCATAAGAAGTACCTCTTGTATACTGCTGATTCTTTACATTTTGATCCTGTTCAAGGACGATGGCCCTTTCATTATTGTTATGGGCAATCTGCAGTCTATCCTTTACGAGCCTTCGCTTAACCGGTTCGATATCCAAAGTGATAATGGTTGGAAACAACGTTCCTGCCAGACTATGTACCACTTTTTCTTCATCCAAGGATGCGTCATAATCCTGGGCGAACAGAATACTTACATACTTCTTGTTTATCTGCAGAAAATCTTCTTCCGAAGAAATATAAGCCGGAAGGATCTGATTCTTCCAGGAATCAATCCCCGGAGATAGATTTTTAGGCGGGATCCCTCCAGCTCCAACTCTTAATATATTCTGTAAAACCAAGAGACGTTCTTCTCCGGACATTCGATATATCCTGCTCTTTAAGGCTGCAAATATTCCACGAAGGGTTGTATCCAATGCTGCAAAAAAATACCCAGCCTCCTCAAAAGACTGAGCTCTACAGGTCACTGTCAGGTATAGTATCCTTCGTATATCTCTGGTTCCTTCATTGATCTTCTGATTAATAAAAGCTCCAATCCCCTGTTCCAACTGAGGATATTCTTTTCCATGAAGCGGCCGAAATATCTCTGCCATGAATTGATCCATATCCTGTTGTTCACTGGCAATGGTAATCTTTATCTGAGAATCAATGGATTTAAATATCTGCATAACTTTTAACAAAGTCGATGTTTTCTTATCTTCATCCTGATTCTTATAGTTGATGTCTTCAAATATATAACACTGATCATAAAGACAAGCCCCTGTCCCGGGTTCGATCTTAAAGATTCCGTTAGGATGGAGCTTGTCTATACAAAGTGCGTCTTTAATTTTTTCCGGTACCGCCACCACCGGTATGGTCGTCCCTTTCTTTTTCTGAAAGAGATAAGCGGTGTTAAAACTAGGCATTTTCTTCCTCCTTCTCTATTTATTGTACCGGAATCCGGTACGCTTCTAAAATCCAAATGCTCTTCGCATAAAGACATCTGCACCTTTTACCATACCAGTTAGGATGACCATGGTAGCCATTTTCTGCAGTGCTTGAATCGCACCATCCAGATTCTCTCCAACCCCGGTCAACTGGCCAAAATCAATATTCTGACAAAGCATAGACGCTATAGCGACTGCCAAGGCTATGATGACGATTTCAAAACATTTTGCAAAAAAAGTCCTCATCCAACTGGATGCCGAACTCGATATCCCATGTCCTGCTGGAACCGTACTCCAGGCAAATGGTCCTACTGCCGCCAATAGATAAAGCTGAAGGTATCTTCCATAAACGGTCATAAAAATAGTTGCAGCACACACCATTGCTACGACAAAGTAAATGATGCCGTATATGACGTAAAAGAGATAACTTCCGGTATCCATATCCATCTGTTGGAATGGGGTATCGATTCCGAACAAAAATCCTCCTGACATTGCAGATGCCATTTTAAACATGAGTGACATCAGGCTTGTCCCATTTACCATTAAATAATTGCCGGCCAATACCTTGATCAGACCATCGATCAGAATCTCTAAGGTGAAATTCTCTTTCAAATTCGTAGATTGTCGAACAATTCCAACCATATACATGAGATTTAACATCACAGCTCCAACCGCTGTTGTGACTGACATAATATCGCCGGTAACATAGTTCCAAGCTGCGTCTGAAAACTGTTCCGGTGTCTGGGATGCGGTTGCACCGATCAAACTAATTGCCACATCCCAGATTGCACTGCCGAGACCATAAAACAATCCACCCTCAAAAAAAGTTGTAAAATCCATTCGCACTTACCTATGAAGATGTAGATGAAAAAATTGTTAACAGATTTTGAGCAAGGATCATGACTATTCCGCCAATGATACGTTTAAATCCCTGAGCCTCCATCATTCCTCCATTACCGCCCTGCAGCGACAAGCCCCATTCAGAGATTCCCCACAAAGCTATAATTGACCCCATTGCAGAAACAACAATGGATACCAAGTTAAGCAAATTATTTAAAGGACTAGTAATCGCAGCCAAGCCCCCTGTCTCGTCCTGTGCATAAGCTAAAATTGGACATTCCGCCAAAAGAATGGTTGTAAGAACAAGTCCAGCCAGCATATACCAATTTTTCTTCTCTTTCCACCAGGTTCCCTGCGTGGATTTTGCTAATGTTTTTGTATGTTTCTTTCTATTCATGTTTATCTCCTCCGAACAAAGTTATATACCACGATTCCTACCATTGATATTCCTGGGATCATCAGAAAGCCGATCAGCCTTCTCCACGCTCCCGATACTGGCAGAGCTACCCATACAAGGATTGCCGCTATAATGGCAATGGCAAAGATGACAATAAATGCCTTTGGGGTCTTTTTTCCCCTATTTCTCATACTTAAACTTTTTCTCATGAGTCATTTTCCTCCTACATAAAATAATTAGTGATGCACTCAGCGCATTTTTCCATGATCACATCCGGATCGGTCTGTGATGTAAATGGCATAGTACAAGTTAAATGGTTTTCCCTACACGCGAACACCCAGTCTTGCTGTAATTGATTCGCTCGACTGATCTTCTGTTGCAACACGCGGTCTGTTCCACCACCTTTACGAATGGCAAAGATCTGAACTTCATTCACTGGTTCCTTTAAAAAGACACGAATTTCCTTGTCTCCCACACCCATGCAAAGCATCTCCTTATCAAGATCTTCTACAGATCCATTTGGAAATACCTTTTTGGCAGCTTCTTCCAACTTCGTAAGAAGATCCGGGATATGTTCTGAATCTTTCTGATCCACATCATCCGTTCTTGCCTCCTCAGTCACTTTCTGATCTGCTCCTGCATCCTCCGGTCTTCCTTCCGGACTCATATTCTCCTCTTTTTTCAGAGTCTCTTCTGCGTTCTGATCCACGTCAGCATTTCCTGCCTCCAGATCTTCTGTCTTCAGATCTTCTTTGCGTTCTGATGGGGACTCTTCCGCTACAACTCTTAAACGCTGCGTCATTTCTGCCAATTCCGCTGTTTCAGCATGAAGTCTTTGTTCCATCTGAAGATTTTCTTGTTGCTGAATCTTTAATTTTTCCTCCAAGACTGCCTCCATGCTCTTTTTTGCACTCTCTTCATATGCATGGAGTTCCTCCCAACTTTTTTCAATTTCCTTCTTTTCCTGATCCAGCTGGGTTCTTTCTTCTTCCAGGAATAAGATCTTCTGGTTCAGCACATCCTCATACTTCTTTAATTCCAGATGATATGCCTCCAATTTCTGCTCCCTTTGGGCATATATAGCCTCCTTTTCCTGGAATACAAGCTGCATCTGTTCCCACATACTGACCTGACTTCCTTCTGACATTCTTTTTCCTCCTTTCTGTGCCAGATTTTGATATAAAAAAAGGACGTCTGCACAACGCCCTAATACAAAAAAAGAACAGCCAGAATGCATTTACATAAATGCGTTCCAGCTATTCTTTTCTAATTCTAATATATCACTTCTGTAAGATACATTCTAGGTTACTTTACTTCCGCTCATTTCCCATGGTACCCAAGAAATTCTATTCCTGAAAAGAAGAAATAACAGGGATCAAAGTATGCCTATTTCCTTGTTGTAGATCATTACTTTTCCTTTTCTTATTGAATAAACAGATCTTTTCTTTCGTACAATGAATATAGTGGATGAAGCTTTTATGTCATAAGATAAACATATTCTATGCGTCAGTTTCTTGCAGGAATCAGAATTGATTTTATGGCACTTTTTTATGTAGATTGAATTTATATAAGAAAAAGGAAGCATATAGGATAAATATACGCGTGTTCCAAACACCTCTTAAACCATTGATTTTACTGGTTTTTTCAAATTATTCACAAGTACAAATTTGGACTAATATCCCCTCTTTTTCCGCTTCTTTTTTAGACTGCTATTCTCCACTTTCTGAAAATCATCCATCAATTTAGACCAATATTTTTTTATGTCATCTTTTTTAGACTAAAATTCCATAAAAAAAGATCCGGATGCAGGAGCTTTCTCCACATCATCCGGATTTTTTAGTGATTCTTTCAATTTTTCATTTAAAATAAAGAAATCTTTTTCTTTTTTTCGCCCTTTTATGGTACTATGAATAGCCCTGATCCTTCCAATCAGAGCTAATTTTTAACTAATTTTCAATTCCTGTCTCACCAGTGTATGGATATACGGTACTGAAGCATATCGATCCTTCCGCAAAAGCCCTTCTACACTCTTTCTGATCATCTTCATGA
>JAGAOC010000015.1 GCA_017623935.1 Agathobacter sp. | reverse complement strand
GTCTCTGGTTCGATTCCGGAACTGGGCACTCAATATGCGGGTGTAGTTCAATGGTAGAACACCAGCCTTCCAAGCTGGATACGTGGGTTCGATTCCCATCACCCGCTCTTTAAGAGAAGTCTTGATGATTCAAGACTTCTTTTTTTGTATACTAGGGAATGCTTAGAGATTTTTTTGTAAGATTCGTCAGGACAAAAAAACCGCTTCCAATCGGAAGCGGCTTTTATGTATTTATATCACTATTTTCTTATATAATTATGGAAGCCATACAAATCCTTCGAATTTGTCATTAATCACATAGTATGCTTTATACTCTTCTGGTTTCACATAAACGCTCATTGTCTTGATGCATCCAGCTCTGTGACCTTCTGCTACGAACTGAGCTTTTACTTTCTCTTCTACAGCTGCTGCGCTAACTTCTAATGTCTGATACTGAAGTACGATATCAATCTTAGCTTCTTCTTTTACTTTCTTAGCTGTAGTCTTTGCTGCTCTTTTTGCAGGAGCTTTCTTAGCTGCTTTTTCTTCTGCTTTATCAGCAACAACTTCTGCTTTTGCTGTTTCTTTTACTTCAACTTCTTTTACTTCTGCTGCCTTTACTTCAGCTGCTTTTACTTCTGTTGCTTTTACTGCTTTTCTTGCCATGACGATTCCTCCTCGTTCTTTCTTACTGACATACTAAAAAATTCTCAATTGCAATTAAGGCTTCCTGTTCATCTGCGCCTTCTGTCACAATATTAACAGACATTCCTTCGCAAGGATTGAAAGCCATAATTCCCATAATACTTTTTGCATTAATGCGACGGTTCTCACTTTCCAGTGTGATCTCGCTATCAAAGCGACAAGCCACCTGAACCAGCTCCGCAATAGGATTCTCATGTCCCTGAGTTACATCAGATACAATAATACTTTTCCTACTCATATGCTCTCCTTTTTAATCCCATTATAATACCATTTGAAATATAACCTAAATTTAACCATAATGCAATAGATGATTTTATTTCTGTTAAAGTTTTATGATAAACCGACAAAACCCCTTTTTTTATTGTTCAATTTTACAATGATTTTATAAATAAGTTAAGAAAACATTTCCCGCAGAACTAAACCATTCATCAGCTTCTTCATAACTTAATGATTTTGTTCCCTTAGCATTAAAATCATAATAATAGATTTTATTTGAGGAATATCCAGTGATCAATACTGCATCCTTGGAACCTGTCATGGCAAATACAGGGCTTCCGCAACTTACATAATATAATACATCTTCTACATTACAGCCTGTTAGTTCTAACACTACTGAATCTTTTAAAGTACTCTCTAAAATATCCTTTGGAGTGGATCCTACTTCAGCCAGATCACTGACACTGATCTCTTCTCCTTTTCTCATGAGTATCGCACTAACACATTGTGCGATGGTAGTTCCCGTTTCATCCGCCTGACTTACTTTTATATTAGAAAATGCAGGCTGCGAATTTTTTCTGGCGCGTTTCCACAGATAAGACATTTTATCATCTACAACAACTCCCAGTTCTTCATTAGCACACTGAATTGCCTCTGTAATACTGTTCGTTGCCAGCCGTACTTCTCCTTTGACATGAACATAGAATCTTTCTTCTTCTCTTGTCCAGTCAACATCAATTTCCTTAGTTTCTTCCATAACCAGTTCTTTTGGAACGATCATCTTTATCTTTTCTGTCTTCGGTTTCTTAGAAGTTGTAAGTACGAACTGGGTTTCTTTTGCATCTGTTACGATGGTCTTGATCCGAATGGTCTCTTCTGCGTCTGCTTCGTGATTCATAATAGAATCCGTTCCTGCCATTACATATTGACCATCTTCTGCTACTGCCAGATTCACACTGATAATATAGTCTGCCACCTGGATTCCCATAATATAATATGAATCCTTCTGGTAAGTTTTAACAATGGTGTTACTCTGGTCTTCCACTTCCATAATATTGATCTCATTCATCGGGAACTGCATATTTCCAGCACCATTTGCCATAACGTTATCTTTTTTTGCAATTCCATAGATCAAATCTTCCTGCACAAAACCTAAAGGTCGAATGCAATAAGAATCCGCTGCATTCACAGAAGAAACCTGACCAGTCTTAAAATCCATAACAAAAAGAGTACTACTGCTATACTGCTGTGCAGATTCTACCCAGGCTAAAAAGCGATTCGACTCTGAAATTGCATAACAATTTTCAGAAAGCCCTTCTACGATCATTTTCACTTCCAGAGTATTTAAATTGATGCAGACAACATTTCCCGCCATCATTAAATATAATTCTCCGATTTCATTTTCATACATGAACTGTCCCATTTCTGCTTTCAACATTTCATAGGACTTATCCGAAGAAATAAACGCTTCCTCTTCTAAAGTATGAGCAAGCCCATCATAATGATAGACCACCATCCCCACTTCACCTTCATGAACGCCTCTGTTCATATATCCATATACGATAAAATCTACACTTCCAGCTTCATCCACGCGTATGATCTTGATATCATGCTGATCCCAGTTCTCACGGGTGCCAATGCCTTCCTGCTCTAAGAAACTAAATACTTTTACTATATTTTCGCTATTAACATTATAACACCATAATTCGCCTTCCTGCACAAAGCACAATATGTCTTTTGCCTCGCTGGCTCCATATTCTACCTTAGCATTCCGAATTCCCAAAAGAACATTGGAACCTTCCTGTAAAAAGGCATTCTCTCCTCTAAAGATCTGGTTCATGGTTCTTTCGAAGTTCAACACATACATTCTTGTACTTGTTAAACGCAGGCGATAATACTCTTCTATATTATAGTATTCCGTTTCTCCTGACTCATTCACAGAAGTCATGATATATTTTAAGATCACCACATTATAAGAGTCATTGATCTCCTTAAAATCAACGATAGGCTCACTTAATCTTTCTCCTTCAAAATCCGCCCAAGTGATCTGCTTTAAGGTACAGGTCAGATCCACGTAATTTAAAGTAGTGGCATCTCCTGTTGCCGGATCCATATAGGTCGGGATAAAACTATCCGCATCTTCCCGGAATGTATAGTCATGAAACTTCAATGCAAATTCCATACATTCTTCTGCACTGTAACTTTCCGTCTGGATCAATCGAGTATAGTAATATATTTCCCTGTCGTCAGAATTAAGTTTTACGATCAGATTATACTCTTCATTCTCTGTTAAAAGATTCTGGATCTGCAGTTTCGCGTAGATTCCCTGCTTGTCTGTTGTATAATCCGTCACTTCACTTTCTGCCACCAACCGTTCTCCATCCAGACTTCGTATCTCATAAAAAATCCCATCAATGTTCTCCCCATAAGTAGCGATCTTCAGGTTCAAAAAACGATCATTTTTAATTGGAGTGATGGTATCCCTCATGGCAGTTACATCCATAGCGTTCACATATCCATGAAGTTCATTTACTTCAACGTCATCATACGTAAAACAGATCACCGGCAGGCTGGCTTCCTGCATGGTCTCTGTCATATCTTCATTATTCTGATTGGTAAGTACACTGAAAAAAATCAGTGCTATTATAAAAACAGCCACCATTACGGCTGACTTTATTATGTTCTTCTTCATCATGTACCTCTTATCATATAGCGAATAACAGGAAGCCTATAAGACTTCCTGCTTCTTTTCCTCAAAAATTACTTCCTGCCCTTTTCTCGCAAAGAGAATCATTTATAATACCCCTTTACCACCAACGACGGCAGCGTCTATGTCTGCACCGTCTCCGATACACTTCATTTTGAAACATCATTCCCAAAGCTCCGCACAACCAATCATTATCACATCTTCTTCTGGACTGAATTGTCATTTCAGAGGCTCTTGGTAATACAAATCCCTCTGGCGGCACTAAGGAAAAATCATTTCTAGTGACATTTTTCTGATCTCTTGATTCATTTTCTGTAAAATACTCCGGGAAAGCAGCTCGACATTTTTCATAGACCCGTTCCATCTCCCGGTTCATCATATAGGCATCCGGTTCCTCATCATAGATCCGGCTTCCCTCAAATTCCAGTTCATCGCAATGTTTCTCAATAACTGGAAGAAACAGCCGTACCTCCTGTGGATAAAGCTGTCTCATCCTTTCCATATCCTTCTCATATTCCATTTCCATTAAGTACAGATTCTGCATGGGATATGTCATATAAAAAGGAATCTTATTATCCATCTGATTCATCTGCTCCATCATATTAATCTTGTAATGCCCCTATTGTTCATTACTGTATGATATGCAGACTTTTTTATTTGTTTCCAATTGGACGAACAACGATCTGCTCGTATGCTTCATATCCCTCATGAAGCACTTCTGTTACCAGATTCTCCTGCTCATCTTTTGTGAAACGATATAAGATATATTTTCCATCCTGATACTCATAATCCGTACCGTTATCCCGGAAATGCTCATAACTTCCAGCTCCCGGAGTAGTAAGAAGATACAAAGTATTGTATGGCTTCTCCCCTACATACTGTGCGCTCTCATACATTGGGATAATACTTCCCGCCTTAATGTAAATTGGGCAAACATCAATTGGCGCATCCCTAAGAATGTACTGATTACCTTCTACTGCCTCACCGGTCCAGTAATCATACCAGGTTCCTTCTGGCAGATAGACCATTTTCTTATCCACACCTGGCTCTAATACCGGTGCCACCAGAATGTTCTCTCCTACCAAAAATTCTCCATTCATATTGTAAGTATTTTTGTCATGCTCGTAATGAAGCACTAATGGTCGCATAACAGGAAGTCCTGTTTTCTCTCCCTGATAGAAAAGGTCATAGAGATATGGCAGGAACTGATAACGCAACTCGATATATTTGCGGTTGATATCTACTACTTCCTCTCCAAACTGCCAAGGCTCCTGACGTCTTCCACCCTTTGCAGAATGATTACGGAATAATGGCGAGAAGGCTGCGGCTTCGATCCAACGGGATAAAAGTTCCGGAGTAGCTTCTGCTCCAAATCCTCCGATATCGGCTCCCGCAAAAGCAAATCCACTCATTCCCAGATTACATAACTGTGGAACCATCATCTGTAAATGAGACCATAAACTCTGGTTATCTCCTGTCCATACCGTAGAGTATTTCTGGGTTCCTGCATAGCAGGCTCTGGTAATAACAAAAGGTCTCTTTCCTGTTAATTTCTGTAATCCATCAAAAGTAGCCTGACACATATAATGGCCATATACATTATGCATTTCTGCATGATTGGTGGTACGCGCTTCATCATGGAATACCACATCTAATGGCAATTCCCCTTTAAAGCTTGCAGGCTCATTCATATCGTTCCATACACCGCAGACTCCCATGTCTGTCAGGAATTTATGATGATCTGCCCACCACTGTCTTACTTCTTTTCGTCCGAAATCCGGATAATGGGATTCTCCTGGCCATACCTCGTTAACATACACATTGCCTTCGGTATCTTTTGCAAAATAATCTTTTTCCCGACCTTCATCATCCATGAAGTATCCTTCTTCGGCTTTTGTTCCCGGATCAATGATCGTTACTGGCTTAAAGCCCTGTTCTTTCAGTTCGCCGATCAACTTACCTTTTTCTTTATATTCTGCTTCGTCCCAGGTAAATACTTTAAAATCTTCCATATAATCGATATCAAAGTGAATACCATCGCATGGGATTCCCAATTCTCTGTATTTACTGGTGACTTCTTTAATATCTCCTGCACATTCATAGCCCCATCTGGACTGCTGATATCCCAAGGTCCAGAACTGTGGCAATGGAGTACATCCTGTCAGATAAGTATAATTTCCAATGACCTCTGCCATGGATTCGCCACCCATGAAATAATAATCCAGATTTCCATCGTCGGCACCATAGAAGAAGTAATCCTGAGATTCTTTTCCTAAGTTCAGACAGCTTCTGAATGTATTGTCATAGAACACTCCATACACTGCCTGCTCTTTCAGACAGATCAAAAATGGAATGGATTTATATAAAGAACGATAATCCTCATTATGAGCCTGTGGGATGTCAGAATTCCAGTTGATATACTCATAGCTTCTCTTATTTAAGAAACCACTCTTATCTCCCAGACCATAGAATTTATCTTCTTTGTCCAGTTTCATCATTTTCATGACTGGATAGAAAGCTCCTGTTAATTTAGAAACATCATGACCTTCTGCTTCTAAAAGGCGGATAGATTTCTGACTTAATTCCATGCCTTTCTTTCGTTCTCCACGGAATTCTTCCATAAGAGGAGTTCCATCTGCTTTATAAAAATCAATGAAAAATCCTTCCCCTGCAACGGCTTTTAACTTGGAAGTAGTAAGAACGATCTTATCTCCTTCCTGCTCCACCTGCCACTCTGTAGGAAGAGTCTTATCTCCCTCTATTGACTTAGAATAATGTTCTTTTTCCCAGCATGGTACAAAAACATTTATGATATCATCTTTGATCACGGATAAAATGACCTGATTTTTTTCATAAGAAAGAATGACCTGATTGTCTTTTTTCTCCCATGACAATAATTTACCGAATTCCATAAAGCCCTCCTGAATTTATGTAAATAATAGTGTAAAGATCGAAGTTTCCATTTGAAGTAAAAGCAATCCAATGACCAGAAGGATCAGTCCGATCAATGCTTTTGTTGTCATTTTCTCCCTTAAGAACAAACAGGAGAAAATGGAGCTAAATACGATGGTTGCCTGTAAGATCAGGGATAAGATATAATTACTTCCTGTGATCTTACAATGATAATAGAACCAGAAGGCCGCTGCTGCCGCCAAAGCGGACAGGCATAAAAAGATACCTTCCAAAAAACTTACTGCTTTAAAATTATGATGACCACCTGTCACAAGGACAATGATCCATATTACAATAGTTGCAATGACGATCTGGATTCCCCAGGTCAGATAAGTATTGACCCCTGAGACTCCGTATCTGGTCAAAAGCCTTGCCAGGCAATAAAATCCACCTGCCAATAAACCCTGTCCTAACCACACATAGCCGCCATCCCGTCCGTTACTCTTGGTTATCATAAGGATTGCGCCAATTATGACAAAAATAATAGCTACATACTGATCAATGCGTATCCCATTACCAAAAAGCCATCTAGACAGCAGTATGATGGTTACCAGCGCGATCCTTCCAATAGGAGTGATCTTTAATGCCTCTCCACATTCTAAGGCGTGACACAGGCAGATCCAGGAACCTCCCAAGGCTGCTCCGGAAAAGATCAAAAAGATCCAACTTCGGCTTCCAATACTGCCTATCTGGTTTCCCACTCCCAGATAACGGATCAGTCCACAAGCCAACAGCATGATCGCCAGAGACCAGATCCCGGCTGCTAATTTATATCCACTTTTTCGATTTCCCAATTTTAACAGGCCTGCAACACATCCTCCTAAAATGGCTGCTGCCCACGCATAAACATACCAGATCATGTTATTCCTCTATTTATCCTCTAGCAAACAAAAGGCTGCGCCCCGGAAGCAGTTCACAGCCTTTATGTATTTATCTTCCAAAATAGTCATCAATACCATCTGCGATACCCTGTACCATTTTCTTCTGGTAGGCATCATCCTGCATATTCGTATCGTCTGAACTGTTGGTCATATATCCCATTTCCAGAATGGTTACCGGCACAGTACTCCAGTTGATCCCAGTCATGGTATCGGATGTCTGACATCCTTTATTTTTCATTCCTGTAGCATTACAGTATGCGCTTAAGACACATTTGCTTAATTTCATACTAGACTCTGCCAGATCAGAAATATATGGATTGGAAGAAGACGGAGACAAGGTAAGTGCTCCACTTACAGAAGTATTCTCGACTCCATTTCCATGAAGACGCACTGCAATATCTGCATTTACCGTCGTTGCATACTGCGCCCTTTCTTTATTGCTGATATTCACATCATGGGTACTACGGGTCATATATACCGTATATCCCCTACTTTCCAGCTCTGTCTTTAACATAAGACCGATCTCTAAAGTCAGTTCATATTCCGGAACTCCGGTTGTCCATCCGGTAGTTCCTCCGGTAACACGAGCTTTCATGGTAGATGATCCTGGTCCATTAGCTTCCTTTGTGCTATCACCTTTTCGCTGATGTCCCGGATCGATCACTACTACTTTACCTGCAGTTGTACCGCTCTGACTGGAAGTATTGCTTCCCGTAGCAGTACCACCCTGACTGGCATTGACGTTCTCATCCGTGCCAGTCTCTCCGGAAGTGATCGCATCACCAGCAGTATTAGTTACTGATTTTTTTTTTAACAGATCGGCACGGATATATCCTGTATGCCCATCATAGATTACTTTTGCCCAGCCATTCTCTACAGATACCATCTGAACTACAGTTCCCTGATTCAGCCCGATAATAACCTCACTGGTGGTATTCGGTGCTGTACGGAATTTTACATTCACGCTGGTTACCCATACATAGGATTCTTCGCCCTGAGGCTCACTATCCTGACTCTCAGATTCCGCCGGCTGTTCTTCTGATGTAGAAGGCTGCTCCTCGGATTCTGATGACTGAGATTCTGAATTCTCTGATCCTGAATTCTCTGCCTCTGAACTCTCTGAGCCCAAATTCTCTGATTCCGAATTCTCTGCTTCTGAGTTCTCTGTTGTTTCTATCTCGGAGTCTTCACCCTGCGTACCCGGTGTATGGGTAGACTGATTTCCCTGGGTTTCTTCAGAATCCGTCTGTTGACTTTCTTCTGATCCCTGACTGACCTGAGACTCAATCTTAGTCTGAGAATCTTTGTCATCCTTATCTCCGAATTTTTTTGAAATAAAAGACGCAGCAAAAACGATCAGTCCAATTAAAACAAGTAAAATTGCTGCAAAAATGATTCTTGCAATGATAACTTCTTTTCTGTGGCTTTTTTTCATATTTTTTCTCCATTGTATAATATTAACCTTCCCTTATACTTTATCATTCTATTGCGGAAAGTCAAATAAAAATATTCTTAATTTACAATGGTTATTTTATCCAATATTCCAGTAAGATGGGCAATGACCACTCCATAGTTGGTCATTGGCACTTTTTGCGACCTTGCCCGGTCTATTCTGGACAGCACATATGTCCTATTAAACATACAAGCTCCGCACTGAATGATCAGGTCATATTCTGTAAGATCCTGTGGAAAATCCGTGCCACTGACATGATCGATCTGCAGGGTACTTCCAAACCGTTTTTTCAACATATTCGGGATCTTTACTCTGCCGATATCTTCTTCTAGCGGGGCATGAGTACAGCACTCTGCGATCAACACCTTAGAGTTTCCTGTTAAAGAGTCAATGGTCCTTGCTCCTTCAATATAGTAAGGCAGATCGCCTTTATAAGCCGCAAAGAGCACGGAAAAGGAGGTTAGCATACTTTCTTTCGGCTTGTGTTCATACACATATCCAAAGACCTGAGAATCTGTGATGATAAGCTTCGGTGGCTTCTTTAACTGATCTAACATAGGGATCAGCTTATCTGTGGTCACCGTTGTCACCAGGCATTTTTTATCTAAAAGTTCCCGGATGGTCTGCACCTGTGGCAGGATCAATCTGCCCTTTGGTGCCTGAATATCCTGGGGCATGACCAAGAGCACCAGATCTTCTTCAGATACCAGATCGCCCGTTATATAATAATTCCCATAATTTTCAGGAAGGAGTCTTGCTAATTCTTCTTTTATAGCGTCTAAGCCTTTTCCTGTTACTGCACTGTAGGAAACGACCGGACATTTCCACTGGGTTCTGATGAGTGCTTCATATTCTGTAGATTCCTCTTCTTTTAAGACATCTGTCTTGCTTAAAAGGATCAACACCGGCTTTTTCTGCTCTTTAAAATAATCCAGCCAGTTTTTTTCATTTTCTAAGGAAGCCAGCCAGTTTTCCTGCATTTCTTGTTCTGACAGTCCTACTGCCAGCCCACCTTTTTCCGGTGCAGAAATGACTAATATGGCAATGTCGGTCTTCTCTGCTGCCAGCCTGGTCTTTTCCATGCGAAGCTCTCCCAGCTCTGTTACATCATCAAAACCGGCGGTGTCGATGATGACACAAGGTCCTAAAGGGTGGATTTCCATGGGTTTGTAAACAGGATCCGTAGTAGTTCCTGCCACATCTGCCACAATAGAGACTTGCTGTTTTGTAAACGCGTTGATAAAAGATGACTTTCCACTGTTGGTCTTTCCAAAGACTCCTATATGAAGTCTGTTCGCAGAAGGTGTTTCATTCATATTCGCCATATTCTGTCCTCCCTGTTCTGTGTTCCTTAGAAAATGCTCCCTCGCCAAATTGAGGGAGCCATTTTAAGATATCGATAGCTTTTTAGAAACGGAAATCTCTCTTTCCTTCTCCAATATCATGGATATGTTCATAAGCTGTCTGTTTTACTTTTGGATTGGTGATCTTCTCTAATTCTTTATCGATCAGAGCCAGACCTTTCGCTTTTGTTTCTTCTCCTGCATAATCTTCCAGATATTCCTTCAATGTCATTAATGCATTTGGATGACAGCAGTTTAGGATCTGCATATTTTTGCATAATGCCATAAAGCGGTCACCTGTTCTGCCTTCTCTGTAGCAGGCAGTACAGAAAGATGGAATATAGCCCAGATCAATGAGCCAGTCTACGACTTCATCTAAGGAACGCTGATCGCTGACATCAAACTGTGCTGAATTATCTTCTTCCTGTTCTGGCTCTGCGTAACCACCTACGCTGGTACGGGAACCACCGCTGATCTGTGATACACCAAGAGGTAATACCTTTTCTCTGACTGCCTGGGACTCTCTGGTGGAGATGATCATTCCTGTATATGGAACAGACACACGGATCAATGCGCAGATCTTCGCAAAGATATCATCACTGATTCCATTGTCAAACTGATCCGGATCAATGTCATCTGCTCTCTTGATTCTTGGCACGCTGATAGTATGAGGACCTACGCCATGTACTGCCTCTAAGTGTTCTGCATGCATTAACAGTCCTGCAAATTCATAACGGTACATTTCCAGTCCAAATAATACGCCCAGACCTACATCATCAATGCCACCTTCCATAGCACGATCCATGGCTTCTGTATGATAAGCATAATCGTGTTTTGGTCCTGTTGGGTGAAGTTCTTCATAGCTCTTTTTATTATAAGTCTCCTGAAAAAGGATGTAGGTTCCGATCTCTGCTTCTTTTAATTTTCTGTAATTTTCAACAGTAGTTGCTGCGATATTTACATTAATACGACGGATGGCACCATTCTTATGCTTGATACCATAAATGGTCTTAATGCTCTCTAATACATATTCAATTGGGTTATTAACCGGATCTTCTCCTAATTCAATAGCAAGACGTTTATGTCCCATATCCTGCAGAGCAGTTACTTCTTTTACGATTTCTTCCTGAGTCAGTTTCTTTCTTGCAATGTGTTTGTTCTTTAAATGGTAAGGGCAGTAAACACATCCGTTTACACAGTAGTTAGAAAGGTAAAGAGGTGCAAATAATACAATACGGTTTCCGTAATAATCTTCTTTGATCTTCTTTGCCAGATCATATACTTCCTGGATCTTCTCTGGGATCTCACAGGCTAATAATACAGAAGCCTCTCTGTGGTTTAATCCCTTCTGTAATTTTGCCTTGGCAATGATCTCATCGATCAATTCCACATTGTCCTTGTTGGCATCTGCGTAGGCGAGGGTGTCCAAGATCTCCTCGTCTGAAATAAATTCCTCTGCTTTTAATGATTTTGCGTTATACATGATTTCCTCCTATATATATCCAAACACGGATTATTTTTATCTATAATCTCCTCGGTCAACAACTACCTGATAGCCTATGCTCTCCATGCGTTTCTGCATACAATAGCGGCATTCTGCGGCTTCGTCTCCCGTACAGATCTTGTTATCGTATAATTTATATTTTTCCCGAACTGCCACCGGAGACAGATTCGGCATTACTACATTGGCTCCAGCCTGAATGCCTTTTTCCCGGCCTAAAGGATGAATGGTTCCAAGAGCCGTAGTGGACGGCAACAGCACATGGGGATGAATGAGCCGGATAATAGAAAGGAGCTTTAAGGTCTCTTCTAAAGTTCCTGCTGTTTTTCCTGCAAAAGGTGTATCCTGCTGCGGAATAAAAGGCCCTATCCCTACCATATGAGGTTCCAGTTCCTTAATGAACTGCAGATCTTCAAAAAGGGTTTCCGGAGTCTGTCCCGGAGAACCTACCATAAAGCCACAACCTACCTGATAACCAATCTCTTTTAGATCTCTTAAGCACTGTTTCCTATGTTCTAAAGAAAGTTCCTTCGGATGAAGGATCTGATAATGGCAGTCATCTGCGGTCTCGTGACGAAGCAGATAACGGTTAGCTCCTGCCTCATAATAGCGCTGGTAGCTTTCCTTTTCTTTTTCCCCGATGGAAAGAGTGATGGCACAATCCGGATACTCCTTCCGGATGTCCGATACAATGTCACAGATCACATCATCTGTAAAATATGGATCTTCTCCTCCCTGGAGTACAAAGGTACGAAATCCCAGTTCGTAACCATTCTTACAGCAGGCAAGGATCTCTTCTTTACTTAACCGATACCTATCTGCATTGCGGTTACTCCTTCGGATCCCACAATAGAAACAGTCATTCTTACAGTAATTGGTAAATTCAATGAGTCCTCGGATAAAGATGTTTTTTCCATAGATTTCCTCTGCGGTGCAGGCAGCGGCCTCATGAAGCTGTTGTATCTTTTCCTGATCTTTCTCTCCTAAGATCTGTTTCAACTGCTCTAAAGTGATATTTTGTTTTTCTTTGATTTCCTGAATAAGTTCTGTCATAGTCTTTCCTGTCAATCTAATCCTTCACATCTGAATAAATGGTCTTGACGCTGATGCCTTCTAATTTACCGATCTTTCCTGCTAACGTATTAATGGCATCCTGAGGCGCGTCAATTGCCACACTGATGATGTTTACATTTCTTTTCTCGTAAGGAAGCCCCATTCTTCCAATAATGTAAGGACCATATTCATGAAGCAGATGATTTAATTCTTCCACTGAATCCGGTTCTTCCACAATGATCCCAATCAAAGCCACTCTCGTATTCATATGTATTCCTCTCTCGTAAGTACTTGCCCTTTTCTGTCCGCTGGGAGTTCGCCGTCATAAGGGATGATTTTACTAACTCTATGTCATTTTGCACAACTCCATTACTTTTTGCCCGTTGTCCGGAAAAAGAACTTTTACTCATTTTCCCCAACAACTTCTTCATCTTGACGCAACCAGTGCAAATTCGCCATCCAGGCTCAGTTGCACTTTTCTGAGACATCCCTGTCTCAGAATTGCTAAATAATTCAGGGAAATGAGAAAGTTCTAATTTCCTCCCAAATGGGCAAATGCATAATGCGTTTGTGCAAAATGGCAATAGTTTTTGTTATACATCCCTTATGACGCCGAACTCCCAGCAAACAAAAAAGAGCCGCAACTTGCGACTCTTACCCTTCCATAAAAAGCGGGTTCTCCCCCTCTATCCTGCGGTCTACTGCCTTCGCCAAGACGCATAAAACGCAGTCTACGGACAGCTACTGCTTACATCTTTCTCCTCACAGAATCCTCTGTTCGGCGTCAGAATCGCTGTGCTTATTTTACCACGTATAAACCTGCTTTTACAATGAATATCCTTGTATTTTTGCTAATACAAGGAGCACTGCTAAAAAGAGCAGACTCAGCCCTGTAAATAAGCGAAAATATTTTCCTTTTTCTGTGTTATAAGTATTGGCAAACTGCTTATAAGAGATCAGACTCGCCATAGAAGCGATCAAGGTTCCTAAACCTCCCAGGTTGACTCCTGTCAACAATGCATTATAATCCGTGGTAAAAGATGACAACAACAATGATGCCGGTACGTTGCTTACCACCTGGCTGGATATCACGCCTGCTAAAAGTTCCCTACCAGTCACCAGACCTTCTAGGGTTTCCTTAAATACCGGAAGATTTCCTAAATTTCCAATAAAGATAAAGAAGCAGATAAAGGTCAAAAGCAAACAGTAATCCACCTGTTTTAAGATCTTTCTTTCCAAAATCAGTACCAATAATACTACAATTCCTAAGACTATATAATAGGGAATCAAACGTAATACGACAGAAAGTGCCAACACAAATAAAACAAGATATACTCCGATATTTCTCTTTTCTTTCTTAGTAAAATCTTTGTTATTTCTGCTGATATTTTCCTGCTCCAATTTCTGCATTTTTCCTGGAATGAAAAACAGACAGAGGATCAGCATGACCCCGGAAGCAACCGTAACAGGAAGCATTACTTTTAAGAATTCTCCCATGGTGTATCCGCCTAACTGATATAAATACAGATTCTGTGGATTTCCAATGGGTGTCAGCATACTTCCCAGATTTGCCGCCAAAGTCTGCAGGACAATGATAAAAGCAGCTAATTCTTCTTTATGGGACTGCTTTAACACATAGATTGCAAAGGGTACAAAGGTAATGAGTGCCACGTCATTGGTAATGAACATCCCCAAGAAAAAGCACAAAAATACCAGAACCGCGCATAACTGCCAGACCTTTTTTGTCTTCTTTAACAAGGCATTACCAATAGAAGCAAACAACCCGTTTTCTTTTAGTCCTTCCATAATGATCATAAGAGCAAGCAGGATTCCTAACACCCGCCAATCAATATAATCTATGTATGCCAAAGAAGGTTTTACAAAGAAACAGGAAATGACCGCCAATACAAAGGCGGCCACCAACACGATTTCTTTTTTACAAAAATCTACAACTTTTCTCATGGTGCGACCTCACTCTGAGTGTCGGTCTGCTCTTCATCCTGAGTGTTGGCTAATTCTTCGCCCTGAGTGTCGGTCTGAACTTCACTCTGGGTGTCGGTCTGCTCTTCGCCCTGAGTGTCAGAAATGAGATATCCCTGCGCATCAAAAGCAATGCCAAATTCCTCAGAATATTTATTTAAGTTAGCGATGACTGACTCCGCCTCGTCTCCCTCTAAGATCTCTGGGCAATAATCATTCTTACTGGTGGAAGAAGAAAGCCGACATGGAATTGCTCGGATCGCAGAAGGATCTTCTTCTAAGACTCCATCCACAAAACGGAAGGTCTGCTGAAAGATCATAGAATCCTTATCTGCCGGATTCTTGCTTCCTCCATAACAGAAATTCCCCATACTGTACACAATGTATTTTCCTTTATAACATTCAATTCCCTGTAATACATGAGGATGGCAACCTAATACCAGATCGTATCCCTGGTCAATGCACCATCTTCCCATATCATACTGATCCTGTTCGATCTCGTGGACTTTGTCTCCGCCCCAGTGGGTACAGGCAATGACAATATCTGCCCCCTGTTCCCGAAGGGTTTTTAAGCCATCTTCTAAATATGTATACACGCTTGTGCCTTCATAATATTCATTCACAGAAACAAAGCCGATCTGGATTCCCTTGGTCTCATACATTCCATATTGGTCTCCCCATATACCACTGATAGCATAGGCGATCCCTGCATTTTCCAGAGTGGAAAAAGTATCATTTACACCGTCCTGCTGATAATCCATAATGTGATTGTTTCCAAGAGTTGCTGCCTCTACGGAAGCATCTGTAAGGATCTCCACGTATTCCGGTCTTCCTTTGTGATTCCATTCTTTCGGTTGTCTGATATTGTCAGAATCCGTTAGCGTTCCCTCAAAATTCACAATAGTAAAATCATCTTCTTCAAAAATATGTTTCACCTTTTGCAGGAAATAATCCTTACCGTACTTATCATAGTATTCGTGGAAAGAACCACTGTATGAAGCTTTCTGATTGGTTCCTAAGGTCACATCCCCCACCGCGCTAATGGTAATCTCTGTAATAACAGGTTCCGGTTCCTGAGTTTCCGTTTCTGCCTGACTTTCCTTGGTTAGTTCCTCCGAACCAGACACTTGGCTTCCATTCTGTTCTGTGCCGTTTTGCACCTGACTGCCACTTTCTGTTCCTGAATTTTCCTGGGATACATTTCCGCAAGCTGTAAGTGCAAGTGTAAGCACCATCCCCGCAAAAAATACTCTCTTCTTTTTATTCAACATTTTCTTACTCCTTTACTAAATCCCGAATCACTTCTCCTGCTAAGATCATGCCTGCCACAGGCGGTACAAACGCTGTCGATCCCGGAACTGCTCTGCGGTTTCCCGCATCTTCCACCACTCCCTGAGGGGTCAATGGCTCTTCTTTGGAATAAACCACTTTTAATTTCTTAACGCCTCGTTTCTTTAACTCCCGGCGCATGACTTTTGCCAAAGGACAGACAGAAGTCTTATAAATATCTGTCACTTCCAACATCTGAGGATAGAGTTTATTGCCTGTCCCCATACTGCTGATGATTGGCACTCCTGCTTCCTGAGCTTCCATGACCAGCTGAATCTTAGCCGTAACTGTATCCACTGCATCTACCACATAAGAATACTGGGAAAAATCAAACTGCCCCTTCGTTTCCGGCAGATAAAAACATTTATGAACCGTCACCTTTGCCTGAGGATTGATCTCTAGGATCCGTTCTTTCATAACTTCCACTTTATCTCTTCCGATGGTCTTATGGGTTGCAATGATCTGCCGATTCAGATTAGACAATGCCACCGTATCACTATCGATCAGGTCGATGGCACCTACACCACTTCGCACCAGTGCTTCTACTGTGTAACCACCAACTCCACCAATACCAAACACGGCTACTCTTGCCTTGGCAAGCCGATCCATCGCTTCTTCTCCCAGCAAATTCTTGGTTCTTGAAAATTGTTCCTGCATATCGTTCTCCCTGAATTACTCTTCTTTATTGGACAACGGAAGCGTAAACATAAATTCTGTTCCTACCCCTTCCGTACTTACCACATTAATATGTTCCTCATGAGCCTGAATGATCTCTTTTACAATGGCAAGTCCTAGACCTGTTCCTTTCTTATCTTTTCCTCTGGACAGATCCGTCTTATAAAAGCGTTCCCAAATCTTCTTAATACTATCAGCAGGAATTCCGATTCCGGAATCTTTGACAGAAATAATGACCTTTTCATTGCGGATATTGGTCTCGATCTTAATGGCTGTATTGGCATGGGAAAATTTGGTAGCATTATCGATCAGATTATATAATACCTGCTGAATTTTGATCATATCACCGGTAACGAACAGTTCCTTTCCTGTTAAGAGCAGATCAAAAGTAAGCCCTTTTTTCCCACAGGTTCCTTCAAAAGTAAGGATCGTATTCCGTACCATCCGGTTAATATCAAAATCTGCCACATCCAACCGCATGCCCCTATGTCCGAACTGATTCAGATCCAGGATATTTTGAGTTAGTTTATTCAAACGCTCCGTTTCAAAAAGAATGATATTTAAGTATTTTTCCTGCATTTCCACTGGAATAGTTCCATCCAACATTGCCTCAATATACCCCTTAATAGAGGTCAACGGCGATCGAAAATCATGGGAAACATTGGAGACGAATTTCCGCTGATCCTCTTCTAAGGTATTTAATTCCTCCGCCATATAATTCATGGTATTGGCCAGATATCCGATCTCATCCTGCGAATGTACTTCGATCCTCTGGTCAAACTCTCCCTTAGCATACCTCTGGGCTGCCTTAGAGATCTTAAGCACCGGACGATAGACCACATATGCCAAAAGAAGCACCATGATCAACGCCGTAATGAGGATGATCAACACTGTAAAAAAATTGATATTAATATAGCCATTCGCTGTATGATCGATCTCTTCTAATGGCTTATGTATCATCACATAACCACTTACTTTATAATTAATAGTAATGGGTGAAAAAACGGAAAGCACATCCTTGTCAAAATGACCATAGAAATCTCCCGTCTGATAAATTGCATTACCAAAATCCGACACATCAAATTCTTCTACTTGCAGATATTTTCCTTCTTTTGCCTGAGCAGCCACCGAAGAGTCCTCTGAATTCAGTAAAAGATTGCCGTGGGTATCTATGATCCAGATCTCCGCGGACAGATATTTGGACACTGCTCCCATCTGACTCTGGACATTTTCCAAGGTGATCTCACTGTTAAAATAATTCACTGCATAATCCGACGCGATCAGGTTAGACTCCCGATAAAGTGCCTGGGCTTCATTTTTCCTACTCTGATGCGTAATGAGCGCCTGCGCCACCGTGTATAATACAAAAAATGCGATGATCCCATATACCACATATCCAAGGATAAATTTGGCATATAATTTCTTTTTCATTATTTTACCTCAAATTTATAACCGATTCCCCAGACTGTTGCGATCTGCCAAGTCTCGTGATCTTTGATCTTTTCACGAAGTCTCTTTACATGAACGTCTACGGTTCTAGTATCCCCGATATATTCATATCCCCATATATGATCCAAAAGCTGTTCTCTGGTAAATACCTGATTTGGCGAAGATGCCAAAAAATACAAAAGTTCTAATTCCTTCGGAGGCATATCAATATTTCTATTCTGATACATAACCGAATAATTTGACAGATTGACTACCAGATCCGGATATTCCACGCACTTGATCTCCACCATTGGAGTCTCCTGTTTTGCCGGAGCAAATCTTCGTAAGACCGCCTTTACTCTGGCTACCAGCTCCTTAGAATCAAAAGGCTTCATGATATAATCGTCTGCCCCTAATTCCAATCCCAATACCTTATCAAAAATCTCGCCTTTTGCAGAAAGCATAATGATCGGGACATTGGATTTCGTTCTGATCTCTCGGCATACCTGATAACCGTCAATTCCCGGTAACATCAGATCCAAAAGGATCAGATTTGGATTGTATTGCTGGTATGCGATCAAAGCTTCCTCTCCATCATTTACGATCCGGGTATCATAACACTCTTTTGTTAAATACAGTGAGATCAGTTCTGCAATGTTATTATCATCATCTACGATTAAAATTTTCTGTTTTGCTACCATATATTCCTCCTATTCAAATTCCGCTATAGTTACGCCAGCATCTCCTTCCCCGAACTCGCCTAAGTGGAAGGATTTTACATATTTTTGTCTCTTCAAATGAGCCGCAACTGCATTACGAAGGGCTCCTGTTCCTTTTCCATGAACAATGCGCACAGATGGAAGATGAGCAATATATGCGTCATCTAAATATTTATCCAACTTTGCGATTGCCTCATCCGTGGTCATTCCGATCAGATTGATCTCCGTAGAAACATAGGAAGATTTGCTCATCTTCATCTTAGAAGCACTTCCCTTAACCTTCTTAGATGGACTTGCGGCATCTTCATCGATCAACACCAGATCGTTAATGTTGACCAGAGAACGTAAGATTCCCATCTGCACGTACAGATCTCCCTTGGCATTTGGGAGGGTGTGAACTGTACCTCTGAGGTTCATAGAAAGGACTTTTACCGCATCTCCTACTCGCAGATTCTTCGGAACCTTGTGGTTGGTATTTTCCTGTTTCTTTAAGCCGGTCAGCTTCTTTTCTTTCTCAGATAATTTGTTGCGGACATTGGTACGTTCCTTCTCCATCTGGCTCATAGGCGCCTTGCCCTGACCATATTTATTGAAGTTACGGATCGTCTCATCAGCCAGATCCTTTGCCTCTTTTAAGATCTGATATGCCTCTTCATTCGCCTCTCTTAAGATCTTATCTTTGCTCTGATCTAACCGCTCCTGCTTAGTCTCTAATTGCTTCTTTAATTCTTCTATCTCTGCTTTGTACCGGTTGATCTCTAACTGCTCTTTTTCAATGGTCTGACGGCTGCTTTCCAGATTAGCCAGAAGATCTTCAAAACTAATGTCTTTTTCATTGAGATGTTTTCTAGCATCTTCAATAATATTCTCACTGAGTCCCAGCTTCGTGGAAATCGCAAAAGCATTACTTTTTCCTGGGATTCCGATCAACAGGCGGTAAGTTGGACTTAAAGTCTCTACATTAAATTCACAGCAGGCATTTTCTACTCCCGCCGAAGAAAGTGCATATACTTTCAGTTCGCTGTAATGAGTAGTTGCCATGACCACAGAACCGTACTGATTTAATTTCTGAAGGATCGCCATTGCCAGGGCTGCACCTTCTGTAGGATCTGTTCCGGAACATAATTCATCAAAGAGCACCAGACTCTTATCATCCGCTTTATCTAAGATCTTCACAATATTGGTCATATGAGAAGAAAAGGTACTTAAACTCTGCTCAATGCTCTGCTCGTCTCCAATATCAGCAAATACCTCTTCAAAAATAGCTAGTTCTGACCGATCTCCTGCCGGAATATGAAGTCCGGACTGTCCCATCAAAGTCAAAAGACCTACCGTCTTTAAGGAAACGGTCTTACCACCGGTATTCGGTCCTGTTACGATAAGCTGCTTAAAATCCTCTCCCAGCCATACATCAATAGGAACCACCGTCTTTTGATCCAACAAAGGATGACGTCCTTTTCGGATATGGATCTTACCAGTCTCGTTAAAGATCGGAGCCACTCCATTATAACTTTTCGCCAGTCTTGCTTTCGCAAAGATGAAATCTAATCGGGACAGCACTTCATAATCCATAATGATCTCTGCCTTGTTCTGCTCCACTAACTGCCCTAACACCATTAAAATATGGTTGATCTCTTCCTGTTCCTGCAAGAAAAGTTCCCGTAATTCATTATTCAGGTTCACTACTGCCATCGGCTCAATAAAAAGAGTAGAACCGCTGGAAGATTGATCGTGCACCATACCCGGTACAGAGGATTTTGCTTCGGCTTTTACCGGAAGACAATATCTTCCATCTCTCATGGTCACAACGGAATCCTGCAGCACTCCTTTTGCCGCATGACTGCTCATTAAAGATGTCATCTGGCTATGGATCTTATCATTGGTACGCTGAATGGATTTTCTGATCCGATGCAGTTCCGGTGAAGCCTCATCTGCGATCTCTTCTTCGGAAATAATACATCTTCGTATCTCTTCATGGAGGATCGTCAAAGGCTCGATCTGTGCAAAAAACGGAGTCAGGGAATCTTTCTGCTCTTCACTTCTCTCTCCTCTGTCATAGGCTTTCGCTCTCTTTGCCACTTCCAACAGGCTGCAGATCTGTAACAATTCTCCTGTTCCTAAGGTTCCTCCGATCTCCAATCTTTTCAAAGAACCATTCACATTATGCACACCGGAAAAACTGATACTGCTATTTTTAAAAAGTCTGCTCAACGCATCTGCAGTAGTCTTCTGCAGATATTCGATCTCTTCCCGATCTGTAATCGGTCTTAATTTCAAACAAGCTTCCTTTGTTTCCCTGCAGGAGGCATACTCTGCCAGCCGTGCAAGGATTTTATCGTATTCTAATGTATATAAAACTTTCTCATTCATATAGATATCCTCATTCACGCATTTGCCCCTATTATAGCCTATTCTTTCCATTCTGGAAAGGTAAAAATAGTTGCAAGCCGGGACAAATACGCATATAATATTCTCTATATATTATCTTTATTGTGTTTTATTGATTTAAAGAGAATGTGAGGGTTCTTCATGGACAACAGAGAAAATCCCAACCTTAATTTTATTCGGGAACAAACGAAAGCCAAACCACTGAATAAGAAAAAGCTGATCCATCGTCTGGGCACTGCTGCTCTCTGCGGCATAGTCTTTGCTCTGGCTGTGGTCATTGTCATCCTTGCTTTTTCTTCTCTCATTGTGAAAGTATACGGAGACAAACTATCCGGTCAGAACAATCCCCCGGAGCTCTTGTCTAACAATATTACAGAAGAATCTTCCTCCACCGAAGCTTCCTCTACCACGACTCCGGAACCGGTAGTTCCAGAAAACACTCCAGAAGTCACCATTATCGAGAAAGACTGGACGTTAGATGACTATCAGACACTCCAGAGTCAGCTTTACACCATCGGTGGACAGGCAAATATTTCTATTGTTACTATTACCAGTGTTGTCACAGATACAGACTGGTTCAACAGTTCATACGAGACAGAGGGAACAGAATCCGGAGTTATTATCGCAGAGACCAATACACAGATTCAGATCCTGACCCAGCGAAAGAGGATCTCTAATGCTTCTAAGATCTATGTAACCTTTATTGATGATAAGATCGCAGAAGCAGAATTATTAAAATACGATGGCAATACCGGTATTGCTATTTTATCTGTAGATAAGGATCAACTGGAAAAAAGCACCATGGCTTCTATCGGCGTGGCAGTTATGGGAACTTCCAGTACGGTTTTACGAGGCACTATTACGATTGCTCTTGGTAGTCCTTTAGGAACCAGTTATTCTATTCTAACCGGCAACATTACTTCTACTACGAATCAGATCACAACAACAGATGGAAATTATTCTGTATTTACGACAGACATTGTAGGAAGTAAAAATGACAGCGGTATTTTGATCAATACAAGTGGCGAGATCATTGGCTTTATCATGCAGGATTACAGCACTTCTCAAGCAGAAAATACGCTGACTGCGGTACATATTTCTGAGCTAAAGCCTGTCATTGAGATGCTCCTTTCAGAAGAAGATATTCCATATCTTGGTTTACAGGTTTCCACTGTAACTGAGAAGATTGCCAAAGCGAATGACCTTCCTACCGGAGTCTATGTCAAATCGGTCCTTATGGATTCTCCTGCTATGGCCGCCGGAATTCAAAGTGGGGATGTTATCGTTGCCATTGACGGGGAACAGATTTCTACGGAAGACGCATATCAGAGAAAGATCCTCTCCTTACAACCGGGAGAATCTTACAAGATTGAATTAAAACGCCAGGGAGCACAAGGATACCGTGACGTATCCTGCGAAGTTACTGCGGGAATCCTGCAGTAATCCTGCGCTTTTTATAAATTACTTAATATGGAGGATACATGAAATATATTGAAACTCTCCGCGAAGGAGAACGTGTAACAGAAGTTTACTTAGTAAAATACAAACAGGCAGCACTTACCAAAGCCGGAAAACCTTACGACAACGTGCTTTTACAGGATAAGACCGGAACCTTAGATGCCAAGATCTGGGATCCGGGTTCTGTAGGAATTGATGAATTTGACGCCATGGATTATATTGCGGTTACCGGTGATGTAACCTGTTTTCAGGGCAATCTTCAAATGTCCATTAAACGAGCAAGAAAAGTGGACGAAGGCGAATACGATCCAAAGGATTATCTCCCTGTCAGCCAACGGGATATCGGAGAAATGTATACAGAATTAATGGGATATATCAATTCAGTTAAGAATCCGTACTTAAGCCAGCTGCTTCATAACTTTTTTGACAAAGCAGACTTTGAGAAACGCTTCAAATTCCACTCTGCTGCCAAAAGCGTTCATCATGGATTTGTAGGCGGTCTGTTGGAACATACGGTAAGCGTTACCAGAAACTGTGATTTCTTTGCAAAATGTTATCCATTTTTAAATAGAGACTTACTGCTGACTGCTGCTATTTTCCATGATGTTGGAAAACTCTGCGAGTTATCTACTTTCCCGGAAAATGATTATACTGACGCTGGACAGCTCTTAGGTCATATTGTCATCGGCACCGAATGGGTAGGAGATGAGATCCGCAAGATCCCTAATTTTCCAGTCGTCCTTGCCAATGAATTAAAGCATTGCATCCTGGCTCACCACGGAGAATTAGAATATGGCTCACCAAAGAAGCCAGCTTTAGCCGAAGCTTTAGCATTAAGTTTCGCAGACAATTTAGATGCAAAAATGGAAACCGTAAAAGAACTGTTAGCCAACGTACCGGACAACAATCTGGAATGGCAGGGCTTTAACCGCCTCTTAGACAGTAACTTCCGTAAGACAAGTGTGTAAGATTATGCAGAAAAATGATATTTTTGAACTAACCATTACTGATATGGGAATTGACGGGGAAGGAATCGGAAAATACGAAGGCATGACCTTTTTTGTAAAGGATGCTGTGATCGGTGACAAGATCCTCGCCAAAGCCATCAAATTAAAAAAGAATTATGGATATGCAAGAGTGGAAGAAGTCATTACTCCTTCCACTTTTCGTGTTGCCCCCCCATGCCCTATTTACCGCCAATGCGGAGGCTGTCAGATCCAGCCGCTCTCCTATGAGAAGCAGTTGGAATTTAAGGAGCAGAAAGTCCGTAACGATCTGATCCGCTTAGGAGGATTTTCAGCAGAAGAGATCGACTCCATCATGGAACCAGCCGTAGGCATGGAGACCCCTTACCGTTACCGGAACAAGGCTCAATTTCCAGTGGGCTATGACAAAGAGCAAAATATCGTGACAGGATTTTACGCCGCCAGAAGCCACAATATCATTCCTGTGGATGACTGCCTTCTCAGTGTAGAGGAAAACTCTGCGATCCTCTCTGAGATCAAAGCCTATATGGATGAATGTCATGTCACCCCTTACAACGAATCTACTGGAAAAGGACTGATCCGCCATATTTTGATCCGCTACGGTTTTACCACCAAAGAGATCATGGTATGCCTGATCATTAACGGCAAGTCCCTCCCATCCTGGGAGAAGCTCATTGCCCGTCTGGAGAAGATACCTGGCATGACTTCTATCTCTATTAATATCAACCGGGAAGATACCAATGTCATTTTGGGCAATACTACTCGTTGTCTCTGGGGTCAGCCTTTTATTACAGATTACATTCACTTGCGAGACTGTGAAAATGATTTTGCCGCAACAGATACTGCTATTGCCTATCGGATCTCTCCACAGTCCTTCTACCAAGTAAATCCTGTGCAGACAGAGAAGCTCTATAGCACCGCTCTCTCCTACGCGGGTCTGACCGGAGATGAATATGTCTGGGATCTGTACTGCGGAATTGGAACTATTTCCCTGTTCTTATCTCAAAAAGCCAAGAAAGTATACGGCGTAGAAATTGTTCCAAGAGCCATTGAGGACGCGAAACAAAACGCCCAGCTCAACCACATTGAGAATACGGAATTCTTCGTTGGAAAAGCCGAAGAAGTTCTTCCATCCTTCTATAAAAATACCAGAGGTGAAATGCGCCATCCGGACGTGATCGTGGTAGATCCTCCTCGCAAGGGCTGCGACCGCCTCTGCTTAGACACCATGCTTAAAATGCAGCCACACCGAATCGTGTACGTCAGTTGTGATCCAGCCACCCTCGCCCGGGATCTTCGCATCCTTGCCGACGGCGGCTACACTCTAAAAAAAGTACGAGTCTTCGACCAGTTCTGTCACACCACGCACGTTGAGACGGTAACACTGCTTGTGAGGAAGTGAAACGCCCGAAGAAGCAGATGTTCCGTCCATGCGATAGCTGTCCAAGAACACGAGCCATAGGCGAAGTGTGATTGGAAACAGCGAACCGTTGAGACGGTAATTCTTTTGTCCCGAAAAACTCCAGACAATTATTGAGATTGATTTGGAAATGTCAGAACTTGATTTAACAAGGGCTGAGATCCTTTCTTTTAGCGGTTTTTAAGGTTGGTATAATGGCTTTGTGGACTGGTAAAAGGTGTTT
>JAGAOC010000014.1 GCA_017623935.1 Agathobacter sp. | reverse complement strand
GATGGAAGAGACTTTGCAGAGGATTTCAGACAGTAATAAGGTTCCGAAACTGTTATTACATAGCTGCTGCGCACCTTGCAGCAGCTATTGTCTTATGGTGTTGGCGGAGTATTTTGAAGTAACGGTCTTTTACTATAATCCAAATATTTATCCGGAAGAAGAGTACCATATGCGGGCAGAAGAGCAGCAGAGATTCATTCGGGAATTCCCGACCAGATATCCGGTCTCTTTTGTGGAAGGAGCCTATGATACTAAGGCTTTTTATGAAATGGCAAAAGGTTTAGAGCAGGTGCCGGAAGGAGGAGAACGCTGTTTTCGCTGTTATGAAATGCGTCTCCGTCAGACCGCAGAATTGGCAAAAGCCAAGGGATTTGATTATTTTACAACCACCTTGTCTATCAGTCCTTTGAAAAATGCCCAGAAACTCAATGAAATCGGTGGAAAGTTAGAACAGGAGTATGGAATTTCCTATTTATATTCGGATTTCAAGAAAAAGGAAGGATATAAGAGGTCTACGGAGATTTCCAGGGAATATGAGATGTACCGACAGGATTACTGCGGTTGCGTGTATTCCAGAAATGAGCGATATGGGATCATAGCGGACAGAAGTATGGAGTCAAAATGATCTAAAACAGCAAGTAGAGTGTGATTGAAGAAAAAAGTAATCAACATAGAATGTAACGAACATAGAAAGAGAGGAAGACAATATGGCACAGTTATGGGGAGGAAGATTCACAAAAGAGACAGACAAATTGGTATATAACTTTAATGCGTCTATTTCTTTTGATCAGAAATTCTATAAAGAAGACATTAATGGCAGTATGGCTCATGTAAAAATGCTTGGAAAAGTAGGCATTTTAACAGAGCAGGAAGTAGAAGCTATCTTAAAGACTTTACAGGAGATCTTAGAGGAAGTAGAGTCTGGAAAATTAGAGATCACTGATGAATATGAAGATATTCACAGCTTCGTAGAAGCAAATCTTATCGACCGTTTGGGAGATACCGGTAAGAAGCTTCATACAGGACGAAGCAGAAATGACCAGGTAGCACTGGATATGCGTCTTTATACCAGAAATCAGGTACAGGAAATGGATGCAGAGTTAAAGAAACTCTTAGAGACTATCCTTTCTATTATGAAAGAGAATACAGACACTATCATGCCTGGTTTTACCCATTTACAGAAGGCTCAGCCAATTACCCTGGCTCATCACATGGGTGCATATTTTGAAATGTTCAAACGAGACAGACTCCGTCTTCATGATATTTATGAGAGAATGAATTACTGTCCATTAGGATCTGGTGCTTTAGCTGGAACTACTTATCCGCTGGATCGGGATTACACGGCTGAATTGTTAGGATTCTACGGACCTACATTAAATAGTATGGATGGCGTATCAGACCGTGATTATCTGATTGAGTTTTTGTCAGCTCTTTCTACTGTTATGATGCATTTATCCCGTTTTTCAGAAGAGGTTATTATCTGGAATTCTAATGAATATCAGTTCGTAGAGATTGACGATGCATACAGCACCGGAAGTAGCATTATGCCACAGAAGAAGAATCCAGACATTGCTGAGCTGGTTCGTGGAAAAACAGGTCGTGTATATGGTGCCCTGATGTCCATTCTTACAACTATGAAAGGAATTCCACTGGCATATAATAAGGATATGCAGGAAGATAAGGAACTGTCCTTTGATGCTATGGATACTGCAAAAGGCTGTGTAGCCCTGTTCAATGGTATGTTAGCTACTATGAGATTTAACAAAGATCGTATGGAGAAGAGTGCCAGCCACGGATTTACTAATGCTACAGATGCGGCAGATTATCTGGTAAAACATGGAGTTCCATTCCGTGACGCTCATGGAATCGTTGGACAGATCGTGCTTTACTGTATCGACAAAGGCATTGCCATTGACGATATGTCCTTAGAAGAATTAAAAGCCATCAGCCCGGTATTCGAGGAAGACATTTATGATGCTATTTCCATGGAGACCTGCGTGAACACTAGATGTACCATTGGCGCACCATCTAAGGCTTCTATGGAGAAAGTCATTGCGGTATGCGAGAGTTATTTAGCTGAGAATTAGAAGTACTTGTGCATATTATATAAAAAAAGCGGGAAAAACTTATGAAATTATTACACTTTTTTTCTTGCTTTTTTTAACAAAATTAAGTAATATATTCAAAAGAAAGACACTTGTTCGTGAGAGACGGACAACAAGAAAGATAAAGAGGAGACATAGAAAATGAGCGAGAAATTAAAAGTTGGTATCCTTGGCGGAACCGGTATGGTAGGACAGAGATTTATTTCATTATTAGAGAATCATCCATGGTTTGAGGTTACCACCATTGCAGCAAGCCCAAGAAGTGCAGGAAAGACTTATGAAGAAGCAGTTGGCGGACGTTGGAAAATGGATACTCCAATGCCAGAAGCTGTTAAGAATATCGTAGTAATGAACGTAAACGAAGTAGAGAAGGTTGCTGCAGAAGTAGATTTTGTTTTCTCTGCTGTAGATATGACAAAAGACGAGATCAAAGCTATCGAAGATGCATATGCTAAGACAGAGACACCAGTTGTTTCTAACAACAGTGCTCACAGATGGACACCAGACGTTCCTATGGTAGTGCCGGAAGTAAACCCAGAGCATATGGAAGTTATCAAATACCAGAAAGAAAGACTTGGTACAACAAGAGGATTCGTAGCAGTTAAACCTAACTGTTCTATCCAGAGCTACGCACCAGTTCTTACTGCTTGGAAAGAGTTCGAGCCATACGAAGTAGTTGCTACTACATATCAGGCAATCTCCGGTGCAGGAAAGACCTTTAACGAATGGCCAGAAATGGTTGGAAATATCATCCCTTACATCGGTGGAGAAGAAGAGAAATCTGAGAAAGAGCCTCTTCGTATCTGGGGACACATTGATCATGAGAAGAAATGCATCGTTCCAGCTGAATCTCCAGTGATCACTTGCCAGTGTATCCGTGTTCCAGTATTAAACGGACATACAGCAGCTGTATTTGTAAAATTCAAAAAGAATCCTACAAAAGAGCAGTTATTAGAAGCATTAAAGAACTTCCGTGGCGTTCCACAGGAATTAGAGCTTCCAAGCGCTCCAAAGCAGTTCATCCAGTACTTAGAAGAAGACAACAGACCACAGGTTGCTTTAGATGTTAACTATGAGAACGGAATGGGCGTAAACGTTGGACGTTTAAGAGAAGATACTGTATATGATTGGAAATTCGTTGGACTTTCCCATAACACAGTTCGTGGTGCTGCAGGTGGTGCAGTTCTTTGTGCAGAGTTATTAAAAGCTCAGGGATATATCACAAAGAAATAATTTTTGAAATAATTTAAGAATTCATTTTGAAAAAGTCTTTAAAGTGCATTGCAGTTTAAAGGCTTTTTCTTTATAATCGTATTATATTTTTAGGAGAAAAGATTACATGGAAAATACCAGGATCACCATCAAAGACATAGCAGATGAATTGGGACTTAGTACAGCCACTGTCTCTAATGTCATTCATGGAAAAACAAAGAAGATTTCAGATCAGACCGTAGCAAAAGTCCAGGAGAAACTAGAGGAGAGCGGTTATATTCCTAATATGGCGGCAGTCCTTCTGGCGCAGAACAGCTCTAAGATCGTCTGCGTAGTGCTTTCTGATGATGTGAGCTATGAAGGGAAGATGATCCAAGATCCTTTTGTCAGTGGAATGTTAAATTATCTTGCCAAGGAACTGGATCAGGCAGGCTATTTTATGATGCTAAAAGAAGAGAAAGATATTCAAAAAGTAGTTCGCTATGCTTCCATGTGGAATATGGCGGGATTGATCCTGATCGGTTATTGTACCGTAGATTATGAAAAACTGCGGGAGCAGATGCATATTCCTTTTGTGGTGGTAGATGCTTACAGAAATCCGGAAAAGAAATATTCGGATGTGGGAATTGATAATATAAGAGGCGGCTATCTGGCAGGAGAATATCTGGTGAAAATGGGGCATGAGAGAATCCTTTATCTGGCAATTTCCGATGAAGACTGTGACCATGACCGGTATTTAGGACTAGTGGAAGCCTTACAGGAGAAGGGAATTTTCCAGGAAAAAGAAGATTTTAAGCTCCTTAGCCCGGTAAAAGCGGTTCGACTGAAAAAATACGAGGAGATCTACAGAGAGCTGGGAGATCATACGGCGGCATTTTTAGCGTCTGATGTGCTGGCTGTGGAATTTATGAACTTTTTGCAGGGAAAAGGGGTCAGGATCCCGGAAGATTTTTCAATCATAGGATTTGATGATATTCCATTGGCTTCCTGTGTGCGTCCGCCTCTGACTACCATTTCACAGGATCTACGAGAGCGATCCCAAAAGGCGGTACAATTGTTACGGGAATTGATGGATGGCGAAACCGAGGGAAGACAGGAACTATTAGAGTTGAAGTTAATCGAACGAGAGAGCGTGAAGAAGATAAATTAGGCATTTTGCATAAAAATGCCTTTTTATTTTTAGATGAGGTTACGCGATTAACCCATTGTAAATATTGGGATTGGTGTTAAGATGGTCTTAGAAAGAAACAGGAGGTTAGTACTTATGAAAAAACAATCAATATCAAACAGATCATATATGCAAGAAGTTCTAAAGATTGGTCTGCCTGTAACCATTCAAAGTATTTTTCAGGCAGCCTACAGTCTGGTGGATCAGTTGATGGTAGGAACATTAGGAACTGTCAGCATTGCAGGCAGCGGATTAGGAGCAAAATTTTCCAGTCTGGTATCTTTTACCTTAAATTCTGTGGCTGCGGTAGCTTCTATTTTGATCGCCCAGTATTTTGGATCAAAAGATAAAAAGGGAATCAGCAAGAGTTTTTCTACTTGTTCTCTGATCACAGCAATTGTGGCATTGATCTTTACGTTACCGGCCTTTTTGACACCGGAAGTGCTCATGGGAATCTATTCCAACGAGCAGGATGTAGTAGTAGAGGCGGCTGCTTATCTTAGGATCATTGCAGTCAGCTATGTGCCAATGACAGCCACCTTAATGCTGTCCGCATTGCTCCGAAGTATTGAAAAGAGTAAATATCCGTTGTATGTCAGTGTATTATCCATGGTATGTAACATTATATTTAATTACCTTTTTATTTTTGGAAAATTTGGATGCCCACGCATGGGATTAGAAGGAGCGGCGCTAGGTACTTTATTATCTCGAACTGTAGAAGCTGTGGTACTTGGAATCATTCTTGTGATGGAAAACAAAAAAGAGGATCTTTCTATCAAGATTACGGGACTTACAGATTGGAGCTTCTATAAAAAGATCGCAATTATCGTTTTGCCAATCTTACTGAACGAATTCTCTTGGAGTGTAGGAGAGAATATCTACGCAGGAATTTATGGTCGTCTTGGAAAAGAATCTTTGACTGCTATGACTTTGACAAATCCTTTGCAGGGAATGTTTATCGGAATGTTCTCAGGACTTTCTTCTGCGGCAGTAGTTATGGTTGGAAAGAGATTAGGACAGAACAATAAGGAAGAAGCATATTCCATTTCCAAGTATTTATTAAAAGTAGGTTTGATCGGTTCGGTCATCGTGGCAGCGTGTCTGGTACTTATCATTCCGTTCTACACCAAATTCTTCAATATTGAACCGGAAGTAGAGAAGATCACCATTTACATTGTTTATGCTTTGGCGGCAGTGATCTTTGCTAAGATCTTAAACATGATCTTAGGTGGTGGAATCATCCGAAGCGGCGGAAATACCAGATATACACTGGTTACTGATCTGATCGGAACTTGGGTATTCGGTGTTCCTTTAGGACTCCTTACAGCCTTTGTATTTAAACTGCCAATTTACTGGGTATACTTCATTCTTTCCCTGGAAGAAGTGATACGACTGATCATCGGATTGTGGATCTTCCGCAGAAAGAACTGGATGGAGAATGTAACCGAGGAGAAAACAGAGTAAGATTCGGGGACATATGTGCATAAATTGGATTTTATAAATTGTATTAAAAGTTAAACTGTGTTATAATGAATTCTAATGCAAATTATTTTTAAGCAAATGATAATTCAATTTATAATCGGAGGCACATATGATTATTAATAGTAGAAGTTTAAAACAGATTCAGGAGGAGTTTGAGAACTCTGGGAATCGGCTGATCATGCTGTATGGTCAGAAAAACAGTGAAAAAGAAGCCTTAATGAAAGAGTTCTTAAAAGATAAAAAATATTTTTATTATCGTTGCAGACCAGCTACAGAGCTGGAACAGTGCAGAATGATGGGGGAAGAGATCGAAGAGCAGTTTGAGGCGAAACTGACCCAGCAGAGCTATGAGGAATATTTTAAACGAGTAAAGAGCGGCGGACCAGAGAAATTAGTCATTTGGATCGATGAAGCTCAGTATGTCATGAAAAAAGACGAGACATTCTGGGAGGCAGTGTTGAAATTAAGAGCCAGAAGATTATATCCTGGTCCGGTGCTGATCGTACTTTCTTCTTCCTCTATCGTGTGGTGTGAACAGGATGTCAAAGAAGAATCTCCACAGATCGCAGGAAAGATTGACAGCTGGATCAAGCTGGATGATCTGAATTTCTTAGAAGTAGTAAGAGCTTTTCCTGATTATTCTGTACGGGAGAGTATCCAGATCTATGGTGTATTAGGTGGGGTACCGGGATATTTAAACCTCTGGAATAAGGAAGAATCCTTTAAGGAGAACATCTGTCGTCTGGTGCTTTCTCCAAAGGGAGCATTATTCAATGAGGTACAGGAGATCTTAGGTCTGGAACTTCGTGAATTATCCGTATATAACACCATTCTTTCTGCTATTGCTCAGGGCTATAATAAATTAAATGATCTTTTCCTTTATACAGGAATGTCACGGGCGAAGATCAGTGTCTATATGAAGAATCTGGCACATTTCGATATAGTAGAGAAAGTGGTTTCCTTTGAGACCGGTGGTTGGGAAAATGCCAAGAAAGGTGTTTACCAAATTAAAAATACATTTGTTAATTTCTGGTTTAAGTTTGTGTACGGCCATGAGAGTAAACTTTACTCCATGAACAGTGAAGATTTTTATGATACTTATATTGCATTAGAATTAGAAACCTATCTGAATCGTTATTTCCGCAATGTATGTATGGAATATCTGTCACTTTTGAACCAGATGGGACGTCTCCCAGTGAAAGTGAATAAGATGGGCACTTGGATCGGTAAAAATGGTCACATTGATATTGTGGCTCAGAGTAGTGCAAGAGAACGGATCGTTGCAGTTTGTAATTGGGAAAGTGCGGCTCTTACCGTGGATATGGTACAGGAAATGTTCCTGGCTATGAAACAGGCAAAGATCCAGGCAGAACATTATTACCTTTTCTCAGCCAAGGCATTTGCTCCAGCATTGGTGGCTCTGGCAAAAGAGGACAGACGTTTTGAATTAATTGACATGAATGAATTGTAATTTGGGAGCTTTATGGGAAAATCACTGATCATTACCGAGAAACCTTCCGTTGCCCGGGAATTTGCAAATGTTCTTAGAGTGAACGGAAGACAAGACGGTTACATAGAGAACCAGGAATATGTGATTACCTGGTGCGTAGGTCATCTGGTTGGTTTGGTCTATCCGGAAGACTATGACATGAAATACAAGAAATGGAAGTTAGAGGATCTGCCTTTTCTTCCAAAAGATTATAAATACGACGTCATCAAAGACGTAAGAAAGCAATATGACATTGTTCACGGAATGCTCCAGAGAGAAGACATTGACAGAGTCTACTGGGCAGGTGATGCGGGAAAAGAAGGACAGACCATCGAAGAAAATATCCGTAATTTCGGTGGTGTTCGGGAAGGTATGGAGGAGCTTCGGGTCTGGATCGACTCTCAGACAGAAGAAGAGATCCTTCGTGGAATCAAGGAAGCAAAGCCTATGTCAGCCTATGCCAACCTTGGAAAATCCGGTATCATGCGAACCATTGAAGATTATGCCATGGGAATCAATTTTTCCAGAGTCATGTCCGTAAAATATGGGAATCTTCTGAACAATGCCGCAGGGACCAGTTCCTATACCGCCATTGCCGTAGGTCGTGTTATGACCTGTGTATTAGGCATGGTAGTCATTCGGGAACGAGAAATTCGTAATTTCAAAGAGACTCCATTCTATCGGATCGTGGGCAGTTTTCTGCCGGAAGGTGTAGAAGCGGAATGGAAGACCCAGGAAGGCTCAAAGTATTTTGAGTCTCCCCTTTTGTATAAGGAAAATGGATTTAAGAAGGAAGAAGACGCCTTAAAATTAATTCAGGATTTAAATGGTAAGCCTGCAATCCTTTCTAATCTGGAAAAAGGAACATCCCGAAAGAGAGCACCGTTGTTATTTAACTTAGCGGAGCTTCAGGCAGAATGTTCCAAACGTTTTAAGATCAGTCCGGATGAGACTCTGCAGGTTGCTCAGGATCTTTACGAGAAGAAATTGACTACTTATCCAAGAACCGACGCCAGAGTTTTATCCTCTGCGGTGGCAAAAGAGATTGGTAAGAATATTGGAAGACTCAGAGGATATGAGCCTACTGCTAAATTCACAGAGGAGATCATGTCCAAGCGTCTTTATGCCAATATTGCAAAGACGCAGTATACCGATGACAGCAAAGTCACTGACCATTACGCCATTATTCCAACAGGCCAGTTGACAGAACTGAATTCTTTGAATTCTCTGCAAAGAAGTGTATTTGATCTGATCGTAAGACGATTTTTAAGTATATTTTATCCGGCGGCAGAATATGAAACAGTAAAGATGACTTTTTCTGTGGAGAAAGAGAGCTTCTTTACCTCTGCAAAAGTGCTGAAAAATCCAGGATATCTGGAGATTGCCGGTATTCCGAAGAAGAAAAACGAAGGAAATTCCGAGAACGGGGATAATGGCGAGAATTCCGAAAATAGTGCTAACGCTGAAAATGGTGAAAGTTCTGTGGATCCGGCAGTGCTGATCGAGTTGGCAGAAAGGCTTCGTCAGGGAGATGAGGTTTCTGTTAATGGTTATAGCATCAAATATGGTAAGACGTCTCCACCAAAACGTTATACTTCCGGTTCTATGGTGCTTGCCATGGAAAATGCAGGACAGCTCATTGAAGAGGAAGAGCTAAGAGAACAGATCAAGGGTTCAGGAATCGGAACTTCTGCTACTCGAGCGGAGATCATCAAGAAGCTGGTGCGGATCGGATACCTGAATTTGAATAAGAAGACTCAGATCTTATCCCCGGAGAATCTAGGAGAAATGGTCTTTGAAGTAGTAAGTATGACCGTTCCGGCACTGCTTAATCCGAAAATGACCGCTTCCTGGGAAAAAGGTCTGGAAGGAATCACTCAAGGTACAGTAGATTTCTGGGATTATCGAAATAAATTAGAAGATTTTATCCGAAAAGAAACCCTGTCGATGATCGGCAATGATATTAGACAGCCTTTAGCAGACAGGATCAGCGATTACGCTGGAAAAAATGCAAGAGGAGCAGGCGCCAGAAGAAAGATCGGTGCTGCCTGCCCAATCTGTGGCGGAGAGATGGTAACAACACCATTTGGCTATGGATGTGCAAATTATAAAAAAGATAAATCAGGATGTAATTTTAATGTGGGCGAGATCGCAGGAACCACCATATCAGAAGAGCAGGTTAAGAAACTCCTTGCAGAGGGAAGAACAGACACCATCCGTGGATTTAAGTCTAAGGCAGGGAAGAAATTTGATGCTGCCTTAACTTTAATGAAGGAAGAAGATGGTAAAGTATCCATACAGTTTGATTTTGCTCAGGTAGAACCGGAAATCTTACCAGATGTATGTTGTCCGGCCTGTCAGGGAGCTATCAAGAAGACTTCCTTTGGTTATGGCTGTGTCAATTATCAACCGGAAGATCCAAACAGCTGCCGTTTTTCCATAGGCACCATCGCTGGAAAAAGCTTAAGTGCCGCAGTGGTGAAACAGCTTTTGACGGAAAAGAAGACCGATACCATCCGTGGTTTCAAATCAAAATCCGGTAAGAAATTTGATTCCTGCCTGATCTTAACAGAAGGAGAAGATGGCAAACCATCAATTCAGTTTGATTTTGAACACGTTGAAGCCAAGAAAGTCAAAGATGTGGTCTGTCCGCTTTGTGGAAAAGAGATCGTAGTGACTCCATTTGGTTATGGTTGTACCGGATATTCTAAGGATGATCCGGAAAGCTGCCGTTTTTCTATCAGTAAGATGGCAGAGAAGTCTCTGACAGAAGCCAATGTAAAAGAGCTTCTAACTAATGGAATCACAGGAACCATCCGAGGTTTTAAGTCCAAAACCGGCAAGAAATTTGATGCCAGAGTTGCATTAAATAAAGATGAAAACGGAAAAGTAACAGGCTTAAAATTTGATTTTAACGACTTAGAACCAGTCAAAGTCAAGGACGTATCCTGTCCTCTTTGCAAAGGAGACATTATCGTAACCCCATTTGGATATGGATGTTCCAATTACTCCAAAGACAATCCGGATAGCTGCCGATTCATGATTGGAAAGATTGCCAGCGTGAAGTTAAAGGAAAGTCAGGTCAAAGAACTTTTGACTCGTAAAAAGACTGGAGTCATCACAGGTTTTGTGGCAAAGACCGGAATGAAATTTGACGCCCCTTTGAAGCTTACGGAAGATGGCCAAGTCACTTTTGATTTTCCGGAGAAACCAAAGCCGGTGGAATCCAATGTGCCATGTCCGAAGTGTCAGAAGCTCATGTTAAAAGGCCAATGGCAGTATGAGTGTGATTGTGGTTTCAAATTATGGCATACGGTAGCCAAAGTGCCTCTGACTGAAGAGGTGATCTTAGAGCTTCTTTCCACCGGTAAGACGAAAAAGAAGGTAACAGGATTTACTTCTAAAGCCGGCAATGTCTTTGACACCTGCTTAAAATACGAAGATGACACCATTAAGTTTGATTTCGATAATCCGGGTGAAGAAGAGCCTCAGGCAAAAGCAAATGATCAGTTTGTAGGGGCAGTAGATGAGGATCTTCTGGCACAGTTCAATGAAGACTCCGGAAGCGGGGATCTAGAGCAGGCT
>JAGAOC010000099.1 GCA_017623935.1 Agathobacter sp. | reverse complement strand
CAACTGCTCCATCTCATAGAACAATCCCGACAGCTCCATGGCACCGATCATTCTCGCAGTATTTTTCAACGCGTGTACTTCGATCGTATAATCACGGATCATGCCATCTGCTATACATTTTTCCAGCTTCACGCTCTTTGGCTCGATGAGCTTGTAGAAATCTCCTAACAGCTCAATAAAAAGCTCATAAGAGCCACAATTCTTGATTCCCTCTGAAACATCCAGTCCTTCAATGACAGGAGAAACTTCCTCTTTTGATGACTCGCTTTGCTCTGTTTCAACTTCTACCATGGTAACCAAGTCTTCTGGTAACCATCGCAGGATACATTTTGCAATTTCTTTTAATTTGATCGGCTTAGCAACGAAATCATTCATGTGCTCCTTTAAGAACATTTCTTTTGCTTCTGCAGTAGCATTCGCCGATAAGGCCACTACAGGGAGATTCTGATAGGCTTCTCCTTCCAGTTTTCGGATTTCCCGGACAGATTCAATTCCATCCATAACAGGCATCATGTGATCCATGAAGACCAAGTCATAGGAATTTTCCTGCACCATTTCCAATGCTTCTTTTCCATCTCTTGCAAAATCCATCTGCATTTTAAATGGCTCTAAAAGACCTTTTGCCACTTTCAGATTCATTTCATTATCATCTACGATCAAGATCTTT
Source organism: Agathobacter sp. (assembly GCA_017623935.1). Lineage (GTDB taxonomy): Bacteria > Bacillota > Clostridia > Lachnospirales > Lachnospiraceae > Roseburia. The sequence continues at coordinate 20,041 of JAGAOC010000099.1, read as the reverse complement.
GCCTCTGGAGCAATAAAATGCAGGGCTTCTTCCGATCTGCTCTGGAAGACAAGTTCCTCATGATTGATCAGCTGGCAGAAGTTCAAACTATATACCGGCTTATTTAAAATAGTCACATTCTTATAAGAACGATCTTCTTTCATTGGATTGCGGAGCAGACAGATCCTTCCAGCTCCTTCTTCTAATTGTTTGCGTTCCTCTTCTGAAAGGGATTTTCTATTATCCGTGATCACAAAATCCACTTGCTCAAATGGCATACAGGAAAAATCTACGCATTCTACTCGATAAGTTGCAGCTAATCGGATCAGATGCTTCTTTACTACTTCATTTTCAATCTTGATTCCAACTTTTCCTGGTTTCTCTTCTTTGATCTCCGCAGCAGGTTTCTTATTTACGATCTTCTGAGGGATGGAAAAATAGAAAGTGCTTCCCTCTCCATAGGTACTCTTAACCCCAATGCTTCCATGCATGAGCTCCACTAACTGTTTGGAGATTGCCAAACCGAGACCAGTTCCTTCTTTCTGGCGATTCTTTTTTGTATCTACCTGTGAAAATGAATCAAATAATTTATCTATATCTTCTTCTTTGATTCCCTGTCCGGAATCCTGAATAGAGAATTTAAGTTCCAGATTTTCCTCACTCATTGCAGAAACTTCTACGGAAAGTTTCACAAAGCCTTTCTCGGTGAACTTAATCGCATTATTCATAAGATTGATAATGATCTGCCGAAGCCGCTGGGAATCTCCCCATAATTTGACCGGCATTTTCTTATCCACCTCATAGATGAGCTCAACCTTTTTCTCTCCGATTCGATTCAAGAAGATCATAGACAGGTCATGAAACATAGACATTGGTTCATATTCTTCTTCAATGATCTCCATTTTTCCAGACTCAATCTTAGAAAAGTCCAAAATATCATTAATGATGGTAAGGAGTGCAGCCCCGGAATTCTTGATATTATTCAGATACTCCCGGGTCTGTGGAGAATGATCTTCTCTCAACAGGATATCCGTCATTCCAACGATAGCATTCATTGGCGTACGGATCTCGTGGGACATATTAGAAAGAAATGCTGATTTTGCCTCGTTGGCAGCTTCTGCCTTTTCTTTTTCCATCTCTATTCTCTGCATATCTAAAGCCTGCTCATGATAGAAGGTTCTCTTATTTCCCTGTATGATAAGAACGATAATGGTTACAGTCAGCACAAAGGCAGTAGCTCCTAACAGATACGCATTCTGCTCATACAGATCCAGCAAGTGTTCAACTGATATATCTTTCGCTGGCGTTGTGGTATAAGTGATGGCAAATACCATCATAAGACAGCCTACTACACACAACAATACTCGTTCCCACTTATGTAAATGGCGATATGTCATTTCTGCCTGATATTTCTTTCTCCATTTTTTTCCTCCAAAGAAGAAAAACAACATAGCTGAAATGATCATGCAATACATTAAAAAGGTATAAAACTTCGACAATATCACGGAAAAATCCAGCATAACGATCGGCATAGTTAAGATTGGCATAAACAGACCATTTATGATTCCGGACATTGGCGCTACCAGAAGGAATCCTGCCACTTTATGCTCTTCTCTGGCAAGACTGACATTCAAACCGACCGATACCACAAGGCACAGATCTGCTATATCTACACTAAAAAATAAAAAGCAGATTGTTATCACTAGGATACTGAAAAAATAAAACTTTCTCTGCTTTTTTGGTTCCAGACCTTTTTCCAGGAATACGTATCGCGCTATCATGAACATTCCTACAAATTTAACGGCAAATTCCATCATGACCACAAGATTCGTTACGCTGTCATATACTCCCAACATACTAAACCAACTATTCATCATCTATCCTCCATCCAATCATGCTCAAATTCTTATCATCCTGCGCCTGCATGATCAGGTACGTTTACTGTACTGTACTATTTTATTTTACCATGCATACTTATGAAATTCCATGAGATTCATGTTATTTTAAGAAATTCTAAGAACGTATTAAAAATTTGAACACACTTTACACACAAAACCTGGCTCTTTGCCAATCACTTCTGTCCAATGAAAAACCCCCTTCGCTGGATTTTGTCCAGTAAAGGGGGTACATATCAATCTACTGTTAAGGGGTATCTTTTACTCTTCTACACTGCTTCCAGCTTTTCTTGTGTTCTCGATCACATGATTGATATTGACTTTATATAATTCCATAGCATCTACGATGGCTTCTGCCGCTTCCTGATTATCTGTAGAGTACTGTTTCATCTCTATGATCTTGCCTTTCAGATCACTGAAAATGATATTGACCTGATTAACACTGTTATTCTGGGTCTCAATATTACCATAGAGCGAATCGAATTCTTGGGTAAGGCGGTTAAAACTATCCTGCAGTTCTCTCATAGTAGCTTCGGACTGTTTTAAAGCCTCCGTACTTCCCATGAACTGCTCTGCGGTCTTTCCTACCTGAACCAGGATCTCTTTTACTACATCTGATACCTGCTCTGAGAAAATGTTACTGTTATTGGATAGCTCGCGCATCTCTGTGGCAACTACATCAAAACCTGCACCGGCTTTTCCGGCCCTTGCAGCTTCAATGGAAGCATTCAAGGATAAGATAGAAGTATTAAAGGAAATCGTATTGAGCTGTTCTGCAATGTCTGCAACTTCACTCATCTTTTTCTCCATCGCCTGGAATACTTCATTCGCTTCATAAATGGTCTCACTAACCGAAGCAAGCTGCTGGCTCATGGTCTCCATATTGGCACTATTTTCGGTTAATGCCTGCTCAAATTTACTTACTTCATCATTCAAAGCCACAATAGACTGCTCAGATTCTCTGATCTGATCCTGAACATCATTGCAACGATATGTCATCTCATTGACATTCTGTACAATGGATTCAGATCCTCTCTGAAGTCCCTGTGTACTATCGTCAATCTGGCTGGAAGACTGGGCAAAATCCTGTTCCAGTTCCACGCCCATTTCTTTCATGGAATTTACAAGACCTTCCGCTTCGCAGGCACGATCTTCTCCGATCTCAATAAACGCACGACCACGTTTGATAGTCTGATAAAACAGGATTCCTGCTAATGTGAATTCTGCAAAACACTGAATATATGAGCCAAGGCTTTCTGCTTTTTCCGGATGGATCAAATACATCAGTACCAAGCATACGTCCGACAACACGATCTGAACTGCTGAGAATTTCGGCTCCAGATACAGACCTGTCATACCAATGATCGCTAAGAACATAACAAAATCATCACTGTAAGAAGCTCCTGTATTCACAGAAATAATGAACACAAGGAATAACAGTCCAATGGCTAATACCAGCTGTTTGGAACGGATGGCCGAATTTTTCTTCTGCATTACCAAAAGAACGATCGCAAACACCACAATGCTGGCGCCTACCAGGATAGAACCACTGACGTTTTTCTCCAGCATATTTTTTACCAGAAAGACCGATGCGACCACAATGGTCACAACGAACATGATCTTAAAGATCTTCTCCTGTGAAATGGGTGTTTTCTTTTGTGTACTGTTCATATCTCTTCCCCCCTGAACAACTTTAAAACTATAACTTTTATTTTGCTTTCTTTTTATTGAAATACTTCTTGGTCTCTGCCACTACCACACCACTTAAGGCTACCAGCGCGATCAAGTTCGGCAATGCCATCAAGCCATTGAAGATATCTGCGATCGTCCATACTGCGGATACAGTCATAAATGGTCCGATCAAAATTGCCAAAATATAAAGCCAACGATAAACTTTTAATACTTTTGGCTTATCTCCTACCAGATATTCCATACATTTTTCACTATAATAATTCCATCCTAAAATAGTAGTAAATGCGAAAAATACCAGACAGATCATTAAAATAAAGGATGATACTGTCTCTGGCAATGGCAATCCCATCTGGAATGCTTTATTGGTTACGGAAACACCTTCTAAACCAATATTCCAAGTACCTGTAACTAGGATCGTAAGTCCAGTCATAGTACAGATGATCAATGTGTCGATAACTGTGCCTGTCATAGAAACAAGTCCCTGAGCCACTGGTTCATCTGTTTTTACAGTGGCAGCTGCAATTGGAGCACTTCCAAGACCAGCCTCATTAGAGAAAATACCTCGGGCAATTCCCTTCTGCATTGCAATGAGCACAGTTCCTAAGGCTCCACCTGCGATCGGTCGGATTCCGAAGGCACATTCTACGATCTCTACCAATGCCCCTGGGATCTTTGAAGCATTGGCAACCAAAATGACCAACACCGTGGCAATATAAAGTAAAGCCATAAATGGCACGATCACAGAAGCCACATTAGAAATCCTCTTTACTCCTCCAATGATAACGAGAGCTGCACATAAAGTCAGGATCAGTCCTGCGATCACTACAGACCAGGAATACTCTGCTCCAAACAGATTCACAGTATTGCTATTATTAGGATCAAAAAAGTTATTCACTGCGCTTGTAATTCCGTTGATCTGAGTAAAGGTTCCAATTCCCAGGAGACCTGCTCCTACCCCAAAGAAGGCAAAGAGCTTACCCAGCCATTTGAATTTTTTGCCCATTCCATTTTCTATGTAATAAAATGGTCCGCCAACTACATGACCGTCTTCTGCAACTACACGATACTTGATCGCCAGAAGACACTCTGCATACTTAGTTGCAGTTCCAAAAAAGGCTGCAACCCACATCCAGAATAAGGCTCCTGGACCGCCTGCAACAAGAGCAGTTGCCACACCTACGATATTACCGGTTCCAATGGTAGCGGAAAGCGCCATACAAAGCGCACCAAAACTGGATACTTCTCCTTCCTTACCATCTTTCTCATTCTTCATGATATTCTTGACTGCAAGAGGCAGTTTGGTAACCTGCAATCCCCGAAGACGAAGGGTAAGGTAGATTCCTACCACTAGGATCAAAACGATCATAGGAATTCCCCATACTACATCACGAATAGATGTAAGTATGTTATCAATTGCTTTTAACATAACTCAAAAGTCCTTTCATTCATATACTAACTGCATTGTAGCATAGCATGAAAATTGTACTTTTGACAAGTTTTTTACAGAATATGCCAGCAATTTCTTTCATTTATAAATTAGTTTTTATCAATATCAATTTTATCTTTTTGCAAGTTCGATCATGTTAGATGACAACTCGTGAACCTGCTTGGTGTCTTCCACCATCCGTTCCATTCCCGCTTTGTATTCGTTCATGGCCTGGAACATAGCATCTACTACACTCTGATTATCCTGAGATGACTGGCTCATTTCAAGGATCCGAGCCCTTAATTCTTCAAAAATAGCGTCTACTTCATTGACATTACTATTCTGATCTTCAATGTTCTGATACAGAGTTCCAAACTGTTCCGTCAATTGATCAAAACTGCTCTGCAGATTACGGATACTGCCTAGAGATTCCTCAATGACCTGGCTGCTTTCTGCCAGCTGGATCGTAGTTTCTTCAATCTGTATCTGCATATTTCCAACCACATCTGCTACCTGACCGGAACTCTTATTACTATCTACTGCCAGTTCCTGTACCTTGGTTGCTACTACCGCAAATCCTGCGCCGCTCTGCCCTGCTCTTGCTGCTTCGATAGAAGCATTTAATGCTAACATAGTGGTACTGGATGATATACTGGTAAGCTGCTTGGTAACATCTGTGATCTCTTCCATCTGCTTCTGAAGCATTGCAAATACTTCATTTACCTGACTGGTAGCTCTCTGAACAGATTCTATCTGCAAACTCATCTGGCGGATATTCTGACGGTTGGTCTCTAAAGAATCTTCCACCTCTTTAACACCACCAGTTAACGCTTCAACTTGTCTTTCGGTAGCGTGAACTTTTTCCTGTACCCCTTCGCAGGTCTCTACGACTTCCTGAGCTCCCTGTAAGACTTCCTCTGAGCCCTGTTTCAATTCTTCTGCATTCTCATTCATACGCTCATTAGAATGTTTTAAGATCTCAATTCCCTCTGCCGAATTCTCATAGTTCTTCTGCAGTTCCTGACCGATCCTGTTTAAGGATTCTAGTAGTGCTTCTGCTTCTTCGGCTCTGGTCTTTGCAATTTCAATAAACACTCGACCTCGGCTGATCATTAAATAGATCAATACCGCCGCCAAGGTAAACAGGATCAGACACATGATAAATTGCCCGATACTCTCTACTTTTTCCGGATGAATGACTACCTGAAGGATCAGGAGGATATCACATAAAACACATTGAATCTTGGCATATTTCGGACGAAGATAAAGGCCTGACATGCCAATAGCTGCAAGATAGAGAATATAATCATCACTATAATACGCGCCACTATTGACACCGATCACAAAGATAATGACCAAAAGGCTCATACAGACCACAAACTGACGTCGTTCCATTTCCACATTCATGGATCTCATAATAAGGAGCACTCCACCAAAGATCGCCAAACAGATTCCAATCAAGATTCCGCTCTGCCAGCTTCCTCCTATCAGATCTTTGATAAAAAAGATCCCTGCCACAGCAATGGTAACCCCGATCATGATCTTAAAGATCTTCTCCTGTGAAATTGGTGTATTTACCTTTTTCTGACCTTCGTTCATTATTCTTCCTCCGCCAAGTATAAAAGTCCTCTCTCCCTACGGAAAGTAACTTTCATTTATTGTTTGGATAATGCTTCCTCAAAAGCTGCTTCCGGAATCGGCTTATAGTAACGATATCCCTGAGCCACGTATGCTCCGATCTCTGTCATGAGCTCAATATCTTTATCTGTCTCAACGCCTTCACAAACGATCTGTGCATCTAATTCTCCTGCCAGATGAACGATATTTCGCATGATCTTTACCTGACGTTCTCTGCTTTCCTTATTTAATAGGAATGAACGATCCAGTTTAATAACAGATGCCGGGATCTGCTCAAATACTCCAAGAGAAGAATATCCGGATCCAAAATCATCGATGGATAAGCGGATTCCCTTATCTCTCAGTTCATCTATGGTCTCTTTCACGATCATCTGCTCCATCTCTTCTACTACGAGAGTCTCTGTGATCTCTACTTCGATGAGATCTTTTGGAACTTGATATTTCTCCAGAATATCTAAAAACCGATAAGTAAATCCATTCGTTGCAAAATGGCTTCTTGAGAAATTACAGGAGATCGGTACGACCGACTGTCCCTGACTTAAGCGTCTATGTAACAGCTTACATACAGATTCTAAAACAAAGAAATCAACTTCTTTGATCTGTCCTGTTTCCTCATAATAAGGAACAAAAAATGCAGGTGAACGGATCGCTCCATTGGCGGTTGGATCCATAAATCGAACCAATGCTTCCGCTCCAATGATCTTCTCAGAACGAATATCCACTTTAGGCTGATAGTACGCCACAAAATCTTTGTGAATATCTGCGGCTTCTAAGATCTGTTCTCTCTCCATCTTATCTTTGATAGCATTCTCTAAAGATTCATCATAAAGCTGGATTGAACTGCTATGTCCGCCTCTCACAAAATCCATTGCCTGCATTGCATAAGACAACGCATTCTGTAGATCTGCGGTATCCTCAGGAATAAAATAAACTCCCATATTGATGGTCATATGATTGTCTGTATCTTTAATGATACGATCCTCAATGGCTTCTTCAATGATACGGAAACGATCCAGAGCACTTTCCTGATCCGTATATTGTAATAACAGGATAAAGTGATCTCCCTGACTTCTAGCGCAGATTTCCGCTTTGCTCTGAACATGCTGCCCTAAAACATCTACCACAGATTCTAATAATTTTTGGCCTGCATGCCATCCGTATACGGTATTATATCTACGGAAATTAGACAGATTCAGATATCCCAGCACATAAGCGGACTTTTTATCTGCCAATAGTTTCTTGCTGCCCCAGTAGATCAGATAATTCAGATTCCACAGATTCAGTTCCGAATCCTTATACATGAGTCTCTGGATCCTGCGGCTATCTGAGATCATATGAACTGCCACCAGAATGATGATCAAAATAATAGCTATCATAATTCCCATGATAACTAAGCTATTATCCTGTAAAAACAGGTCAATACGCATTCTGGAATAGGTATTATCCTGTAAGATATACTCACTGATATCTTTTGCACTGACCTGATCTAATGCCTTACTCATAATGCCATAAAGAGCAGAATTTTCATCTGCCTTTACCGCCATGGAAATTTCATACTCATTGCCTAATACACCTTGAATTTCCAGACTTCTGAAGGAAAAATTATAGTCGATCAGATATTCTGCAAGATATCCGTCACAGATTGCAGCATTCGCCGATCCATCCTGAACCGCTTTCATGCAATCTTCCAGATTCTCTAACACAAGCAACTGTGATTTTTCCAGGCTTAAGATCTCTTCTGCCTCTTCTGAAAGATAAGATACTACTGCAAGAGTAGAGATCTCTTTCTGATTATTGCCCTTCTTCATAACAAGGGCTAGTGGAACACTGGCATAGTCAGTTACCTCTAACAGATTTTCTTTCTCCACTGTCTCATCAGATTCCGGACAGTAACTTAAAATATCAATGCTGCCCTCTGCTAATGCCTGTTTTCCTTCTTTATAGCTTTCAATCTTCTGGAAGGAATATTTCAATCCTGTGATCTCAAATAATTCTTCCAGCGACTGTCTTGCTAAACCTTTTAACTCCCCATCTTCTTCATAAGAAAATGGATACTGGTTATCCAGATAACCTACAACCACTTCTCCTTTGGACTGGATATAGTCTTTCTCCTGATTACTGAAGACAACTGTCTGATCAAGTCGACTCTCGTAATATTTGGCTATAAGCTCACTTTCCAACTCCGGATGACTGATAGTGATATCAGCAATTGCCTGGTTCAGCTCTCTCATAAGCTCATCATTGCCGGAATATGTAATATAGTAGAAAGGCCTTGGGGCAAATCTTCCCAACATTCTCTGGCCTTCTTTGATCTCTGTAAACGTATGGACAATAGCTTCTACTTCCCCATTTTCCAAAGCTTCCTGTAGATCTGCTGTGGATTCATAGTAAGTGATCTGGGGATCTGTAATTCCGTTATCCGCCATATATTCCATAAATTCATCTTTTCGGACATAAGAAGAAACCATGCCAAACTCAATGTTCTGCATGGCTTCAAAATCTTCATATGCAACAGTACTGTCACCCTTTGTGAAAATCGTTCCAAATGTATATCCACTTGGAAGATCTGCATACTGATAAATCTGAGCTCTTTCTTCTGAATACTGGGCAGACCCTACTAAATCGACTTTCTGCTCCTGTAGCATCTTCAAAGCCTTATCCCAACTGTCACATTTTACATATTCCACATCCCATTGAGTATAAACACAGACTTCATCCAGATATTCCACATCCATTCCGGCGTAAGTCCCATTACTTTCCTCTATATGGAATCCATCCATTGGAAAGAATGCTACTTTTACCTTACGTGATGTCCCCTGTTCTTCCTGCTGTGCCGGTTCTGCCTGCACCTGCATAAGAGCAGATGCAAAAACCAGAACGGACACGAATAAGAATAACCAGTTTCTTACGTTACATGCTATTCTTTTTTTCTTCATACCCCACACCCAAAAATAATTATCTCATAACTACCTGTTTTGCGTTCTCCAGATCACGGATCAGTTCATTAGAGTATGACTCTGCTTCTCTGTAAAGAGATCTTGCCTCATCATATCTCTCTGAGAATAATGCCTGAATGATATCAGCTCCATATTTATGGAATTTCTTATGTTTTGCCTCTAAACCATTCCAAAGTTCTCTTACTTCTGGATACAGTGGAGTCATAGAGTAATAGAAATGTCCAAATCCACATTTAGTTGCATCTGTCTGTAATGGAAGGATGATCTGCTCATCTACGATATTCTTCAGGTTAGAAAGCCATGCTTTGTGAGCACCGATAGCTCTGTCTAAGTATCCAGCAAATGCAGCTCTGTCAATCTTATAGAATGGATCCTGAGTCATCTGTCCCATGATACCAGCTGCTTCATCCAGTACCTGTTCGATATTTGCGATCGGATCGGTTGCTGTCTTAACTCTTCCACCTAATTCACGGAGAGATTCTGTATCATTTCTTAATACATCACAATCATCTTTGATCTCAGAAGCCTGTGCCTCTAATTCGTTCATAGAACTACTGATCTCTTCACTTACACCTGCAAGAGAACTGATATTGTCTGTGATCTTTGCAACGTGTTTCTGATTCTCTTCATTTAACTCCCAAACTTTACCGATCTTCTCAGTCATAGTCTCTAAAGAAGAAATGGTGCTTGTAACACTGTCTGCACTCTTTCTGGAAGCTTCTTTTACGCCTTCTACGAAAGTTCCCATGTTACCGGTAAGTTTCTGGGTCTCTTCTGCCAACTGACGGATCTCTTCTGCAACGACTGCGAATCCTCTTCCTGCGTCACCAGCTCTGGCAGCCTCGATGGAAGCATTCAGTGCCAATAAGTTGGTCTGAGAAGAAATAGAATTGATACCATCGATTACTTCGTTCATACGGTTAATAACATCTGCCAATTCATCCATATCTTTACGCATTTCCTCAGATGCTTCAATGGTAGAAGAAGACATATCTTTGATCACTGTTAATTCCTTCTGCCCCTCTTCGATCTTAGAGAAAACATTGCTGGATTCTTCAGATGCATTAATGATGGTATTGGTTAATTCTTCATGCTGACTGGAAACGGATTCCGCAACCTGAGTGGTATTCTCTGAACTTGAGTGAATTCTCTGAGTTGCCTCTGCAACACTCATAGAAATCTCCAGCATCTGTTTTAAATAATGCTGAAGGCTTACATCTAATGCTGAGATCTGCATAACTGCAGTCATATCTTTCTGCATAACATCTTCAAACTGTTTCTTACCTCTGACAAGACGTCCATACATCTCAGCCAGTACAGGACTTGTTTTAGAATAATCTGCAGGCTGCATGGTAGCAACAGATGTTAATACTTGATCATTGGCACCTTTTTTTAAAATTGACATGGTATGTACCCTCCTAAATGTAAAATATACTCATGGAAAATCTACAAGATCACACTTACACGCCCTTGACATGCTGTGATTTTTACCCAGTATTCCAATATTCATACTACTGATATCCATTATAGCATTTTCTAAAGATTTGACAATTCCTTTTCGTGTTTTTATGAAATTTTTGTAAAAAATTACCCAAACCTCTGGCAATGAGGTTTGGGTATGAAAAAGAGTTTTATACAATATTATTGATTATTCCGGAAAACATCCGCAACTTCACTGATGGTGATGTACGCAGTCGGGTCGATCTCATGAACGATATCTTTCATTCGAGCGATCTGGAAACGATTCACTACAAAATATACCATGGTCTTTTTAGTATTAGAATAACCACCTACTGCCTCAATCCTGGTGGTTCCACATTCAAATTTCTCTGAAAGAGCTTTGCAGACCTCCGTTGGACATACTGTAATGATGGTTGCCGCTTTCGATCGGTCAAAACCTTCTACTATAAAGTCCACGGTCTTTAGGGCTGCCGCATAGGTCACGATGGAATACAGCGGCAGGATCCAGCTCTTAAGAGCCACACCACAGATCACATATAAGACAACGTTATACATCATAACAAAGGTTCCTACGGTGATTCCTATCTTCTTTGCAAAAACAACTGCCATAACTTCAATACCGTCAATGGCGCCTCCGAACCGAATGGTAAGACCGCTTCCGATACCGGAGATCAGTCCTCCAAAAATAGAACAGAGCAACAGATCTGTTCCTGCCAATGGTGATGCCATACTTACATCGATTGGAAGGACGTCTGTGATCAGCCATGATCCAACGGAATAAATAAATACGGTATAGATGGAATAGATGGTAAATGTCGCCCCCTGCTTCTTATATCCAAACAAAAACAACGGAATATTAAGAAGGATCAGAAACAGAGACAGATTCATCCATTCGGGTGTCAACTGTGCCAACAACATAGAAGTTCCGGAAATTCCACTATCGTATAAATTTACGGGATATAAGAAGATCGTAACTCCAAATGCATTGATACATCCTGCAATTGTAAGAAGAATAAAATTCTTCCACTTTAATTCCTGCCAAACTGATTTTTCTCTACTCAAATCTATTCCTCCTTGCTCATAAATCTATCCCATTCTTCCATATCATGACTGGCTTTTACCTGCAGATTGTAGGTACGCTCATTTGGTGCGTCAATGAGAAATGTATAAAGTTCTTCCTGCTTCTCTAAAGAATAAATGCTACCATCTGCAAATTCCTTGATCACACTGGTATATTGTTCCTTGGCGATCTCCTGATCTTCATAGGTCTGAGACAGATTTCCATTGGCATCATAGACTTTATATCCCTCTTCTACCAAGGACACTACTTCTGCCTCTTCTAATTTGAACATCATCTGATTGGTACGCATAGTTCGGATATCCCGATTGCAGGAGTTCTCCGGCAAAATTGTCACATTATCTAAGATCAAATGAAAGATTCCCTTTGTGACCTGCACATCAGCAATATATGCGTCTTCAAATTTAAAATGACTGGTTTCATCTACTGTTCTGTAATTCATTCCATCTTATCTCCTTACAACAGCATTTTATAATCCTCTTCCAGAAAACGATGATAAATGGTATGTCCCATTTCCATACGGATACAATAAAAATAATTGTCCACATCCTTCTCCGGGAAGCTGAGCACATAATCAAATTCTGCATTTTCAGGCATTTTCTCACATAAAACGTTCTTACTGAACTTATCAAATAAGACTTTGATCTCTTCTATAGTACAATGATGGTTCTTCCCAAATAACTGGATCAGTTCCACCAAAAAAGCCGGTTTTTCCACTTTATTATGAACATATTCTCCTGCCTCCGGTGGCAAGACCACGCCCAGGCGGTCTCCTTGAGCCGTTACCAAAACGTCTCCAAGAGAATGTTCCCTATCACGAAAAGCCTCCATAAGAGCTTCTGCCATCTGAGCCCCTGTCTCATAAGAAGTTGCTAAGATTCGGTTCAAAGAATCTAATGGATAATATAAGGTAATGGTCTCTTTCGAATACCCTAGCTTGATCTGAGCTTCCACCATCTGGTCTATCATATTTCTTATTAATTTTGAAATCATCATATCCAAGTTTCTCCTACCTCAATAATACCGCGAATAAGACTGGCATGGTCACCACTGAAAGTAATGTGGTAAGCGCCACTCCTTTTGCAGCTAATTTATAGTCATCACTATACTGCTGCGCCATCATAGCAGTCATGGTGGCTGCCGGAGTGCCCACCATTACGAAGCAAACTCCCAACAATGTAGGATCCGAGATCCATTGTTTCATCCCCAGCATCATGATCACTGGAAGCAGGATCAAACGAATACCCGCAAAGAGTAACATTTTCTTATCTAACAACAATTCTTTTAGCGGGATGGATGCCATAGAAATACCTACTACCAACATGCTTAATGGTCCTGTCAGGCTTCCAAGCTTGCTTACTAAGCTCTCTACCACGCCAGGCATAGGAATCCTGAAAAAATAGATAAAAATCTCTATCACACAGGCGATACAGCCCACATTTACCATCTTATGCAGATTTTGGAAAGTCAGTTTCTCTCCTTGGATCACAGCGATCCCATATGTATAGATCAGGAAATTAAAAATAAGAGTAAAGAAAGATGCGTAAATGATTGCATCTTGTCCATACATAGCAGAAATTAATGGAATTCCCAGAAATCCGATATTCCCAAAAACAGTAAGCAGACTGTAAGTTCCCTTCTCCTTCACTTTCAATATCCTTGGAAGAAGCCATCCGCAAAGCAGCAGGATCCCATAGATCACAGCTGCCAGCAGAAACACTTTCAATACTTTACTATTTTCCAATGGTTCATCGGTAATGGCTCCAGAAATCATAAGAGCCGGATTTCCCACATTCACTACCAGCCAGGATAAGGTCTTGCCTGACTGTTCGTTCATAATGTTCTTTTTCGCAAGTCCATAGCCTAACAGCATGATCAGAAAAAAGACCGTCATCTGTTCTAGTAAAATCATTTTAGCCCTCTTTTCTCTGTTCTGAAGCTATGGATTCCTCGTATTTCTTTACTTCTTCCAGCATTTTCAGACGCTCTTTTTCATAGCTTTCAGAAACCTCTTTTTCTCTGTCACTTGCCCCAAATACAACTACACTTAAATTTTCTCCGCTGGTCAGATCTATGATCTCTCCATTTTCATAGAGTTTTACTAACGGACGCATATTAAATGCTCCGGAATTATCATAAATGATTCCCTTTCGCCCATCTGACAACATAACATCCGTTCCCTTCGGATACAATGGAACGCACTCTAATAATTTCAATACGGTCTCCGTATCAAACAAAGTGCCGCAGCCTCCCATCATATATTCTGAGGCTTCGCATGGCGAATAAGGATCTTTGTACGGTCGCTTGGCTGTAAGGGCATCATATACATCCGCCACATGAAGGATCTTCGTCATTAAGGTCTGTTCTTCGCCCTTTAATCCCTTCGGATAACCAGTTCCGTCCACATTCTCATGGTGGAACAACACTGCATTCTTAACCTGAGCAGACAGATCCCATCGCTGCTTGATCAGCTCATAAGAAAGCGCCGGATGCTTCTTGATCTCCTGGAATTCCTCCGGGGTCAATCTTCCCGGTTTGTTGATGATCTCTGGAGAAATCTCCGTCTTTCCCATATCATGGAGAAGCGCCGCTGAAACTAACTGATTCAAACGCTCTGACGGCATCTCAAAACCGATACCAATAATACAACAGATAACTGCCACATTAACTGAATGAGCATATGTATAATCATCATAGGAACGAAGATCTGTCATATCCAATGAGATAGTTCCTTTTCCGAGGATCTCATCTACCATCTTTTTAGCAATCTTCTGACAACCGTCAATATCTTGATTTCGGATACATTCCAGTCCCTCACGTCTTAACTGAGGACTAATGATCGGCTCTAACTGAATATCTTTTGAAAATTCATCCTGTATGTAGATTCCATCAAAACCGTATGTTTTTAATTTTTCCAAGTAATACTCTGTGACTCGGGCATTGACTCCGATCAGGGTTCTTCCTAGGGAATCATACATATCCTGAGCCAGGCGCATTCCTACTTTTGCATCTTTTAACGGCACATATCTCATAAATTTTCTCCAATTATAAAATGATATCTGTCTGTTGCTATTATTCCAGTCTATGTATTGCCTTGGCAGATCCACTTTCTGTAAAGCGCTTCTGCCGCCGCATTATAATAAATTACACTTCGCGCACCCTCCGGGCGCTGCACATCATTGATACGAAGTATCTTTTGTCTTAGATCACTTCATCTAAAACCTGTCTAAGAGTATTGGCCGACTCGTGAAGTCTTGTTACTTCGTCCTGATCCAATACGATAGGAACCTTGGTCTCATAGCCCTCTCTTCCTACCACTGCAGGCATAGACAAAACTACATTTTCAATCCCAAATTCTCCATGCATCATGGTAGAGATTGGAAGAATGGATTTTTCATCCCTGATGATCGCCTCACAGATTCGATTCACGGATCTGGCAATCCCATAATAAGTTGCACCTTTTTTAGAAATGATCTCATAAGCGGAATTTTTAACTTCTTCCGCTATCTTCGCTGTGGAACCACTGTGATCATAATGTCCTCTCATTTCACAAAAATCATCTAAAGGAATCCCGGAAATATTGGCACTGGAAAAAGCTGCAATCTCGCTGTCCCCATGTTCTCCCACAACAAAAGCATGAACACTTCTGCTGTCTACTCCTAAGTGCTCACCCAGAGCATATTTCAGTCTTGCCGTATCTAAGACTGTACCCGAACCAATGACTCTGTTCTCTGGAAGTCCACTTAGTTTTAATGCCGTATAGGTAAGGATATCTACCGGATTTGCCACGATCAGCAAGATTCCCTGATAATTGCGTTTCGCGATCTCTGGGATAATGCTCTTAAAGATTTCTACATTCTTGTGCACCAGATCCAGTCTTGTCTCATCCGGCTTCTGATTTGCACCAGCAGTTACGATAATGATTGCCGCATCTGCAACATCATCATAATCTCCTGCATAGATCTTCATAGGTCTTCCAAAAGGAATACCATGGGCAATGTCATAGGCTTCTCCTTCTGCCTTATCCTTATTGGCATCGATCAGAACCATTTCTGAGAACAAGCCGCTCTCCATTAACGAAAAGCCCGAAGCCGCGCCTACAAATCCACATCCAATGATTGCTACCTTACGATTATTGATTCCTTGATCCATATTCTATTATTATACCTGTCCTTTCCTCTAAATACCATCCTTTCCGTTATTCTCTGCCATTTTTAAAGAATTCATACGTTTAAATTCCTTAAAGATCATAAAGATGCTTATGAGGAAAGCAGCAAGATCTGCTACAGGTGCCGCAAATAATAATCCCTCGATTCCCCACATCAGTGGAAGGAGTAAAAGAAGCGGGATCAGGAAAAATACCTGTCGGGACATGGAAAGTACCACACCTTTTAACGGCTTTCCAATGGCGGCAAAGAGGTTAGAAGAAATGATCTGCACTCCATTGATCAGCACCATGAACAGGTATGTTCGCATAAATTTCACTGCGAATTCAAAATATAAAGCATTTCCGGAACCGAACAAAGAAATGATCGGTTTGGGGAAAAACTGAAAAGCAATAAATCCAATCACGGAAACTACGAAACTCCAACTCACTGCCAGCTTGTACACAGATTTGACGCGGTCATATTTTCTGGCGCCGTAATTAAATCCGACGATAGGCTGAGAGCCCTGAGAAAGTCCCACAAAAAATGCAATGAGTATGGCATTGACCTTCATAACGATACCACAGGCCGATAATGGAATATCTTCTCCATAGATACTTCGGGCACCGTAATAACTTAAAGAGTTATTCATAACGATCTGCACAAGAGTGATCGCCAGCTGATTCAGACTGTTACTAAGTCCTAAGGAAGCCTGACTGACACACTCTCCCAAACGAAGATTAAAACACTCCTGTGTCAGCTTGATCTGCTTGAACTGCCACATATAAAAGAATGCCATTACAAATGAAATAAACTGGGAGATCACTGTTGCATATGCTGCGCCTTTTACTCCCATGTCCAATACAAAGATAAAGATTGGATCTAAGATCGTATTAATAATAGCTCCCACCAGCATACAGGCCATAGAATACTTCGGGCTGCCGTCTGCTCGGATCAGATTAGAGATTGCATTCGTAAAGATCAAAAACGGCATACCAACTGCAATGATCCTCATATAATCCTGGGCATATGGTAAAATATTGGTGGTAGCTCCAAAAGCCTTTAACAGCGGAGTCAAAAAAGCCAATGAAAGAGCCCCATAAACAACACCTAAAACTATGATCATCCAAACTGCATTGCCCACGCAATTAGCAGCTTGCTCCTTATTTCCTCTGCCTAGTTCCAGCGAGAACTTAGAAGCACTTCCTACACCGATCAACAATGCAATTGCTAAACAGACTGTGGTAAATGGGAAAGAAACATTGGTGGCGGCATTTCCAAGATAACCTACGCCCTGACCAATGAAGATCTGATCTACAATATTATATAAAGAACTTACCAGCATAGCTACGATACTTGGAATTCCAAATCTAGCCAGTAATGTTGAAATTTTCTCATATCCTAATGGGTTGTCATTTGTCTGAGTTCTCACTTTCTTCCTCCAAAATACGGTTATGTCTCGCGCAGCCTCTACTCACAACTTTGCAAAACAGTAGACTTCTTTTTATTATAACATATTTTCCCCAAATATAAAATGTCCAAAACCATAAAATAATGATTTTGGACATTTTTTGTTCATTACATTCCCATTTTCCGGCGAATATAATCTTCTAACAGATCTATTGTTCCTTCCAGACCCAGCTTACTGCTGTTGATACACATATCATAATGTCTGGAATCTCCCCACTTGCCTTCTGCAAAATGGTTATGATAAGCTTTACGCTTCTTGTCATGACGAGCAATTGCTGCAATTGCTTCTTTTTCTGTGAAATGACGTTCTGTCATAACACGATTGATCTTAAAGTCGCGGTCTGCGATCACGAAGATCGGCACGAGACCTTCAAATTCTTTTAAAATAGACTCAGAGCAACGTCCTACGACCACGAAGGATTCTCCTGCTGCTGCTTTGTCTTTTAAGAATTTAAACTGCATTTCTGCTACGGCATCCTCTGGAGAATTGCTGAATCCTCTTACATTTCTGGAAACCACTTTAAGTCTTGGTGCTTCGTCATATTTTGCAAGTTTTTCTTTATTCATATGTTTATCTGCTACGATCTCATCTAATAGGTTATGATCGTAAATTGGAAGTTCAAAACGTTCCGCGAGATGTCTTGCAATATTGTGTCCACCGCTTCCATACTCACGGCTGATTGAAATGATTAACTGTTTTTCCATCTGATCCTCCTTTTATAAATATCTAAGGAAAATATATACGGTACAGATTACCAGTACAATAATAGTAGCTGGAACGGCTTTCTTACAATATTCCCCCCATCCTACCGGATGACCTGCTTTGGCTGCCACAGATGTTCCTACTACGTTAGCAGAAGCTCCGATCGGAGTTGCGCTTCCACCGATATCAGTTCCCATGGAAAGAGCCCATGCAAGAGTTTCCAGACTCACTCCCTGTGTCACTGCCAATGTCTTGATAACTGGGATCATGGTTGCAGCAAATGGGATATTATCAATAAAGGCTGATGCGATTGCTGATACCCAGATAATGATTCCGATCATCATATACAGATTACCACCGCTGACTTTACTGATAAACTCGGCAACGATCTCTAAAATTCCAGTCTGCTCTAAACCACCAACTACTACGAAAAGTCCAATAAAGAACAGAATTGTCTTATAATCGACTTTCTTCATGATCTCAGGAATGTATTTCCAGGATGTGATCAATGTTGCCAAAGCAATGAATAAACCGATAAAGGCAACAGTAAGTCCTGTCATAGCATGAGTTACAAGAAGAACTACTGCTACTAAGAAGATGATCGTGCTGATCACAAATCCAACTTTGTCTGTAATTGCAGATTCTGGTGTAGGAAGTGTAGAAGTATCCACTTTCTCTTTGCTTCCCTCTGTCAGTTCTTTACGAAAACTGAAATAGAAGAAGATCACTACTGCGATCAGAGAGATTCCAGCCATTACACCTGTATTTGTTACAAAGTCTGCAAAAGAATATCCTAAGGATGTTCCAATGATGATGTTAGGTGGATCACCACACATGGTAGCCGAACCGCCCAGATTCGCACAGAAGATCTCTGCAAGGATCATCGGAACCGGATTAAACTTAAGCAGTGACGCCAGTTCCACGGTAACTGCCGCCAGGAAAAGAATAACGGTAATACTGTCAATGAACATTGCTAAAATTGCAGACATTACCATAAAAGTTATAAAAAGTGGAATGGTCTTGTAATTTACCATTTTTGCAAGCCGCATACATAACCAGCGGAAAAATCCTACTCTTGCCATTCCTTCTACCATGACCATCATTCCTGCGATGAAGATTATGGTTGCCCAGTTAATACCACTGGACTCTTCGCTGGCCTCTCCCGCCTGATACCAGAAATCAACAGTAAAAATACTATGAACATTCAGGGTATCTTTGACAGCTGTCAAACTATGCATTCCGACACCAAATACCAGAATAAGTGTTAACAGGGCGCAGCCCAAAGTTACATATTGCCGTTCAATTTTCTCTGTAATGATCATGACAAACATCACAATGAAAATCAGGACAGCTAAAACCTGTGCCAACAACATGATGTGTACCTCCATAGCGGTGTTTTCACCGCTTACATAATTTTTTGAACGCCTTTTATTCTACTCTTTTTTTCAAAAAATGGAAGTATAATTTTTATGAAATTTTAACAATTTTTTAAGGTTTTTTTATGAATTTTGATCAACACACCAAAAGTCAAATTCTGGCACAATATAATCTGCATTTTCCGCCATATCATTCTCCGGAGAAATGTTGGATCGAACAT
>JAGAOC010000098.1 GCA_017623935.1 Agathobacter sp. | reverse complement strand
TTACTTTTACGCAAATATTCCCAAGTGTTTTATGACCTCAAGTACAAGAGATCTGGAAATCAGCGGAATCATACAGTTGCAAAATATCCCCACCCTGTCTTTAAAAGGACAGGGTGTTTTTGTTGCAGTCATTGATACCGGTGTGAATATAAAACACCCAGCCTTTTTGGATGAAAATGGAGATACCAGGATCTTTTCTTTTTGGGATCAGTCTGCGCCCGATGATGGAAGCGAAGAAACTTTTTTTGGAAGAGTGTATGATAAAGAGCTGATTAACCAGGCTGTAAAAGCAGAAGATTCAGAGAGTATCCTTCCAGATCCGGATCCGGTGGGGCATGGAACAGCAGTGGCAAGCATTGCCTGTGGAAGTGCTAATTCAGCGGCAGATTTTTCAGGGGCAGCACCGGAATCGGAGCTTCTGGTGGTAAAACTGCGCCCGGCAAGGCAGTCTTTAAAGGATTATTATTTTATTCCGGAAGATACGGTGTGTTATTCGGAAAGCGATATTATGGCAGGGATCTCTTATGTGAATAGGGTGGCGCAGGAACAGAATCGTCCGATAGTGATCTTTCTGGCGTTAGGTTCTAATAATGGAAATCACGCAGGAAGTGGTGTACTTGCCAATTATTTTCAGAGTTTAAGTTGGCTTCGCCACCATGCCATCATCGCAGCCGTAGGAAATGAAGGGGCAGCCCGTCACCACTATTTTGGGACAGCACAGTCCCTGCTTACCCCGGAACGGGTGGAAATTAACGTAGAAGAAGATATTCCGGGATTTTATGTGGAATTCTGGGCAAAAGCACCGGAGCAGTTTACGGTGGCGCTGATCTCGCCCACAGGGGAGGTGACACCGCGGTTTACCTTGGCTTCCCGGGGAGGCAGCCATTCTTTTGTATTTGAAGGCGCAAAAGTTTCTGTAGCGTATCGGAGCAGTGGCAGAGACCGGCGGGATCTTTTGGTCTTTATTCGAGTGGAAAAGGCGGTAAAAGGAATCTGGACAGTGCTGGTCTACCCGGAAAACGTCATTACCGGGGATTTTCATATGTGGCTTCCTATGACAAGGATGTTAGCGGCTCCGGTCTATTTTTTGAAACCAAATCCCGATGTGACGTTGACGAATCCATCTAATGGAGGACAGATTACAAGCGTAGGTGGGTATAATGGAGAAAATGGGGCATTTTTCTTAGAATCCGGCAGAGGATTTGATGCAGTGGGAAATATCAAACCGGATTTTGTTGCCCCGGCAGTCAGTGTACCATGTGCGGGCTCAAGAGATCGCTATACCACCTTAACAGGCACCAGTGCGGCAGCAGCCATTACCGCCGGTGCCTGTGCCCAGGTCTTAGAGTGGGCTGTGATCCAGGGCAACGGAATCGGGATTAATTCCCTAGATATCCGGGATTTTCTGGCGAGAGGCTGCACCCGGGATGTGAACCGAACCTACCCAAACAAAGAAGAAGGATACGGACGTCTCCAGGTCTACCAGTCTTTTCTCAATATTCGAAAATAAAATGTTTCAACTTTGTTAATTATATAAACAGAAATTTTAGAATTGGGAAAATAGACAAAACTTCCTGTTTATGGTAATATGAGAGGAAATAGTCTCATTGTTAGGTAATATGTTGGTTTGGAAAGAATGAAAGAATTTACCCATGGAGATATTAAAAGTAGTTAGTAAACTGTACAGTGAAAGGAGATAAGACATGGCAAATCAGGATTTTTTAGTAAAGTACGCAGCAGGGAAACTGGAACTCTGCGTAAAAAATGATACCATATCCGATACCCTATTTCAGGAATACGGTGTAAATCGTGGGTTACGTGATGTGAATGGCAAGGGAGTTCTGACCGGACTTACCAATATTTCAAAGATCGTATCTTTTAAAGAAGAAAGCGATGGAAAAGAGCCTTGTGACGGCGAATTATGGTACCGCGGATATAATATAAAGACACTGATCAATTCCCTGGGATCAGGAGAATTTGGTTTTGAAAAGACAGCTTATCTGCTTCTGTTTGGAGAACTTCCATCTAAGGCAGAAGAGAAGGAATTTGCAGAGGTTCTTGGAAAATGCAGAACCCTTCCAACGAATTTTACAAGAGATGTGATCATGAAAGCACCATCTAAGGATATTATGAACTCTATGACAAGAAGTATCCTTACCTTGGCTTCTTATGATGAAAATACTTCAGTTGGGGGAGTGGATAATTGCATCCGTCAGTGTATTCAGTTGATCGCTAACTTCCCGATGTTAGCAGTATACGGATATCACGCTTATAATCACTATGAGAATGATTCCAGTATGTATATTCACAGACCGAAGGCAGATCTTTCTACAGCAGAGAATTTCCTTCGTATGCTTCGCCCGGATAATCAGTATACTCAGTTAGAAGCAAAAGTCTTAGATATCGCACTAATGCTTCATATGGAGCACGGCGGTGGAAATAACTCTACTTTTACCACTCGAGTGGTAACTTCTGCAGGAACAGATACTTATTCTGCTGTGGCAGCTGCTATGTCCTCCTTAAAAGGACCAAAACATGGTGGAGCCAATATTAAGGTTATGGAAATGATGCAGGATATCAGAGCCAATGTCCATGACTGGGATGACAGAGATGAGGTTAAGGCTTATCTGGCAAGAATGTTGGACGGAGAAGTCTTTGATCATAAGGGGCTCATTTATGGTATGGGTCATGCCGTATATTCCCTTTCTGATCCAAGAGAGCGAATCTTCCGTTCTTATGTGGAGAAGCTGGCAGTTGCCAAGAATCAGGATAAAGAATTACGTCTTTACAATACCATTGAAGAAGTGGCACCAGAACTCATTGGGGAAAAACGCCACATTTTCAAGGGTGTGAGCCCTAACGTGGATTTCTACAGCGGATTTGTATATGAGATGTTAAATATTCCACAGGAATTATACACCCCATTATTTGCCATTGCCAGAATCGTAGGCTGGAGTGCCCACCGTTTGGAAGAGATGGTAGGAATGAACAAGATCATCCGTCCAGCGTATAAGAGCGTCATGGAAGAAAAGGAATAAATAATAAGCACTTGCGAGGAGATTGATTATGAAACAGGAATTTACACAAGCAGAAGGCGGCGTATGTGCTGCCATTGGATTTAGCGCAAATGGATTAAATTGTGGATTAAACCCTGACAAGAATAAAAATGATCTTGCCTTGATCTATTCTGAAGCGGTATGTAAGGCAGCTGCCGTATATACCACCAACAAAGTAAAGGGAGCGCCAATTCTGGTAACCAAGAAGAATCTGGCAGCTACCGGCAATCTGGCTAAGGCTGTGATCGCCAACAGTAAAAATGCCAATACCTGTAATGCAGATGGCGAAGAAAAAGCTCGCATGATGTGTGAGTTAGCAGCCAAAGAATTAGGCATTGCACCGGAAGAAGTGATCGTTGCTTCCACCGGAGTCATTGGACAGATCCTTCCGATCGAACCGATTGCTTCCCATGTCAAAGAATTAGCAGAAGGACTTTCTGCTGAGAATCATGGAAAAGCTGCCAATGCTGTCATGACAACAGATACCTTCCCGAAGGAAGTTGCAGTTTCCTTTGAATTGGATGGCAAGAAATGTACCATCGGTGGTATGGCAAAGGGAAGTGGAATGATCCATCCAAATATGGCAACTACTTTGAATTTTGTAACAACTGACGTTGCTATTTCTGCAGAACTGATCCAGAAAGCATTATCTGAGATCGTAAAAGTAACATATAACTGCCTCAGCATTGATGGAGATACATCTACCAACGATATGGTCAGCATTATGGCAAATGGTCTTGCCGGAAATAAAGAGATCACCGAGGAAGGCGCAGATTATGAGTTATTCCGTGATGGACTTTACGAAGTTCTCATGCAGATGACCAAGATGCTGGCAAAAGACGGCGAAGGTGCAAGCAAGATGTTAGAGTGTACCTGTGCAGGCGCTCCAGATCAGGATACTGCTATTATCGTTGCAAAAAGTGTTATCCGTTCCCCACTTTTCAAATGTGCTATGTTTGGGGAAGATGCGAACTGGGGAAGGATCCTCTGTGCCATCGGTTATGCAGAAGCAGATTTTGACATTTCTCAGGTAGAAGTTTCTTTAGAATCCGCTAAGGGAACTATCAAAGTATGTGAGCATGGTGCTGGCGTGGAATTCTCAGAAGAGAAAGCCAAAGAAGTATTAGGAGAAGACGAGATCTACATTAATATCGATCTTCATCAGGGAGAGGCTTCTGCGAAGGCATGGGGCTGCGATCTGACCTATGATTATGTTAAGATCAATGGTGATTACCGCTCATAAGTAAGTCCTAGAAAACACAGGTTAGAGAAAAACAACTTAAAAAAATTAACAAAAAATGCAAATTAAGCATTGACATTGAAAGTTTACAGTGCTATTCTTAGAAAAAATAAATGAAGCGAACAGGACGAAGACGTCCAGACACAGAAGATTTGTGTCTGGGCGTCTTTTGCTTTTTGGGAGATCCAGAAAACAAAAACTGCGCATGAACGACGCGCAGTAAGCAGAGAACTGCAAAGAGATCTGCAGCACCGCTTACGCCCGGAACTTTGCTTCGGATTAGGAGGATACGATTATGAAATTAAAAGAAACAGGCATGACAGAAGGACAGTTAAAAGAAAAAGCATCAAAGTACATGATCGAAACTTATGAGCGTTTTGATTTTGTAGCGGAAACAGCAAAAGATATGTATATGTATACTCCAACTGGCGAAAAATACCTGGATTTCTATGCAGGAATTGCAGTAAACAGCACAGGAAACTGTAATGAAAAAGTAGTAGCAGCAGTAATGGATCAGTGTCAGGATCTTATGCAGACTTTCAACTATCCATACACCATTCCACAGGTGCTGTTAGCAGAAAAAATCTGTACTACCATTGGAATGGATAAGATCTTCTATCAGAATTCAGGAACAGAAGCGAATGAAGCCATGATCAAGATGGCTCGTAAATACGGAGTAGAGAAATATGGTTCAAATAAATACAATATCGTAACTGCAAAATCTTCTTTCCATGGAAGAACCTTTGGTGCTATGTCCGCAACAGGACAGCCGGACAATGCCTGCCAGATCGGATTTGGTGGAATGGTACCAGGATTTACATATGCACCATACAATGATCTGGAAGCTTTTAAAGCAGCTTGCACAGAAAATACCATTGCAATCATGATCGAGCCAGTACAGGGCGAAGGCGGCGTACATCCAGCTACCATGGAATTCATGAAAGGGCTTCGGGAATTCTGTGATGAAAAGGGAATGTTGTTATTGTTAGATGAGGTACAGACCGGATGGTGCAGAACTGGTGCAGTCATGTCCTATATGAATTATGGAATCAAACCGGATATCGTATCCATGGCAAAAGCCTTAGGCGGTGGAATGCCGATCGGAGCGATCTGTGCTACAGAAGAGGTTTCCAAAGCCTTTACCATGGGCTCTCATGGAACCACATTCGGAGGTCACCCAGTCTGCTGTGCAGCAGCCCTTGCAGAAGTAAATGAATTATTAGATAGAAAATGTGCAGAGAATGCAAAAGAAATGGGAGATTATTTCTCAGAGAAATTAAAAACTCTTCCTCATGTAAAAGAAGTAAGACATCAGGGACTTTTAGTTGGTGTGGAATTTGATGAGACCATAAAAGCCTTGGATGTAAAACATGGATGTTTTGACAGAAAACTTTTAATTACCGCCATCGGCAGCAGTGTGATCCGTATGGTGCCGCCACTGATCTTAACAAAAGAACATTGTGACGCAGCCTTTGAGATCATTTTAGACACCGTAAAATCCCTTAGCTAAAAAAGGGAGGCAGTAAAATGAATGAATTTAATTTTAACATTCCTCAGAATATTATTTTTGGAAAGGGAAGTATTGAGAAGCTTCCGGGCATACTAAAAGAGAATGACTCAAAATGTGTTTTGATCATTTCAGGACCGGTCTTAGATAAGATCGGCGTAGTAGGAAAGATTGAAGAACAGATTCAAAAAGCTGGCGTATCTTCAGAGAAATTTACTGGAGTATCTGCCAATCCTACGGTGGCAGAGTGTGAAGCAGCTTTTGAAGCATATCAGAGAGCCGGTGCCGACAGCATTGTGGCATTAGGCGGTGGTTCTCCAATGGATGTGGCAAAGGCAGTAGGAATCTTAGCAAACTACGGAGGAAAGGTGATTGACTATGAAGGGGCTCACAAAGTTCCAGGGCCAATTGTTCCGATCATTGCAATTCCAACAACTGCCGGAACAGGAAGTGAAGTTACAGCTTTTTCCGTGATCGTAGATGAAAAGCGACATTATAAGCTTACCATTTTTAGTTATGAGATCCTTCCAAAATATGCAATTTTGGATCCGGACATGGTTAAGACAGCCCCGCCATCCGTGGCAGCAGCTTGCGGAATGGATGCATTGATACACGCTTGGGAAGCCTATACTTCCCGGGCGGCCTCCCCCTTTACTGATGCCATGGCAGAAAAGGCAATGGAATTGATCGGAAAAAATATCCGAAGGTTTGTGGCATGCAGGGAGGATGAAGAAGCAGCGAGTGCCATGATCACAGCTTCTACTTTTGCAGGAATAGCCTTTGCTTTTGCAAGATTGGGAAATGTTCATGCTATGAGTCATCCCGTCAGTGCCTATTTTGGAGTGCCTCATGGCGTAGCAAATTCGGTTCTGCTTCCTGTCATTGTAGAATACAATGCCATAGCAGACACTGGAAAATATGAAAAAATATACAACTATATATCAGAAGAAAAAGAGCCAGTCAAAAACTTTGTGCCTGAGATGTTAGCAGAGGAAGTCAGGAAGTTAAATGCGCAGCTTGGAATTCCAGCAGGACTTTCGGAGTTGGGAGTAACAGAGGATAAGATAGAAGTAATGGCGATAGATGCCATGAAGAGTGGAAATATTGCAGTAAATCCTAGAACCTCTACGCAAAAAGACATCGAGAGGCTATATTACAAGGCTCTATAAAGAAAGGAATCGTTATGAGAACAAGTCTGGATTCAATTGATGAAAAAATTATAAAGCTGTTAGGCGACAATGCGCGTATTTCCATAAAGGATATTGCGTCAGAAGTATACCTGTCCTCTCCGGCAGTGACTGCCAGAATTGATAGACTGGTGCGCCAGGGGATCATAGAAGGATTTCATGTGAGATTAAATCCAGAGGCGTTGGAATATAATATACATGCATTTATTAATCTGAACTTGGAGCCGGGACAGAAAAAAGCATTTTCAGCCCACTTACAGAATGTAGAAAACATCTTATCTTGCTATAGCGTAACAGGAGAGTATGCCATGCTCATGGAAGTGGCATTTGCCAATACAGAAGAGTTAGACAGCTTTGTGAACAAACTGCAGAGATTTGGCAAGACAAATACCCAGATTGTTTTCTCAACTTTGTTAGAACAGCGAAATGTTCCGGTAAATGGTAAAATTTGCCCAAAAAACATGAAAAAATGAGCATATTTTTTATACAGAAGAAATGAAGTTGTTGCGAGTGGCCGAAATATTCTGGAAATTTCTGATTTTTGTGCTACAATGTTAAAATGGTGAAAAAATAAAATGATGAAATCCGTCCAAATGTGGAGGTCTTTATGGACTATATAATACATTATGACATTGCCGCAGTGGTAATTGCCATAGCAACTATGATCCACTTTTTCTATAAGAGGAATGTGGTATCGATACATACAAAATTATTTGCGATCATGGTGATCTTAGCCCTACTTACATCTGTCTTAGATGTGGCATCGGTCTATTATTTAAATCAGCCGGATCAATTATCTATGACTGGTCATTATCTGCTAAACGTGATCTATCTGGCGGCCTTTAATGCGATTCCGGTTATCTATTTTTTCTACCTATTATTGGTGGCAAAAAATCAGAGGGATTTTACGGGATTTGATTATGGCAGGATGATATGCCCATATGTGCTGAATCTGGTGTTGATCGTAACTACGCCTTGGACTCATCTGATCTTCTGGTTTGATGAGGCAGGGACTTATTATCATGGCATTGGATTTGGAATCCTCTTGGTTATAGCCTTCTTATATATGGGGATGGCAGTGGTGGATACCTTACGGTTCCGCAGGAGATTTACCAGAGCGCAAAAAGTGAGCGTACTTTTCTATACACTGGTGTGTACAGGAGTGGTGCTGGTGCAGTATTTCTTCTCAAGATTTATCATCACTCAGTTTGCAGTTTCTCTAGCGTTGTTGTCTTTATATCTTTCCCTGGAAAATCAGGCAGATTATTTAGATAGCCAGTTGAACATCTGTAATAAAGAAGCTTTTATCGTGAGGGGAAAAGAATTGATCCGTCGGAAAAAAGCTTTTCGGATCATTGGTCTGCCTTTTACGGGGTTAAAATTTATGAATGAGACCATTGGAATTGAAAATAAAGAGGAAGTGTTAAAACAGATCTCTCATTTTTTGCAGGGATTAAATGGAAAATCTAATGCATTTCACTACTCCGGAACTCGGTTTCTGGTAGTTTTAGAGGATGATGAAGAGATTCAGAAAGAACTTACTGGAAAGATTCAGGAGTTTTTCAATAAACCGATCCAAGCGGGCTGTATGTCTGTTACTTTATCCGTTCCGATCATTACCTTCCGATGTCCGGAAGAAATATCTGGAATTGAAGACGTGTTGGATGTTATAGAATATTCCCTTTTTGATGTATCAGGGGATAAAAACGAAGTCATTGAGACCAGTGTAGAGATCTTAGAGAAAAAGCGTTGGGAAAGTCAGGTTCTTTCTGTTATGAAGGACGCTATTCGGAGAAATGAATTTGAAGTATATTATCAGCCGATCTACTCCGTTGAAAAAGGGAAATACACTACGGCTGAGGCGTTAGTGCGTATGCCGAGAACAAAACTTGGTTTTGTGGGACCGGATGTATTTATTCCTATGGCAGAAAAAAATGGTATGATCTTAGAGATTGGTGAGATCGTATTCCGGAAGATCTGTGAATTTATCACTAGAGAAAAACTCTGGGAAAAAGGAATTGAGTATGTTCATGTGAATCTTTCTGTAGTACAATGTATGCAGGATACTCTTCACGAGCAGCTTTTGTCCATCATGGATGAATGGAATCTTCCATATAAATACGTGAATCTGGAAGTAACAGAGACTGCAGCAGTAGTATCCAGTGATACCTTAAAGAGCAATATGAATAAGTTAATGGGCAAAGGAATCGAATTTGCACTGGATGATTATGGTACTGGATTTTCCAATACTTCCAGCCTGATCAAATATCCGTTCCATACCATCAAATTGGACAAGTCCATGGTATGGGCAGCAATGGAAGATAAGAAGGCTATGTGTGCTTTAGAACATACCATTTCCATGGTTAAGGCAATGGATATGGAGATCGTTGCAGAAGGAGTAGAGACTCAGGAACAGGCAGAACTCTTACAGAGAATGGGTTGCGACTTTTTCCAGGGATTTTATTACTCTAGACCGGTGCCGGAAAAAGATTACCTAAATCTGTTAGCAGAGACGTAACAACAAAGGCGGTCAGAAAGACCCCGGTAAGGAGAAAAGAAATGGCGAAGAAAATCGGATTTATCGGATGCGGAAACATGGGTGGAGCCATGATGCAGGGGATTTTAGATTCTGGGAAATGCGAAGCAGCAGAGATGATGACTTCTGACAAATCTCAGGCAGCATTAGAGGTAAAGAAAGAAGCCCTTGGCATTTTAACAACTACAGATAATAAAGAAGTGGCAGCTTTTGCAGATATTTTATTCTTAGCGGTAAAGCCACAGTTTTATGAAGCAGTCATTGAGGAGATCAAAGATACCGTTTCAGAAGAGCAGATCCTTGTTACGATCGCTCCAGGCAAGACTTTGCAGTGGCTGGCTGAGAAGTTTGGAAAAGAGTTAAAGATCATCCGTACCATGCCAAATACTCCGGCTATGGTGAAGGCTGGAATGATGGGAATGTGCCCAAATGCCAATGTAACAGCAGAAGAGATCGCGTTGGTTCAGGATATCTGCAACGGATTTTCTGAGACAGAAGTGATCACAGAGAACCTTATGGATGTGGTAACTGCAGTTAGCGGAAGTTCTCCAGCTTATGTATTTATGTTCATTGAAGCTATGGCGGACGCAGCTGTAGCAGGCGGAATGGCAAGAAGCCAGGCTTATAAATTTGCTGCTCAGGCAGTTATGGGAAGCGCCAAGATGGTCTTAGAGACCGGAAAACACCCGGGAGAGTTGAAGGATATGGTATGTTCTCCAGCAGGAACCACTATTCAGGCGGTAAAGGTCTTAGAAGAAAAGGGCATGAGAAGTGCTGTTATGGAAGCTATGGACAAATGCTTAGAAGTATCCAGAGGAATGTAATTTCGTAATTTCAATTTGGCAATTTCAATTTGATAATTTCAAATTGACCATTTATTAAAATGATATTATAATCAGTGTGTATAAATAGAAGAAGAGGCGTACACACAGATGAATCTAGCAGAGTTAAAAAATAATCAAAGTGCTGTCATTAAGGAAGTCGGTGGAGAAGGCGCCTTAAGACAGCACTTTCTTGATATGGGGCTGATCCCGGGAACGGAGATCACCTATGTTAAGGCAGCTCCTTTAGGGGACCCTATTGAATATAAGGTCTGGGGCTATGAATTGACCTTACGAAAGGATGAAGCTGCCAGTATCGTAATTGAAAACGTAGCAGAAGTAAAAAAAGAAGAAAAACCACAGGAAGTCAAGCGTAGCACAGGGAAATCCCACCATCCAGGCTTAGGAGAAATGGGAATCTACCATGTGAAGCAGCGGGGACAGGTCATTGAAAAAGGCGAAGTACTGACCTTTGGTCTGGCAGGCAATCAGAACTGCGGAAAGACAACCCTTTTTAATCAGCTTACCGGTGCGAATCAGCACGTAGGCAATTTCCCAGGAGTGACCGTAGACAGAAAAGACGGCCCGATCCGGAAGCAGGAAAATACCTTAGTAACAGACCTGCCGGGAATCTATTCCATGTCACCATATTCCAGCGAAGAGATTGTGACGAGGGAATTTTTCTTAAAAGATCGTCCGAAGGGAATTATTAATATTGTAGACGCTACTAATATCCAGAGGAATCTCTATCTGACATTGCAGTTGATCGAGTTGGATATTCCTATGGTCCTTGCCCTTAATATGATGGATGAAGTCCGGGAGAACGGCGGAACCATTGATATTAACTTATTAGAGCAGACCTTAGGAATTCCGGTAGTGCCGATCTCAGCAGCAAAAAATGAAGGAATTGAAGAGCTCATCGCCCATGCAGTTCATGTAGCACAGTATAGAGAACGTCCGGGAAGAATGGATTTTTGTGAATCAGAGGGAGAAGACGGAGGCGCGCTTCACCGTTGTATCCACTCCATTATGCATTTAATAGAAGATCATACTCACAAATACAAGATCCCGACCCGTTTTGCGGCTAGTAAGCTGGTAGAAGGGGATAAGATCATTGAGCAGGAACTTCATTTAGATGAGAATGAGAAAGAAATGATCGAGCACATCATTGTGCAGATGGAAACTGAGAGCGGTATGGACAGACAGGCGGCTTTGGCAAATATGAGATTTGCTTTTATCCGGAAGGTCTGTGATGCTACCGTGGTAAAACCTCATGAGAGCAAAGAACGGGTTCGAAGCGAGAAGATTGACCGTATCTTAACCGGAAAATGGACTGCAATTCCGATGTTCGTTATAATTATGGCTCTGGTCTTTTATCTGACCTTTGGCGTCATTGGAGAGTGGTTGTCGGGACTAATGGAGATCTTCATTGGCTGGTTGACAGAACTGGCAGATGCGGGACTTACTGGCCTTGGTGTAAATGAAGTAGTTCATTCTCTGGTCATTGATGGTATTTTTGAAGGTGTAGGAAGCGTGTTGAGTTTCTTACCGGTCATCGTAACCTTGTTCTTTTTCCTGTCACTCTTAGAAGACAGTGGATATATGGCAAGAGTAGCCTTTGTTATGGATAAATTGCTCCGTAAAGTGGGATTATCCGGCAGAAGCTTCGTGCCGATGATCATGGGATTTGGCTGTTCTGTGCCTGCTATTATGGCAACTAGAACCCTACCTTCTGAGCGAGACCGAAAAATGACTGTACTTTTGACACCATTTATGAGTTGCTCTGCAAAATTGCCAATCTATGGATTTTTTGCGGCAGCATTTTTCCCGGAACATGCAGCAATCGTAATGATCTCTATGTATGCTATTGGAATCATTGTTGGGATCATTTTTGCATTGATCTTAGATCACAGCGCCTTTCGAGGAGAGCCGGTGCCATTTGTTATGGAGCTTCCAAACTACCGTATGCCTGGTGCAAAGAGCGTAGCAAGGTTGATCTGGGATAAAGCAAAAGACTTCTTAAATAAAGCCTTTACCATTATCTTCCTGGCAACCATCGTGATCTGGTTCTTACAGAGTTTTGATACACATTTGAATTTGGTAGATGATTCTCAGAACAGTATGCTTGCTATGGTGGGCAGTGTGCTGGCACCGATCTTTAAACCACTTGGTTTTGGGGATTGGAGATTTTCTACCGCACTTTTGACCGGTTTTATGGCAAAGGAAAGTGTAGTAAGTACCATCACCATTTTAACAGGTGGTACAGCCGTTACCGAGATCATTTCTCCATTTGTGGCCTTTGTATATATGGTCTTTACCTTACTGTATACCCCTTGTGTGGCAGCAGTTGCAGCAGTAAAGAGAGAGCTGGGCGGAAAATGGGCAGTGCTGGTGGTATTCTTACAGTGTGCAGTGGCATGGATCGTGGCATTTTTGATACATATGGTGGGAATGTTACTGGGATTCTGCTAGAGAATTACGGCAGGATTTCATGAATTCTTTGTGATTTCTCACAAGAAGACTTGCTTTTTTTAGGAGATATGTGTAAAATAATTCTATTAGAGGAATTTTTGAAGGAGAATATATAATGAGTCAGGCTAAAGTTGATGCATATAAGAAAGAAAAAGCCAATCGTAAGAAAACAATGGCAAGAAATAAAGTAAAACACACAATTGCTAAGGTTTGTGTAGCTATTGCTGGTGTTGCTATCGTAGCTTGGATTGGTTACAGCGGAGTGAAAGCATATGACAATAAGAGACCACTCAATACTATTTATTGTCAGACAGATGCATTAGATGATTATCTGAATGGATTAGATTATTCATCAGCAGAATAAGAATTGAAGAGAGTAGAAGAACCGGGGCGTCGAAGGATACCCCGGTTTTTTGAAATACTAGGAAGATTAATGGTTTCGTGATACTTTTTGCGTGACTGCGCTTGGGACAATTATCTTGGCAGTTATTTTATTTCTGCCTGGGATAAAGCGTCCAGGATCGCCCGGTGTAACACGATAGAAGTGTACTGATTGTCACTGGAATATGTAACGGATTCTGCGGACTGGGCAGCAACGATCTGCTGCGCCAGGTCCTCCATAGCCGGTTTCATAAGTGGATACATGGTGGCTACGGATTCTTCCATGTTTACCAGAGAAACAGAGTTGATATGGTTCTCGTCTACAGCAACTTCCACATCAAAAGTGGTATCATTGAGTTGGATGGAAGAAGTATAGACTCCTGGATTATATTTGGCAGTGGACTCAGAATCCTTTTTTTTCGCTTTATCCGGAAGCAGCATCCCCACGAACAGAATGATTAATAAAATTGCCAGAATGATGGCTGTCACTGCAATGAGCAGTTCTTTTTTTCGAAGAACGACGATTTTTGTTTTGGAACTCATAAGATGCCTCCCTACATGATTAATAAATTTTATGCGGCGTTTGAGAAATGTATGACAGGAAAATAAATTTCTGGTGTAAGAATAGGGATTCAGAGAAGTGATAAAATAATGAGTGAAGACAGGAGGGGAATATATGAAGTATAAAAGAATATTTACGATAGTGATCGATTCCTTGGGAGTGGGGGCTTTAGATGACGCTGCTTCCTATGGAGACGAAGGAACAGACACTCTAGGGCACATTTCTGACAAGATGAACACCTTTCATATTCCAAATCTTGCGAAATTGGGGCTGGCAAATCTGCATCCATTAAAGCAGGTAGCTCCAGTGGAAAAACCGCTGGGGTATTATATGAAGTTAAAAGAGGCCAGTACCGGCAAGGATACTATGACGGGGCACTGGGAAATGATGGGACTTCATATTACAAAACCATTTTTGACATTTACCGAGAATGGCTTTCCAGAGGAACTGATTCGGGAATTAGAGCAGAGGACTGGACACAAGGTCATTGGAAATAAGAGTGCCAGTGGAACGGAGATCTTGGAGGAGTTGGCAGAGGAAGAGATCGCAACGGGTCATATGATCGTCTACACTTCTGCGGATTCAGTTCTGCAGATCTGTGGCAATGAAGAGACTTTTGGGCTAGAGGAACTGTACCGTTGCTGTGAGATTGCCAGAGACATTACCATGAAGGATGAGTGGAAAGTAGGCAGAGTCATCGCCCGACCTTATGTAGGAAGAAAGAAAGGGGAGTTCAAGCGCACCAGCAATCGCCATGACTATGCATTAAAGCCTTATGGCAGAACTGCTTTAGATGTATTAAAAGACGCAGGTTTGGATGTGATCTCCGTTGGTAAGATCTATGATATTTTTGATGGAGAAGGGTTGACGGAATCGAATAAGTCAAAAAGTTCTGTTCATGGTATGGAGCAGACCTTAGAGATTGCCCAGCGAGATTTTACAGGGCTCTGTTATGTGAACCTGGTGGATTTTGACGCGCTGTGGGGACACAGAAGGAATCCAGAAGGATACGGAAGAGAACTGGAGATGTTCGATGAGAACCTTGGAAAGTTGATGGAAATCTTGCAAGAAGATGATCTTTTGATCATAACCGCAGACCACGGAAATGACCCAACCCATACAGGAACTGACCATACCCGGGAGCAGGTGCCGTTTTTAGCCTATTCACCTTCTATGAAAAATGCAGGAAAACTTGCAGATCGGGAGAACTTTGCAGTGATCGGTGCTACCATTGCCGATAACTTTGGACTTGAAATGCCGGAAGGAACCATTGGAACTTCGGTACTTGAAGAATTAGTATAACCATAGTAAATATATTTGACAGGAGAACACAAATGAACAAGAAAGATATTTTAAAGATCGTAGATCACACATTATTAGCTCAGGGAGCCACCTGGGAGGAGATCAGACAGATCTTAGATGATGCCATGAAGTATGAGACGGCTTCTGCTTGTATCCCAGCTTCTTATGTAAAGCGAGCTGCTGAATATGTAGAAGGAAAATTACCAATCTGTACCGTCATTGGTTTCCCAAATGGTTACAGCACCACCGCAGTGAAAGTCTGTGAGACAAAAGATGCAGTAGCCAATGGTGCGTCTGAAATTGACATGGTCATCAACATTGGAGATCTAAAAGATAAGAGTTACGACAAGATTGAGCAGGAGATCAAAGAAATCCATGCAGCCTGTGACGGCAATATCTTAAAAGTCATTATTGAGACCTGCCTTCTTACAGAAGAAGAGAAGATTAAAATGTGCGAGATCGTTACAAAAGCAGGAGCAGAGTACATCAAGACCTCTACAGGATTTTCCACTGCAGGGGCAACTTTTGAGGATGTGGCGCTTATGAAAGAGCACGTAGGTCCTCAGGTGAAGATCAAAGCTGCAGGAGGTATTTCTTCTTTTGATGACGCTGAGAAATTCATCTGCTTGGGAGCGGATCGCCTTGGAACAAGCCGCCTGGTAAAAATTATGAAAGAAAATGAAAAAAGTTGTTGACAGACACATAAAAATCTTGTAATATATCATTTGTGTTCGGAAAGAATACAAATGAAATGCGATAGTGGCGTAGTTGGTAACGCGCGACCTTGCCAAGGTCGAGACCGCGGGTTCGAGCCCCGTCTATCGCTCTTGTGAAGAGCACTTCACGAATACAATTGAAAATGCGATAGTGGCGTAGTTGGTAACGCGCGACCTTGCCAAGGTCGAGACCGCGGGTTCGAGCCCCGTCTATCGCTCTTAAAAAGCCTTTCAGATTTCTGAAAGGCTTTTTTGTCGATCTTTATTTCAAAGGGCAGTTGGCGAAGATCCCATTCACTACCTGACGGTATTCCGTCATTTTGGAAGTCTTACGGATGACTTTGCAGTATTTATCCGCATTTTCAAAGGCATTTCCCAGATAGAACCAATGCTCCTTCATACGGAATAGAGCGTCTTTTTCCCCGGAAAAAATAGACAGATATCCATCTAAGATCTCATCATGATAGCTCCGAAGAGTATTCTTGTCAGGAAGAGGTTCCCCTTTTATAGAAGAGATCAGTCCAGGGTTTCTGAATAAGCCCCGCCCGATCATGATCTTATGAATAGAAGGGAACTGGCTGCAAACCGCTTCATAAGAGTTCTCGTCGATAATATCTCCGTTATAGCACAAAGATAGTGGAATCGTTTCCAGGGCGTGGGCAAAGGTGGCAGGACGGACTGGAAGCTTGTAAAGATCCTGTCGGGTGCGAGGGTGAATGATCAATTCATGAATGGGATATTTTGCATAAATTCCTGCAAGAACTTCCCATTCTTCTTCCTGAGCGTAGCCGATCCTGGTTTTGATGGAAACAGGAAAGTCTGCCTGAGAGAAGAGGTCATCCAGAAAATGATCCAGTTCCTCCGGATAAGCGAGAAGCCCGGAACCACGCTTTTTTGAAGCTACAGTGCCGGAAGGACAGCCTAGATTGATATTGATCTCATCATAGCCGTATTCTGCAAGTTGTTTGTGCATGAAAATAACTTCCTCGGCATTGTTGGTCATCAGCTGAGGAATAAGAGAGATCCCTTTATTATTTTCCGGATCGATGTCCCGAAGGATCTTGGTATTCATCCTTTTTGCGGCGGGGATAAAAGGGGTAAAATATTTATCTACATTATGAAAATGGTGATGATAGGCATTGCGGACAATATAGCCCGTCAGGCCTTCCATGGGTGCCATATAAAATTCCATATGATTTCTCCTGAAATGTATTTGTTACTGGAAAAAGTGGTCTGTATGACTTTTTCTCCCAGAAGCAAATTGATTGTAGCATGGGAGAAGCAAATTGACCAGAGAATTTTTAACGGGGATCTATGAGGAATTATGAGGGAATACCATAAGAATTTAGGGATTTCCCTTGAATTTAAGCCCATAAAATGTTAGTATGCCATAAGAGGCGCGCGCAGAGGCCTTCTGTGTGCATAAGGGAGGATTACCATGGAAGAAAAGAAAATACCATATAAAATTTACTTAGAAGAAGAGGAAATGCCAAAGGAATGGTACAATGTCCGTGCTGATATGAAGAATAAGCCGGCTCCACTGTTAAATCCAGAAACAAAGCAGCCAATGACAGCAGAAGAATTAGGTGCTATTTTCTGTGATGAGCTGGTAAAACAGGAAATGGATGATACTACAGCATACATACCAATTCCAGAAGAGATCAGAAATTTCTATAAAATGTATCGGCCTTCACCATTAGTAAGAGCATACTGTCTGGAAGAAAAATTACAGACTCCTGCTAAGATCTACTACAAATTTGAAGGAAATAACACTAGCGGAAGCCACAAATTAAATTCCGCGATCGCTCAGGCTTATTATGCAAAACAGCAGGGCTTAAAAGGTGTTACAACAGAGACAGGAGCGGGACAGTGGGGAACCGCTTTATCTATGGCTTGTGCTTACTTAGATCTGGACTGTAAAGTATACATGGTTAAAGTTTCCTATGAACAGAAACCATTTAGAAAAGAAGTTATGAGAACTTATGGAGCGAATGTAACTCCATCTCCTTCTACAACAACAGAGATCGGAAAGAAGATCTTAGAGAGACATCCTGGCACTACAGGAAGCCTTGGCTGTGCTATTTCTGAAGCTGTAGAAGTAGCTTCAAACACTCCTGGATACCGCTATGTATTAGGTAGCGTTATGAACCAGGTTCTGCTTCACCAGTCTGTGATCGGTCTGGAAACAAAGGCAGCTCTTGACAAATACGGAATTGAGCCAGATATCATTATCGGATGTGCAGGTGGCGGTTCCAATTTAGGAGGACTCATTTCTCCATTTATGGGCGAGAAATTAAGAGGAGAAAAGAACTACCGTTTTATCGCTGTAGAACCTGAATCCTGCCCAAGCTTCACCAGAGGAAAATATGCATATGATTTCTGTGATACAGGAATGGTATGTCCATTACAGAAAATGTACACATTAGGAAGCAACTTCATTCCTTCTGCAAGCCACGCAGGCGGTTTACGTTACCACGGAATGAGCTCTACTTTATCTCAGTTATATGCAGATGGACTTATGGAAGCTACAACAGTATCCCAGACACAGGTATTTGAAGCTGCTCAGATGTTTGCAAAAGTGGAAGGAATCCTTCCTGCACCAGAGAGTTCTCATGCGATCCGCGTTGCAATCGATGAGGCAATGAAGTGCAAAGAGACTGGAGAAGAGAAGACCATCGTCTTTGGTCTGACTGGAACCGGATATTTCGATATGGTAGCATATGGAAAATACAACGATGGAGTAATGAGTGACTATGTACCAACAGATGAAGAGTTGGAGAAGAGTTTTGCATTACTGCCGGATGTGGAATAAGAATCAATAGGGAATAAAAAATTCCTTTGAAGAAAGATCGCTGAGGTCTGAGACCGTGCCATTTAGTGGCATTGAGTCTGGGCTCAGCGATTTTTTTGATTTAAGTTCGGTGGCGAGAATGAAAGTGGAATTTTCTTGCATTTAAGACATAAAGTACTTGTATCTCATGTCATTCAGTAGTATTATAAATAAAACATTGAACTATTTAGAGTTTTATTCTTGTATAGAAATTGAAAGCAAATTTATTGAGCATATCTTAGGGAATACCTATCAAATAAACCCCAAGAGATTAAAAAATTGAATATTGTATGAATCTTTTACTGGATAAT
>JAGAOC010000097.1 GCA_017623935.1 Agathobacter sp. | reverse complement strand
TACATGGCAAAATCCATTACGGATTTCTGGCGCAGATGGCATATTTCCTTGAGCTCCTGGTTTAGGGAGTATGTGTATATTCCTTTAGGCGGTAATAGAAAAGGAATGGCAAGACAGCTGGTGAATATCATGATCGTCTGGTTTTTAACGGGACTTTGGCATGGGGCTAGTTGGAACTTTATCCTGTGGGGCGTATATTACGGCGTCCTGCTTATGATAGAGAAGCTGTTCTTATTGAAATTATTGAAAAAACTCCCAAGCTGGGTTGGACATGTATACAGTCTGCTTCTTATAGTGATTGGTTGGACGATCTTCGCTCAGACCGATTTTGTGCTGTTGGGAGATTATCTGAGATCTATGTTCGGTATAGGAAGCGTTCTGGTGGATGAAGCCTTCTGGTATTTCTTATCTTGTAACGGAGTGCTTCTTATTGTACTTGTTCTTTGCAGTATCGATTATTCTGCGTTGGCAGCGAAATGGAAGCTCTGGCAGAATGTGAAGAACTCCAAGTGGGCTGCCGTTGGAAAATGTGTGATCATGGTAGCGTTATTATTTGTATCTTTTGCATTTTTAGTAGGGGATACTTACAATCCGTTCCTGTATTTCAGATTTTAGTTGAGGTGTAAGATGAAATCATCAAAGATAATGATTGTGATAGTGGGCTGCCTGATGATCGGAGTTGTCAGTGCAGGAAGCTTTCTTGCAAAAGACAGAGAGTTTTCGGAGAACGAGAACCGTTATCTGGCAGAGACTCCTGAGTTTTCTTGGGAGAAGGTCTTAGAAGGGGAATTTCAGGAAGATCTGGAATCCTATCTGAATGATCAGATCTTAGGGAGAGATTTTTGGATCACTGCTAAGACTTCCATTCAGAAGTTCATTGGGGACTCCGATATTGGCGGAGCCTATGTAGGAAAAGACGGATATGATTTTGAGAAGATCATACCAGAAAGTGTGGATGAGGATCTTTTCGTAAAGAATACAGTGGCAGTGAAAGATTATCTGGATTATTGTAAGAACCAGGGAATAGAAGAATCACAGATCTCCTTTTTGTTAGTACCTACTTCGGGTCTGGTCATGGAAGATAAACTTCCGGCTAATGCAAGGCTGTTTGATCAAGAAAAATATCTGGAAGAAGCAAAAGCGACAATAGGTGAGCAGTACGTTGTAGATGTGACGAAAGAATTACAAGAGGCTGCTAAAACGGAGCAGGTTTATTATCGTACTGACCATCACTGGACCAGTACAGGAGCACTCATTGCCTATGAGAAATGGTGTTCGGATACAGGGATGGCTTTTTTAGGAAGAGAGGCTTATCAGCAGAAAAATGTAACAGATACTTTCCGAGGAAGCCTGTATTCCAAGATCCTGGATTATGATTCTGCATACGACAGTATCTGGACTTATGCAAAAGACGAAAATGCAGATTATACCATTACTATCGACGGGGAAGAGGCCGAAAGCTTCTATGTAGAAAGCAAGCTGGAAGAGAAAGATAAATACACTTACTTTTTCGGTGGAAATTATGGAGAGACGATCATCACGAATAATGGGAATAAGAATGGACGAAGATTGTTGGTGATCAAGGATTCTTTTGCAAACTGTTTTGTGCCATTGGCAGCAGAGGATTTTGAAGAGATCTATATGATAGATCTGCGATATTGCAAAGAAGATATGGCTGCATATGTGAAAGATAAAGGCGTCACAGATGTGCTGATCTTATATAATATTTCCAATTTTATTACAGATAAGAACATTTATCAGTTAGATAAGAATTTATAGGAGGAGCTTATGAAAAAGAAAACATTAACAGCACTTTCTCTTGTGCTGGCAGGAACTTTATTGGCGACAGGTTTTACTGGTTGTGGAGAGAAAAAAGAGCAGACAGGCTCTTCGGTAGAAGATTCCCAGGGGGCAAATGGCAGTACAGACATGACTGGCACCGACCAGGCAGGAGCGGAAAACTCAGCTGATGAAAATACTGAGGATACGGTAGAGGTTAAGACTTATGAATCCATAACTTCAGATGCAGAACTGGTGGATTACGGTAGTGTTATTGTCATTGGGGATTCTGCTTATGAGCTTTTTACCAATCGTCAGGAGACTGCCACAACTTATGCAGAGACCGTCAGCAAGCTGGCAAATACTTTGGAAGGAACTGCTAATGTCTATGACATGATCATTCCTTTGAGCAGTGCCATTACTATGCCGGATAATTATAGGGATCAGGTTCAGTCCACAGATCAGGAAAAAGCGATCAATGATATGGTGGGACTGATGAGTAATAAAGTACATTCTGTGGAGATCTATGATACCCTTATGGAGCATAGAACAGAGTATGTATATTTCCGTACAGATCACCACTGGACCACCCTTGGAGCTTATTATGCTTATGTGGAACTTTGCGAAGTAATGGGAATCACTCCGACAGATATCAATACTTATGAAACAAAAACATTTGACGGATTTTTAGGTTCTTTTTATAATGATACTGATAAGGATGCAAGCCTTGGGGCAAATCCGGACACAGTAACAGCATATTATCCGAAATCAGAGACCAGTATGCACGTAATCGCCAGCGATGGCATGGAATATGACTGGCCAGTGATCTATGATGTATCTTCTTATTCATCAGGATTAAAATACAGTGCATTTATTGCCAGCGATAACCCATATACAGAGATCGTGAACAAGACAGTTACCGATGGAAGTGCTTGTGTAGTAGTAAAAGAATCCTTTGGTAATGCGTTCGTTCCGTTTTTGGTAGATCACTATCAGTACATTTATGTCATTGATTATCGTTACTGGGAAGGCAGCATTTCTGATCTTGTAAAAGAAAAAGGAGCTACTGATGTGATCCTTTTAAATAATCTGTCCATGATCCGGAACAAGTATCTGGTAGGGCAGTTCCAGGGCGTTGTGAAATAAGATTCGTTTTTTGATAAGTATAGATTGTAACAAGTGCGATCTATATGATAAATAGACAGTTAAGAAAATGGGGAGGTGTTGTATGGTTAAATACTATAGAACAGATGACAGAAGAATCCATGAAGAGGCAACAATACAGACAGGAGTTTGGATTCATATGGTCAACCCCAGTGTAACAGAGGGTCAGATGGTGGCAGATCAGTTAGAT
The DNA here is from genome assembly GCA_017623935.1 of Agathobacter sp. GTDB lineage: Bacteria > Bacillota > Clostridia > Lachnospirales > Lachnospiraceae > Roseburia. Next base: position 4,344 of record JAGAOC010000097.1, on the reverse strand, counting down.
GTGGATATCGAAGACGTTCTTGCTGCGCTGGACGAAGAAGAAAGTTCCCGTATTGAATTACAGGATGGTTATACATTGATCTTAGTGGATATTCCTTCCGTTGAGATCCGCCATGAGAAGAAGAGCTATACCACAATCCCTCTTGGTATCATTCTTACCAATGATGTGATCGTTACTGTATGTACTGAGGAGACTCCGGTACTGGACGCTTTTATCAATAACCGGGTAAAAGAATTCAGCACAAAGAAAAGACTTCGTTTTGTATATCAGATCCTTTATCGTGTTTCCGTTCTTTATCAGAGTAACCTGCGTGTCATTGATAAGAACCGAACAGAAATCGAAGAACGAGTTGGAAACGACACCCAGGAAGTTGACTTAATTGCACTTTACGAGTTGGAATCCACGCTGGTATACTTCGCCACATCTTTACGAGCCAACGGGGTCGTATTAGACCGCTTGACCCGTTACAAGAGACTAGAGCAGTATCCGGAAGATAAAGAACTGTTAGGAGATGTAATTGTCGAGAATAAGCAGGCGATCGAGATGACTTCCATCTATCGTGATATCATAAACGGTACACGAGAACTGATGTCTTCGGTCATTGACAACCGACTGAACAACGTCATGAAGAATCTGACATCTATTACAGTGGTTATGGCGATCCCGACCATTATCTCAGGTTTCTATGGAATGAATGTGGACTCTAATTATGTCCCATTTGCCACTGGTGCCCATGGATTTTTGATCGTAGCCATCATTACCCTGTTGATCTGCGTGATCACCATGTTTGCGCTCCGCAAGAAGAAAATGTTATAGAGTTATCATTTGGTAAGGTACCCCATCAGCGAAGGCTGGTGGGGTTTTTGAATTAAGAAATAACAGAAAAATCCTAAGTAAATCTTACCAGAATTTTAAAGTCCGATTAAGGCTGCGTTAAGAATGGTGTGTTATACTCCTTGCATAATCGAGACCGAAACAGGTGATAAAAGCAGACTTGTTCCGGCAGAAACAAGTGAATCTTGTAAAACAAGGAGGACATATAGATGTTGCAGATAAGAGAAGTATCAAAGATTTATAAGACCGGCGAGCTGGTGCAACGGGCTTTAAATCGGGTATCTTTAAATTTTCGTGATAACGAGTTTGTTGCAGTATTAGGACCAAGTGGTTCCGGTAAGACCACCCTTTTAAATATCGTGGGAGGTCTTGACCACTATGATGTAGGAGATCTGATCATTAACGGAATCTCCACACAGCGTTACTCTAACAGAGACTGGGATTCTTATAGAAATCATTCCGTGGGATTTGTGTTCCAAAGCTATAACCTGATCCCTCATCAGACCATTCTTGCAAACGTAGAACTAGCGCTGACCATTTCAGGAGTTTCCAGAAAAGAACGGAAGAGACGGGCAAAAGAAGCCTTAGAAAAAGTAGGGCTGATCGATCACATCCACAAGAAACCAAACCAGCTGTCTGGTGGACAGATGCAGCGAGTTGCAATTGCCAGAGCGCTGGTAAATGATCCGGACATTCTTTTGGCGGATGAGCCAACCGGTGCATTAGATTCAGAGACCAGTATTCAGGTTATGGAACTTTTAAAAGAAGTGGCAAAAGAAAAACTGGTCATTATGGTTACTCATAACCCGGAGCTGGCAGAGACTTATTCTAATCGAATCGTAAGACTAAAAGATGGCCAGGTGGTAGGCGACACCAATCCTTTTGAGCCGGAAGGTCAGACCGCACCGGTAGTACAGAGCAAGAACATGGGAAAAGCATCCATGTCTTTTGGGACTGCATTGTCCTTAAGTTTTCAAAACCTTCGCACCAAGAAAGGAAGAACCATTCTTACTTCCTTTGCGGGTTCCATCGGTATTATCGGAATTGCATTGATCTTGTCCCTGTCCGCCGGTGTCAATCGTTATATTGAGACCATGCAGAAAGAGACTATGGCTTCTTATCCGATTACCATTGAGGCAGAAACTTTGGATCTTGGTTATATGATGACCAGTACCTTAGATGATACTGAGGAAGAAGCGCATGACTTGGATCAGATCTATTCTGATGGATCAGATTTTGAGTTATCGAATGAGATGAGCGCTAGTCTGGCACAGAACAACCTGACGAAGTTCCGGGAATATCTGATGGATAAAGATAGCCCGATTCAGGAATACATTGGAGAAAATGGTGTAGTTTATTCCTATAATACTCCATTTACAGTATACACTTATGATCCAGAAGGAAAATTAGTCAATACAGATGGAAGCGGACTTACTACAAGTAGTCAGGACGTGTATGCCATGGGAAGCGAAGACTCCGTCATGGTACAAATGGATACTAATGTATATACAGAAAGTTGTTTTGAAGAAATTACTCCTGGAACCCAGGAAAATTCCGTTAGTACCCTCATTACTGATAATTACGAATTAGCCTATGGAGAATGGCCAAAGGCATACAACGAAGTTGTATTGATCTTGGATGGAAATAACGAGATCCCACTCCAAACTCTGTATGCTCTGGGAATGTTGCCATCTTCTGAATATCAGGCACTTATCGATGATGTGAACAAACAGAAGAATTTTAAAGCAAAAGAATATAATTGGTCTTATGAGAATTTCTGTAACCAGAGCTTTTATCTGGTGCCGGAATGTGATTTTTACCAGAAAAATGAACAGGGACTTTTTCAGAAGATCAATGCAAACAGCAAAGACGCGGAAGGGTTAGCGCAGGCTGGTGTAAAATTGAATGTTACCGGAATTATCCGTCCAAAAGAAGACGCAGAGACTTTGATGTTATCAAAGACGGTCGGTTACACAAAAGCCCTGACAGATTATCTGGTGGATTATGCTAATAAGAGTGAAGTAGTAACTGCTCAGTTAAATAGTAAAGATAAAAACGTGCTGACAGGAACTGCAATTGATGAAGAAAGCTACCAGGCAATGTTAGAACTTTTTGGATATGTAGACGTAACAAAACCACTCTCTATCAGCATTTACACAGACAGTTTTGAAGGAAAAGAAGCTATCACAAAATGTATTGAAGATTACAATGCTTCTGCAGGAGAAGGAAATCAGATCGTTTACTCTGATTTTGTAGAATTAATGATCTCATCTGTTACCTCCATCGTGGATGTGATCTCTTATATCCTGATCGCCTTTGTGGCAGTATCACTGGTGGTATCTTCTCTGATGATCGGAATCATTACTTATATTTCCGTATTAGAAAGAACCAAGGAAATCGGTATCCTTCGCGCGATGGGAGCCTCTAAAGGAAATATTTCTCAGGTATTTAATGCAGAGACCATTATTATCGGAATGTGCGCCGGAATCATGGGTATCCTGATCGCAGTATTACTCCAGTTCCCAATTAACGGAATCATCCATATGGCAATGGGTAATTCAAGTGTGTCTGCGGCTCTGCCAATTGACAGTGCGATCTTTTTGATCCTGCTCAGCATGGGACTGACCCTGATCGGTGGACTGATCCCAGCAAGAAAAGCAGCTAAGAAAGACCCGGTTGCAGCATTACGAAGTGAATAAGAACTAAAACAATAGGTTTACAATAAAAAAGCTGTCACACGAATCTGTGTGGCAGCTTTTTATTTGCTGGGAAATTACTCTAGAACTTTTTGGCAACTAAAGATCGTAACACTTTTGCGTAGGAGCACAATCTTTTCTTACTCCCCAGAAAATCTTCCACTGGCGCCGCATGGCAGTACCAGTCCATTAGAGAAAACTGGAAGCCCGATCTCATTGGATTCTACAGTTCCCTTAAAATCAGAAAGAGCAGTGCTGATCATATAGGTAAGAACTGCTGGCTGTAATCCGGTAGTGTAAGAATTAACTAGGAAGAAAAGTGGTTTTTCGGTAAGAAGCTGTGCGCACAACTTGATCAGAGGATAAACAGCTTCTTCGATTTTCCAGATCTCTCCCTTTGGACCTCTTCCGTAGGAAGGAGGATCCATGATGATGGCGTCATAATGATTGCCACGGCGGATTTCACGCTCTACGAATTTCACACAGTCATCCACGATCCAGCGGATTGGAGCGTCTTTTAATCCGGAAGAGACAGCATTTTCTTTCGCCCAGGTAACCATGCCCTTAGAAGCATCTACATGGGTAACAGCTGCTCCTGCAGCAGCTGCGGCTAAAGTAGCGCCTCCGGTGTAAGCAAAGAGATTTAAGACCTTGATAGGTCTGCCTGCTTTTTTGATCTTCTCAGAGAACCAGTCCCAGTTAGCAGCCTGCTCAGGGAAGAGCCCGGTGTGTTTGAAACTGAAAGGCTTCAGATTGAAAGTCAGATCTCCATAATGAATCTGCCACTGCTCCGGCAGATCGAAGAACTCCCATT
>JAGAOC010000096.1 GCA_017623935.1 Agathobacter sp. | reverse complement strand
GCCTTGGCCTGTATCTTTACGGAGTCATGGGTGAGGAGAGAGGAAACATAGGGGATGCTCTCCTGCCATCTGTCCTTGTCCTTTGTCAGGGCTCCGAGCTCTTTATAAAGTTCTGCTTCGGTCATATCACTGGCCTCTCAAAACTGGAAATTAACTACCATATGGCATACCTCTCTTACCAACGGCATCTCTGCAAACTGGAATTTAGCGATTAGAGCTTCATGAAAGACTTGATTTCCTGTTCCAGGAGTCGAAATACGTTTGCGACCAGATACCCATCAGCAATCGCATGATTCAGACGAACGGTCACAGGCATGACAAGCCTTCCGTTTTCTTCCCTGTATTTTCCCCAGTTGATGATAGGCGCAAAATACAGATTTCCATCGGGAAGTTCAAGATGAAGTGAATCATAGGAAAGCCAGGATATAAACGATGCATCGAACCAGTTTGGATGATTAACCATATCCAGACCGTATTCCCTTGTCTTCTTTGCCTCTTCAACATCCTTTAAAGCAGCAGCGTAGAACTTTTCATAGTCCTCATCGTATTCCGTATATACCGGAGTACAGGTTTCCGTATCTTCATGGAAAACATACTGCGTAGGATTGATCACGTCATAACAGATCAGCTCATCTGTCTGCCAAAGGTATCCCATCCTGTAGTCTTCGCGTGAATTCAGAACTTTTGAAAGAATATACAGGAAATTGATATAAAATTTCGTCCCTGTGTTCTTTGAATGTGTGGCGAGTTCTGTCACATCGATTCTCGCTGTTATTGAGGTCGAACACCTGCAGTCTTCCGTGAAATGACGGAACACACCTTTTCTATAGTATTTTTCTTTGTCAATTACCTTATAGTTCATTTTGAATTATCCTTACAAATACCTGAGCCCGCAATATCTCTGCAAACCGGAGTCTGTTCATCTGCAAGATAGAAGGACGGCACCAAATCGTGGCTGATGTATTTGTCACCAAGAATAAGACCATGCTCTCTCGTTTCACGAATATAAGCCTTAATATCCGCAAGGTCTTTTTCTTCAAATCCATCTTCATGAAGCCAGGTCTCAGAATACATCCATTCCCTGTCATCCGGATCGGAATATCCGCCGTATCCGTGCTGAAAATTCTTTTTGCAGTGCTCCCACCAGAGGATGGACGAAACGCGGCAGCCTTCTTCATAGATGAAATCCAGGAACGCTTCCCAATCCCTGAAAAGGTACTCTGAACAGAAAGAATGATCCTCTATATATTTCTGTACTCTGTGATTTATCATTTTTACCTCTCAAACTGCGTTTTTGCGTCATCCCGATAAACTGGAATTTGTAAGATTAGTTTTCGTCTTGCCGTTTTAATTTCTTAGATAGGAAAAGCACGAGATTATCATCATTTGCAATTTCCGTTTCGTATTGCGCACAAGGTTTATTCTGATACCAGACACCCGTCCCATCCGGGATATAGCCTCGTTTGACATATATTCGCTGAGCACTTCCATATCCACTGTGAAGTCCGACGCCAAGCCATACAGTGTCTGCATATTTCCCGGCAATCTCTTCCGCAGTATCCATCAGTCTGCCGCCGATTCCTTTTCTCTGGTATTTTTCCAATACACCGAAATCAACAATCTCGGGCAGTCCTTTTCCGCTGAACGCACCGCTAAGCCCTGTTATGTATACACTCACATACCCGGCAAGCTGTCCTTGATATACGGCTGTCAGTGAAACACATTTTCCCGCAGACTGATCTTGGAGTCTTGCCAAATATTTGGAGATATCCGTATGCCAACCCTGCGCAATCTCTTCATCCGTTAAGATCCGTGCATCTGCTTCTTCCATATTACGAATTATCAATTCGTTATCATTGTAATAAACCATGGTTCCTCCCTGCAGTCTGACGAATCGGGAAACAGAATTTTTTCTATTTATACAGAACGCAGTTATATCGAACAGCTGACCCGTCAGAATACTCAACCACAGTTTTCTCTTCAGAAAATCCGCATTTGCGATAGAAACCAATCGAACCATCATCCGTCTGTGCTTTGAATCTTTCTATTTCCTCTGACTTTATCACGCTTTGGATCAGTTCTTTTCCAATTCCTTTATGGCGAGCATTGTCAGATACTGCGATTCCGATAATCTCTGCAGCAACTCCTGAACTCTTCAGAACCATCATGCCTATTCTCTTACCGCGATTCTCACATACAAATACTTTCACCGATGAGTCGTGTAGATAGTCTTCCATCTGCGCTTTGTATTCCTCGTATGTTGGATGATACATGCAGGATGCATAGATCAGAAATGCCTCTTCTGACAAAAGCCAGTCTCTATCGCTGCATAACACAGTTTTCATTAATGTCCTCACATATTCGATTTCGTCAGTATCTGTCTCCATATATCCTGTGGGCTTCAGTGGTCCACTTGCGAATGAAACCTGTTTTGGCTTCTGTATAAGCATCACGATTATGCTCATACTTTTTCCATAGCTCCAGCTTTAGTGCTTCATAGTCCTTCGCAATCTGAGGATACTCGTTCAGATAGTCGCGGAAATACAACTCATCATTATCTCCCGCGTATCTGAGATGAATGTGATAAACCTTATCCGCAAAGCCTTCTTTGGTATATCCCTTATTGAGTGAAATCCGTCCCTTTTCCTCGGACATTCTGATAAAACCATTCTGCTCCAGAATACACGCTGCTCCTTCCATATCAGCTTCTTTAGAAATCTCGACCAGCACATCAACAATGTTCTTGGCCCATATGCCCTGTATTGCTGTACTTCCAATGTGACTGATTCTTTTAACAGGATAACCTGCCAGGAGGTCCTTAATTG
>JAGAOC010000013.1 GCA_017623935.1 Agathobacter sp. | reverse complement strand
TTAACAACTGCTGTTAAGATTGTTGTAGATCCTGTTGGGGTTGGAACACGCTGTGCAGATCCGATTAATTTTCCGTTTAATTCTGGAATAACTAATCCGATAGCTTTAGCTGCACCAGTGCTGTTTGGAACGATATTAACTGCTGCTGCACGAGATCTTCTTAAATCACCTTTTCTCTGTGGTCCATCAAGAGTCATCTGATCTCCTGTGTAAGCATGGATTGTTACCATGATACCAGACTGGATTGGTGCATATTTGTTTAATGCATCTGCCATTGGTGCTAAGCAGTTTGTTGTACAAGAAGCTGCAGAGATGATTGTATCTTCAGCTTTTAATGTCTCATGGTTTGTATTGTAAACGATTGTTGGTAAGTCGTTTCCTGCTGGTGCAGAGATAACAACTTTACGAGCTCCAGCATTGATATGAGCCTGAGCTTTTTCTTTGCTTGTATAGAATCCAGAGCACTCTAATACAACGTCAACTTTTAAATCGCCCCAAGGACAGTTGTTTGCATCTGGGAAAGCGTAGATCTTGATTTCTTTTCCGCATACTGTGATAGAATCTTCACTAGCAGAAACTTCATCTGCATGCTCATATTTTCCCTGAGATGAGTCATATTTTAATAAATGAGCTAACATCTTTGGGCTTGTTAAATCGTTGATTGCTACTACTTCATATCCTTCTGCTCCGAACATCTGTCTGAAAGCAAGACGACCAATACGGCCGAATCCGTTGATTGCTACTCTTACTGCCATTTTAATTCCTCCTAGAATTTGTAAATATATTATGGGGTTTACTCCCAAGTTGTCTATATTGTACCCAATTCTTATGGAAAGTTCAAGTGTTTTTCTTTGACTTCGTTAATTTTTTCACTAGAGACAGTTTTTTCCCTTTCAAAAAGGGAGTTTTAGGCATTTTACCGATTTTTCCCGAAAATTTACTCTTCATTAGGATCCTTCCCTTTTTTTCCCTTCTGAAAAGTAGTATACTGATTCATTATATTATGAAACGAGGTTACGCTATGCTTTGGGACACCCATTTACATACCCATTTTTCAGGGGACAGTGATGCTGCACCGGAAGATATGATAAAATCTGCGATCCAAAAAGGCTTACAAGGAATCTGCATTACTGATCACCTGGATTATGATTATCCGGAGGAACCTGAACTTTTTCTTCTGGATCTGACAGCCAGCCGACAGGAGATTTCCCGGCTCCAAGAAAAATACAAAGAATCCTTCCCAGTCCTCTGGGGCATTGAATTAGGACTCCAGCCGCAGATTTCCGAGAAAAATGCTGCGATTGCTCAGAAGTATCCTTTTGATCTTATCATCGGATCTTCCCATGTGGTTCATGGATTTGATCCTTATTTTCCTAATTATTATGAGGGAAAAACTGAAGATGAGGCTTACCGTGAATATTTTGAATCTATCCTAGAGAATTTGGAAGTCTATTCTGATTTTGATGTGTATGGACACATCGACTATGTGGTGCGCTACGGTCCAAATAAGAATCAGTTCTACTCTTACGAGAAATTCTCTGATGTGATCGATGAGATCCTACGCACACTGATCTCTATGGAAAAAGGCATCGAGATCAATACCGGTGGCTTAAAATATGGACTTGGACATCCTAATCCTACAGAAGCCATCTTAAAACGCTACCATGACTTAGGTGGCGAGATCATCACCATCGGTGCAGACGCTCACAAGCCAGAACACGTTGGATATGATTTTGATAAAGTTCCTGCGATTCTGCGAGAAGCAGGTTTTTCCTATTATACTGTATTCAAAGGACGGAAACCGGAATTTGTACCGATTCCATAAAATAAGGCTCGCTCTGCACAATCGGCAGAGTGAGCCTTTACTATTTTTATTTAAAGTAAGCTACACCGGATTCAAAGATCTTCATATCCTGCTCGCCGTAGATATTCATAGCTACGCTATCTCCACGACGCTCTGAGTGAGCCATCTTACCAAGTACACGGCCGTCTGGGCTTGTGATACCTTCGATCGCCATGTAAGAACCGTTTACGTTCCACTCTTCATCCATGGTTGGAACTCCAGCTTCATTTACATACTGTGTTGCAACCTGTCCGTTTGCGAATAACTTATCCAGCCATTCCTGTGGAGCAACGAAACGTCCTTCTCCGTGAGAAGCAGGGTTGCAGTAAGTCTTGCCAAGTTCAGCACCTGCCAGCCAAGGAGATTTGTTGGTAACCACTTTGGTGTATACCATCTTGCTGATGTGGCGGTTGATGGTGTTGTAAGTTAAAGTTGGAGAGGTTGCGTCCTGCATACGGATCTCGCCGTATGGAACCAGTCCTAACTTGATCAGTGCCTGGAATCCGTTACAGATACCAAGAGCCAGACCATCTCTCTCGTTTAACAGACGGTTAACTGCTTCTGTCATCTTTGCATTACGGAATGCTGTAGCAAAGAATTTTGCAGAACCTTCTGGTTCGTCACCAGCGGAGAATCCGCCTGGGAACATGATGATCTGAGACTGATCGATCGCTTTTACAAATTCATCTACAGAATCACGGATATCTTCTGCATTTAAGTTCTTGAATACTTTTACAATAGTATCTGCACCAGCTCTCTCGAAAGCTCTTGCACTGTCGTATTCGCAGTTGGTTCCTGGGAAAACAGGAATAAATACAGTAGGTCTTGCTACTTTATTCTTGCAGATGTAAATATCTTTTGTATCATAAAGTCCAGTATCTAATGTATCAGTTGCGTCAGTTGCTTTGGTATGGAATACACCTTCTAATGTACCAGTCCAAGCTGCGATCGCTTCTTCCATTGGAAGAACCATGTTTTCACATTCAATCGTTGCAGTATCGTTTACGAAACCAACAACTGCTTCTGTTCCTTCTAATCCAGCTGCTGCAAGGATCTCTTTTACAACAGACATCTTATCATCAGGGATTTCAGCAACAATGTTACCAAATCCAGGTGCAAATAAAATATCAGAAGTTACTTCATCTGCGATAGTCACACCTAACTTGTTACCAAATGCCATTTTGCTGACTGCTGCTGCAAGACCTTTTCCATCTAATGCATATGCGGAAATGATAGCACCTTTCTGGATCATCTCGTGGATTGCATCATAAAGCTTCATAACCTGAGCATATACTGGAAGGTCGTATTTATCTTTCTCAATATTGAACATTACTAACTGGTTTCCAGCTGCTTTCAATTCTGGAGTGATAACGTCTTTTTCTCTTGCTACGTCTACTGCAAAGGATACCAGTGTTGGTGGAACATCAATTTCGTTGAAAGTTCCAGACATGGAATCTTTTCCACCGATAGATGGCAGACCCAATCCGATCTGAGCATTGTAAGCACCAAGTAATGCTGCGAATGGCTGGCTCCAACGTTTTGGATCTTCGCTCATTCTGCGGAAGTATTCCTGGAAAGTAAAACGTACTTTCTTGAAATCACCACCAGCAGTAACGATTCTGGATAAGGATTCTAATACTGCATATACAGAACCATGGTATGGGCTCCAAGAAGAAAGGTATGGATCAAATCCATAAGACATCATAGTTACAGTATCGCATTTTCCTTTTAATACTGGAAGTTTTGCTACCATACTCTGAGTCTCTGTTAACTGATAGCGTCCACCATAAGGCATATATACGCTGCCTGCACCGATGGAACCGTCGAACATTTCTACGAGACCTTTCTGGGAACATACATTTAAGTCAGAAAGTTCTGCCAGCCAAGCACCCTTCATATCTCCATCAGCAATCTTCTCTGCAACTGCAGGAGTATTGATCTTTCTTAAGTAGTTATCCTGCTCGCTTGGCATATCTACTGCTACATCAGCTTCCTGATGAGCTCCATTGGTATCTAAGAAAGCACGGGAGATATTAACGATCTCTTTGCCTCTCCATACTAATACCAGTCTTGGATCTTCTGTAACAACTGCCACTTCGATAGCTTCTAAGTTCTCTTCTTTTGCATAAGCTAAGAACTGCTCTACATCCTGTGGTGCAACTACACACGCCATTCTTTCCTGTGATTCGGAAATAGCGATCTCTGTACCATCAAGACCTGCATATTTCTTAGGTACTTTATCTAATTCTACTCTAAGACCATCTGCCAACTCTCCGATAGCTACGGAAACACCGCCGGCACCAAAGTCGTTACATTTTTTAATGATATGGCTTACTTCTTCTCTTCTAAATAATCTCTGAAGTTTACGCTCTGTAGGTGGGTTACCTTTCTGTACCTCAGCACCGCAGACAGAAGTAGATTCTGTATTATGAGCTTTAGAGGAACCTGTAGCACCACCGATACCATCACGGCCTGTACGTCCTCCAAGAAGGATGATCTTATCTCCTGGATCAGAGGTAAGTCTCTGTACGGCACGTCTTGGAGCAGCACCCATTACTGCACCGATCTCCATACGTTTTGCTACATAATCTGGATGGTAAACTTCTTTCACATAACCGGTAGCAAGACCGATCTGGTTACCATAAGAGCTGTATCCATGAGCTGCCTCACGAACCAGTTTCTTCTGTGGAAGTTTTCCTGGAATGGTGTTCTGAACTGGAACAGTAGGATCTGCGGCACCAGTTACACGCATTGCCTGATATACATAAGTACGTCCTGAAAGTGGATCACGGATTGCTCCACCTAAACAAGTTGCAGCACCACCGAAAGGCTCAATCTCTGTTGGATGGTTGTGAGTCTCGTTCTTGAAGTTTACAAGCCACTCTTCTGTCTGTCCATCTACTTCTACTGGAACAACGATTGAGCAGGCATTGATCTCATCAGACTCTTCCTGATCCTGAAGTTTTCCTTCTTTTTTGAGACGTTTCATAGCTACCAGAGCCAGATCCATCAGACAAACGAATTTGTCATCTCTTCCCTGATATAAATTGTCAAAAGATTTTAAATAATCCTGATAGGTCTCCTCCATTGGAGCACGGTAAAATCCCTCATCAAAACTTACATTCTTAAGCTCTGTAGAGAATGTAGTATGACGGCAGTGATCAGACCAGTAAGTATCTAAAACACGGATCTCAGTCATAGAAGGATCTCTTTTTTCTTCATTCTTGAAGTAATTCTGAATATGAAGAAAATCCTTAAATGTCATTGCCAGATTTAAGGAATCATACAGATCCTTTAATTCATTCTCTGGCATAACGGAAAATCTGTCAAAGATCATTACATCTGCTGGCTCGTCAAAATTCTGTACTAAAGTCTCTGGCTTGTCCATGCCGATCTCTCTGGAATCTACAGGGTTGATGCAGTGATTCTTCATTGCCTCAAACTGGTCATCTGTAATATCACCGGAGATCACATAAGTGGTTGCACTGCGGATAATTGGCTCTTCATTTTCATTTAAGAGTTTCACACACTGCTCTGCAGAGTCTGCTCTCTGATCGAACTGTCCTGGTAAGAACTCTACAGAAAATACTCTTGCATTTCCACATTCAAAAGTTTCCTCGTAAATATCGTCAACTGGAGGCTCAGAAAACACAGTTAACAATGCTTTCTTGTAGGTTTCCTCGGAAATATTCTCCACATCATAACGAATCAATACTCTTACAGATTCGATGGTGTTAACACCAAGATAGTGTTTAAATTCATGTTTCAGCTCTTTTGCTTTTACAGCAAAATCAGGCTTTTTCTCAACATATACACGACGTACGTTGCTCATTTGTTTACCTCCAGGTTTTATTATTATTTGTGCCATTTTGGCTTGTATCTCTTTTTATACGGTATTAGTATAGCATTTTCCATATAATTAGCATAATTAATATATTTAATTGGTTTTATAAGTTTATCTTATCTTTCCATTGACAGGTTTCTTCCCGGAATTTATACTTTTAGATGACCCAGTAATATTTTACGTCTGAATCTTTATAAAAACAAGAAGGAGCCTCTTATGGATATCAATTATGAATTATACAAAGTTTTTTACTATGTTGCAACTTCTTTAAGTTTCTCCGAAGCCAGCAAAAAACTCTTTATTTCCCAATCGGCTGTCAGCCAGTCTATTAAGACTTTGGAAAAAAAATTAGGTCAGCCACTCTTTATCCGAAGCACCAAAAAAGTACAGCTTACCCCATCCGGCACCATTCTGTTAAAACATATTGAACCTGCCATGAATCTGATCTCCAGAGGCGAGACCCAACTGTTGGATTCCGGAAATCTTGGCTTCGGTCAGCTGCATATTGGTGCCAGCGACACTATTTGCCGTTATTTCCTTATGCCTTACTTAAAGACCTTTCACAAAAAATTCCCGAATGTTCCCATCAAGGTTACCAATGCCACTTCCATTCAGTGCGTGGAGCTGTTAGATCAGGGAAAAGTGGATCTGATCGTGACCAATTTTCCGAATCTACATCTGAACCATTCTTTTATTCAAAAGACTGTGGCTTCTTTTAAGGATGTCTTTATTGCCAACCCTGCCTATTTTGACATTAAGCAGGAAATCACTTTTCATGAGCTGAAAAATTACCCACTCATGATGCTGGATCGAAAAAGTACCACCAGCGAATTTCTGCATCAGCTTTTTTTACAACACCAGCTGGAACTGATCCCGGATATTGAGTTAAGCAGTAACGACCTTTTATTAGATATGGCTCGGATCGGTCTAGGTATTGCTTTTGTTCCTGACTATTGTCTGACCAAAAACACCAAAGATCTTTATGTGATCCACACCAAAGAGGTCATGCCTTCCCGACAGATGGTGGTATCCGTCAACACCTCTTTACCATTATCACCTTCTACAGAAGAATTTTTAGGTTTACTGCCAACTCTTACCTAATTTCTTTTTTTAACTTTTTAAGACATTTCTAAAATGCTCTTATGGGAAAAGCATTAAGAATCTGGGATGTCCACCACTACTGTTACGGTCTTTTCCGCTCGGTTCTGGTGGTCATCTTCTACAGAGATCTTGACTTTTACCCGAATCGTCTTTATCTTCTTTTCTGCTGTTTGAGCATCTTCCTTATATTCTTTCTGAACGGATTCCACCTGCAAAACATTCGTATAGAATAAATCATCGTCTACTACCACATTGGAAGAAACCAGCATGATAGCACTTGATTTTGCCTGCTCTATCAGTTCCTCCTGGGGATATCCATTTCCTTCTATCTGAATGGTCAGATTTTCTTCCGAAATTGTGATCACAGGCTGAGACTGATCTTGCGAGGATTTCGCACTGTTTTGGGAATCATCTTCACTTAGGGTTGCTGCACCGTTTTGAGAATCACCTTCACTTAGGGTTGCTGCACCGTTTTGAGAATCACCACTTCCAACATATTCCTTCGCCCAATTCTCTCCCTGAACGGTCTCTTCTACAACATTTTTCCAAGGATTATCTTCATCCGGATCCGTTGGATCCCATCCCTTATTGGGACTACTTGTATCGATCTTGATCGCTTCCGGTTTTCCCAAAGGTCCTGGATCTTCGCTATCATAGATCTCTACCGTAGTTCCTTCCGGACAGTTATCAATAAGCCATTTTGCATCCTCCACTGACAGACGGACACAGCCCTTAGAAGCAGCTTCTCCCAACTTATTATACTCTTCTGTCTCTAAAGTAGCTTTGTCTTTTTTGTAATATGGAACAGAATGGAACAAAATTGGCCCCTTGATACGATAAGCATACTGACCATATACATTTCCGTATAAATAACGCCAATTATATTTCGTAGAGGTCTTAAACACTCCCAAAGGAGTATTCCCTCGTAATCCTACCGAACACACCATTGCCTTTACCGGAACGGTATACTCTCCCTGCTCATCCTTCGTATAAATGGTCACACAATTCGCCAGACGATTTACCTTAATATAATAAGGAAATGGATCATCACTATTAATGATCACATTTTCTCCCTGATCTCCATTCTCACTGAAAGTAGTCTGGCTATCCCAAACCTCATTTTCTGCATTGTCGTCATTTTTACTTTCCAGATCGTAATACTCTTCTGCAGAAATCTCTTCCGTCTCCTGAGAAAGCTGTTCCGTCTCCTGAGTCTCCTGTTTAATCTCCTGAGATTCCATTTCCTCCTCTTCGGATCCCTGCTCTGTCTCTTGTAAAATTTGCTCTGTCTCTATTATTTCCGTTGTCTCAGCAATACTTTCTGAATCATTTTTCATACTGCCGATTACCTGTAGCTGCTTCATTCCCAGCACACAGAGTATAAACAATACTGATACTACGACCACACAAAAAAATGTAATTCTAATTGCTCTTTTGTTCATCTATTTTCCCCTTATTCCAGAAATCCCTGATCAGATCCTCTACCTGACCACCAGAGCAGACCGTTCTCTGCTCCCACTCTCTCGGGTATAATCTTTCATAATCTCTTGTTAAAAATCGTTCATCCAAAAGCAGGATGATTCCTCTATCTTCTGTGGTACGGATAACCCTACCCGCGGCCTGCAGCACTTTATTCATCCCCGGATAACGAAATGCATAATCAAAACCACAGCCTCCATGACCATCATAATAATCTTTTAGGATCTCCTGTTCATTACTGATCTGCGGAAGCCCTGTTCCAACAATGGCAGCTCCGATCAGTCTGTCATTTTTCAGGTCAATCCCTTCCCCGAAAATGCCTCCCATAACACAGAACGCCACAAAACTATTTTCTCTTTCTTCTTCAAAAGCCTGCAGAAATTCTTCTCTTTCCTGCTCTTTCATACCAGCCTTCTGCAATAGAGTCTCACATCCAAAATCCTCTATTTGAAGAAACTTATCATATACTTGTTCCATCAATCGATAAGACGGAAAAAAAGCCATATAATTTCCTTTTTTTCCTAGAACCATCTTATAAATATAAAAAGCGATCCTCTCAAACTCTGCTTCATTTCTTCTAGTATATTTGGTACTGACATCCTCCGCCATAAGGATCATCTGCTGATCCTGAGTAAACGTACTCTTTGCATAAATGGCATAATTATCTGTCTTGGTACTGAGTAGACTTTTATAATACTGTATCGGCAAAAGTGTCGCCGAAAAAAAGATGGTAGAGTTCACTCGATCCAAACAATTTTGCAGATTCAAGGAAGGATCTACGCAATATAACTTTAACATAAATCTGCCGTCATCGTTCAACTGAGAATAGATCACATAATGTTCATCTACCAGTTCATAAATATTCATAAAATTCCGAATCTGAAAATAAAAATCTAATACCTTTTTTCGCTCCGGAATCTCACTTCCCTTGGCAAAAAGATCCTCTAACACGCCCACCAGACGCATAAGTGAAAAATAAAAATTTCCAACATGATCCAAGACCATATAATTTTCACATTCCCGCTTCATTTCCAAAAGCTGCTTATTGCATTTATCCAGAAGCTTGGTGATTCCCTTGCTGTAATTCTTCATGATCCGCTTCATTTCCAGGAAATCTTCTTTATATACTTCTGCACTGTACATACTCCGGCTTCGCTCCACCAGATTGTGAGCCTCATCTACTAAAAGAATGTAATCTCCCTGAATTCCATCCTGAAAAAAACGCTTCAGATAAACTGTCGGATCAAAAGCATAATTATAATCGCAGATAATATCATCTGACCAGCTTGCCACATCCAGACTCATCTCAAACGGGCATACCATATGCTTTTCAGCTTGTGCAAGGATCTCTTCCCTAGTAAAAAGATCCGATTTCTGTAAAAGTTCAAAAACTGCATCGTTTACCCTGTCAAAATGCCCTTTTGCATAGGGACAATTTACAGGATTGCAATCCATTTCCTCGCACATACAGAGTTTTTCTTTTGCCGTGATCTGAATGACCTTTCCTCTATACCCCTTCTCCCGAAGCAGCCCAAAAGTCTCTCTTGCAACGGATGCCGTGATCGTTTTTGCTGTCAGATAAAAGATTCGATCTGCCAGATCTTCCCCAACAGCTTTTACCGCTGGAAATATAGTAGAGATCGTTTTTCCAACCCCGGTTGGAGCTTGCAGAAAGAGTGTTTTCTTCCGGGCGATCGTGCGATACACGTCTCCCGCTAACTGTTTTTGACCATCCCGATAAGGAAATGGAAATTCCAACTGCTTAATCGATTCCTGACGGATCTTTCTCCATCGGCACTGAAAATCCGCCCATTTCTTGTATTTCTCTATGAGTTCCAGATACCAGCTTTCGATCTCCGAAAATGTGAACATCTGCCGAAAATATTTCCGTTCCTCTGTTTCCAGATTGCAGTAGGTCATCTGTACACCAATCTCTGAAAGGTCATTCTGCCATGCAAAAATGTAAGCATAGCACATGGCCTGTGCTTTGTGAACAAATACCGGCTCTTCCAATCGTTCCAGACTCCGGTACACGCCCTTGATCTCATCAATCCAGGTCACTCCATCTTCAGTAAAGATCCCATCTGCCCTCCCATCAATGGTTAGCTCATAAAGTTCCTCTTCTTCTGTAATCTTCAGAGGAACTTCTGCTTGATAAGCAACTCCCATAGCGGACTGAATCTTCTTATGTATTCGGGTTCCTTCCATCATTGCATCGGCATTTTGAAGTCTGCTTCCCCTGTTATCAATATCTCCTTCCCGAAAAATAAACTCAACCAGATTTCTAACTGAAATATGAAGTTTTTGAATATTGTCAGTCGTTTCTGCACTCATTCTCGGGACTTCTCTTCCTTTTTACATATTGAAAATTAATACATATCTTTTTTATTTTACACTAATACAACTGATTTTACCAGATATGCTTATAGTATAGCAGAAAAAAAGCACTGATCATTCAGTGCTTTTAGCAGGGGTGGAAGGAATCGAACCCTCCTCTGGAGTTTTGGAGACTCTTATTCTACCGATGAACTACACCCCTATAAGGTATATTATAATGTATATAGAAAAAAGACGCAATAGTTATCACGTCATTTTTTACATACTTTCAAAACTTCATACAGATTGAGAAACTTCTTTGTTCTTTATCTTACTTTGAAAACTCATCTCGAATCCGCTTCGCTTCTTCTCGATGTTCATTTGCTACGCAAATGTTGATCCGCTCTGTCAGTCATTCCAGCAGATACATCTGCTTCCTGACTTCCTTCGCGTACTCCGTTTTCTCCGCTTTTTGATCAAGCCCTCGACCGATTAGTAACAGTCAGCTCCACATGTTACCATGCTTCCACCTCTGCCCTATCTACCTTGTAGTCTTCAAGGGGTCTTACTTCCTCTTGGGAAGGGATATCTCATCTTGAGGGGGGCTTCAC
>JAGAOC010000095.1 GCA_017623935.1 Agathobacter sp. | reverse complement strand
TTCGGGTGCTAACAGGCAAAGGGTTGTTTTTTCTGGAGAAATTGATTATAGTATAGTATATAATTAGTGATTTTCTGCACAAAAGGAGAATTGTTTTGAGTAATAAGCAGCATGTAATAGATCGGATCATTCCAGGTAGTATTGCCGAAGAGTTAGAGATAGAACCGGGAGATATCCTACTTTCCATTAATGGAGAGGAGATGGAGGATGTATTTGACTATCATTTCCTGGCGAATGATGATTATCTGGTGGTAAATATCTTAAAACCAGATGGGGAAGAGTGGGAACTGGAAATAGAGAAGGATTACAATGAGGATCTTGGCATTGAGTTTGATAATGGCTTGATGGATGACTATAAGTCTTGTTCCAATAAATGTATGTTCTGTTTCATTGACCAGATGCCTCCGGGAATGAGAGAGACTTTATATTTTAAGGATGATGATTCCAGACTTTCCTTCCTTCAGGGCAATTACATTACCCTTACCAATATGAAGGAAAAGGATCTGGAACGAATCATCCGGTATCATCTGGCACCGATCAACATTTCTGTGCATACCACCAATCCGGAGCTTCGTTGTAAAATGCTCCACAACCGTTTTGCGGGGGATGCCCTTAAGAAGATCGACCGCCTTTATGAAGCGGGGCTGGAGATGAATGGTCAGATCGTTCTCTGCAAAGGCGTAAATGACGGAAAAGAACTAGATCGTACCATTTCTGATCTAACGAAATATATGCCATATATGGAGAGTTTGTCGGTAGTACCGGTAGGGTTGACAAAGTATCGGGAAGGTTTATATCCTTTAGAGCCTTTTGAAAAAGAGGACGCCAGAGAAGTCATTGCAATTATTGAAAAATGGCAGAATTACTGCATGGACAAATTTGGAGTGCATTTTGTGCAGGCCAGTGATGAATGGTATTTGACCGCGGAATTGCCACTTCCGGAGGAAGAGCGGTATGATGGCTATATTCAGCTGGAAAATGGCGTAGGAATGATCCGCCTTTTGATGACAGAGTTTAGAGAAGCTTTAGAAGAGATCAAGGGCGAAGAATCAAAAGCCCGGATTCGGGAGACATTAAAGGCAAAATACCCGGATCAGGAGCAGTTACAGGTAACTATGGCGACCGGAAGACTGGCAGCACCTTTCTTAGAAGAGTTAGCAGCAGACTTTATGGCAGAGTTTCCAGAGTATCAGGTTCAGGTAAAAGCTATCCGCAACGACTTTTTCGGGGAGAGGATCACCGTATCGGGCCTGATCACAGGACAGGACTTAGTTGCTCAGTTAAAAGAAATGGAGAGTCTGGGAAGAGTTACGGTTCCATGCAATATGCTTCGTATGGAAGAGCAGGATTTCCTGGATGACTGGACTTTGGAGCAGGTTAAAAATGCTTTACAATGCCCAGTGGATATTGTAAAATCAAGCGGACAGGATCTGCTGTATGCTATGCTTGGCGTAACAGATGAGGCGGAATCCTAGAAGATCTAGGTATGGCAAGAGTTGCCTGACATGGATCAAGATTAAGAATTAGAACAGGAAGGATAGGAAATGAGTAAACCGATCGTGGCGGTAGTAGGCCGACCGAATGTAGGAAAATCAACACTTTTTAATACATTAGCCGGGGAACGGATCTCTATTGTAAAAGATACACCGGGTGTTACCAGGGATCGTATCTACGCAGATGTGAACTGGCTGAATTATAATTTTACTTTAATCGATACCGGTGGAATTGAGCCGGAAAGCGGGGATATTATCTTATCCCAGATGAGAGAGCAGGCAGAGATCGCTATTGCAACTGCAGACGTGATCATGTTCTTAGTAGATGTGCGCCAGGGCTTGCAGGACGCAGATTTTAAGGTGGCAGATATGCTTCGCCGCTCCCATAAGCCAGTGGTATTAGTGGTAAATAAAGTAGATGATTTTGACAAATATATGCCAGATGTCTATGAATTTTACAATCTGGGAATCGGAGAACCATTCCCGGTATCTGCAGCTTCTATGCTGGGACTGGGAGATATGTTAGATGAAGTGATCAGTCATTTCCCAGAGGATAGCCAGAACGAAGAAGAGGATGAGAGACCAAAGGTTGCCATTATTGGAAAACCAAACGTTGGAAAATCTTCTTTAATTAATAAGCTGGCAAAAGAAGATCGTGTGATCGTTTCTGATATTGCAGGAACTACACGAGACGCCATTGATACAGACATTACATTTGATGGAAGAGAATATGTATTTATTGATACAGCAGGACTTCGCCGGAAGAATAAGATCAAAGAAGAGATCGAGAGATTTAGTATTATCCGTGCAGTGGCAGCAGTAGAAAGAGCAGATGCGGCGATCATCGTTATTGACGCTACAGAAGGTGTGACTGAGCAGGACGCTAAGATCGCAGGAATCGCTCATGAGAGAGGCAAAGGAATCATTATCGCTGTGAATAAATGGGATGCTATTGAGAAGGATAATGATACTGTGAAGGAACATACTGCGAAGATCCGCCAGATCTTAAGCTTTATGCCATATGCAGAGATCATTTTTATCTCCGCAAAATCCGGTCAGCGTCTGCCGAAGATCTTTGATATGATCGATATGGTCATTGAAAATAACAGTATGCGTGTAGCTACCGGTGTCTTAAATGAGATCGTAGCAGAGGCAGTGGCAATGCAGCAGCCTCCTACAGATAAAGGAAAACGTTTAAAGATCTACTATGTGACTCAGGTATCCGTAAAGCCTCCGACTTTTGTTATCTTTGTAAATGACAAGAATCTGATGCATTTCTCCTATACCAGATATTTGGAGAATCGAATCCGTGAGACCTTTGGATTCAAGGGAACTGCACTGAAATTTATCACAAGAGAACGAAAGGAAGAGTAACAATGATCATCGCTCGTATTTTAGCTGTCGTTATTGGTTATTTTATCGGAATATTCCAGACGGGATATTTCTATGGCAAAAAAAATGGAATTGATATCAGAGAACATGGAAGCGGCAATGCCGGAACCACTAACACCATGCGTACCCTTGGAAAAAAGGCGGGGATCATCACCTTTTTAGGGGACTGTTTCAAAGCAGTCTTAGCAGTAGTGCTGGTGTGGCTGATCTTCCGTGGAAAATACCCGGAGCAGGTATGTATTTTAGAGTTATACGCAGGATTTGGTGCGGTTTTGGGACATAACTTCCCATTTTATCTGAAATTCCAGGGTGGAAAAGGAATTGCCTGTACTGCAGGAGTTATCATTTCTGTCTGCCCAATGGCAGCACCGATCTGTTTGGTACTTTTTGCAGGAGCCGTACTGATCACTAAGTATGTATCTGTAGGTTCTATCTTGGTTGTTTGCGCATATCTGATCCAGACATTGATCTTTAACTATTTAGGATGGTTTGGACTGTCTGGCGCAGGATTGATTGAATTTAATATTGTAACTGCATGTTTTACCCTGATGGCAATCTGGCGTCATCGGGCAAATATTGTTCGTCTGATGAATGGAACGGAAAATAAGATCGGACAGAAAGCGAAGTAGGATTATGAAAAAAGTTGGTGTGATCGGAGCAGGAAGCTGGGGAACCGCTTTATCTGTGGTATTGGATAAGAACGGACATAAGGTAACTTTATGGTCAGTCATTGAAGATGAGATTACCATGTTAAAAGAAAAACATGAACATGTGGATAAACTTCCGGGAGTGGCACTTTCTCAGGAGATCAGTTTTACAACAGATCTTAAGGAGACCATCGAAGACAGCGATATGCTGGTTTTGGCAGTGCCATCAGTATTTACCAGAAGTACCGCTAAGAGCATGGCACCTTTTGTAAAAGAGGGACAGGTCATTGTCTGTGTGGCAAAAGGAATTGAAGAGCAGACTTTAATGACCATCTCCGATGTAGTAGAAGAAGAGATCCCACAGGCGGATGTGGCTGTTATGTGTGGACCTTCCCACGCAGAAGAGGTAGGAATTGGACTTCCAACCACTTTGGTGGCAGGAGCGAAGAGCCAGGAGACTGCTGAGAAGATCCAGGATGTTTTTATGAATGAGGTCTTCCGTGTATACACAAGCCCGGATGTGCTGGGAATGGAGCTGGGCGGCTCTTTAAAGAACGTTATGGCATTGGCTGCAGGAATGGCAGATGGTCTGGGATATGGAGACAATACCAAAGCGGCATTGATCACCAGAGGAATTGCAGAATTAAGTAGATTGGCAACAGCCATGGGTGCGAAGAATGAGACTCTCTTTGGACTTACAGGAATCGGTGATCTGATCGTTACCTGTGAAAGTAAGCACAGCCGTAACAGAAAAGCCGGTATGCTCATGGGACAGGGCTACACCATGGAAGAAGCTACCAAGGAAGTTAAGATGGTAGTAGAAGGAATCTATTCTGCGAAAGCAGCTCTTGCTCTGGCAGAGAAATATCAGGTAGAAATGCCGATCATCAAAGAAGTAAACCAGGTGCTTTTTGAAGGAAAATCCGTAAAAGAAGCCGTTAGCGAGTTAATGTTACGAGAGAAACGAAGCGAGCACGAAAGCCTGGAATGGAGTAGATAATATGGAAATCAAACTTAAGAAATTATCAGAAACAGCAAAAGTACCTACAAGAGGAAGTGAATATGCTGCAGGATATGATCTGTATGCAGATATTGAAGAGAAATTAGAAGTAAAACCTCATTCCACAGTTAAGATCGGCACAGGTCTTGCCATGAGTATCCCTCATGGATATTTTGGGGCAGTATTTGCCAGAAGTGGTCTGGCTACCAAAGAAAGCCTGCGTCCGGCAAACTGTACAGCAGTCATTGACTCTGATTATACAGGAGAATGGTTCATTCCATTACATAATGACAGTGATGAGGTTCGCTATGTTATGCCTCACGATCGGATCGCTCAGTTAGTTGTCATGCCATTTATGCCAGCTGAGTTTGAAGAGGTGGAGGAATTAGATAGTACCCAGCGTGGAGCCGGAGGATTTGGGTCTACTGGCAAACAATAGTATGGGAAAAAACAATTAGAAGCAGGCACTTCGTCAATGTGCCAATAACTTATCCAAATCTTTGTCGGTTTGACTATAGATTTTTAGACAAGAATTCGTTAAGATAAATAGTATCAAGAGTCCGGACAGGACATAATAGGAATAGTACTTAGGAGGTATTTTTAAAATGGCAAGTTTATCATTACAGCACATTTACAAAGTTTACTCAAACGGCTTTGAAGCAGTTAAAGATTTCAACCTTGATGTTGAAGACAAAGAATTTATCATCTTCGTAGGACCATCTGGATGTGGTAAATCTACTACACTTCGTATGATCGCAGGTCTTGAAGATATTTCTTCTGGTGATCTTATTATCGATGGGAAAGTTGTTAATGACGTAGAACCAAAAGATAGAGATATCGCAATGGTATTCCAGAACTACGCATTATATCCACATATGACAGTATTTGATAACATGGCATTTGGTCTTAAATTAAGAAAAGTACCAAAGGATGAGATCAAGAAAAAAGTTGAAGAAGCAGCTAGAATCCTTGACCTTGAGAAATTATTAGATCGTAAACCAAAGGCTTTATCTGGTGGACAGAGACAGCGAGTTGCTATGGGTCGTGCTATCGTTCGTAATCCTAAGGTATTCCTTATGGATGAGCCTTTATCAAACCTTGATGCTAAACTTCGTGTACAGATGAGATCTGAGATCGCTTCTTTACATAACAGATTAGGTGCTACAATCATCTACGTAACACATGATCAGACAGAGGCTATGACACTGGGAACCAGAATCGTTGTATTAAAAGATGGTGTTATCATGCAGGTTGATTCTCCACAGAAATTATACAACCAGCCAAACAACTTATTCGTTGCTGGATTCATCGGATCTCCTCAGATGAACTTCATCGATGCAGATGTAGCTGTTGAAGGTTCTAAAGTAAATCTTAAATTTGGTGGGTTCTCTGTAGAATTACCAGAAGAGAAAGCTAAGAAAGTTATCGATGGCGGATACGCTGGAAAGAAAGTTGTATTAGGTATCAGACCAGAAGATATCAGCGATACAGCAGAAGCTATTGAGAAATACTCTCATGCAGTAATCGAATCTGATGTAACTGGATACGAATTATTAGGTGCAGAAGTTCTGTTATACTACAGCGTTGCTGGAGCTAACATGACAGCAAGAGTTGGATCTGATACACCTGCTCGTTACGGCGATCACATCAAACTCGCTTTAGATCCATCTAAGATTCACGTATTCGATAAAGAAACTGAATTGACAATTACTAACTAGTCATTTAAAATTCTATATAGTTGTAAATTATCAAACCGGGTGTGAATATTTACACCCGGTTTCTTAAGTGACGGAGGATTGCATGGTATCAAATCAGAAATTGCAGAATGCATTAAATGAAATGAAAGAAATTACAAAACGTGATATGGCGCTTTTTAATATGAAAGGAAAATTAATGGCTCATACCACAGATGTGGATAGGGCTATGGAGCAGATCGTTGGAGAATTTGCTTCTTCCATGGCAGAGACACAATCCTACCGGGAGTTTCAGTTTTTTAAAGTAGTTGTTGAAGGGGAAGTGGAATACATATATATGCTGTGGGGCAATGATGAAGCAGCATTTGTGATCGGTCAGATGGCGGTGTGCCAGATTCGGAATCTGGTCATTTCCATGGAAGAACAGTTTGACCGTAATAATTTTATTCAGAATGTGCTGTTGGGCAATATGCTGACGGTGGATATTTATACGAGAGCCCGGAAAATGCATATAGAACCGGCTGCCAGAGTGGTGTATGTCATTGATACCGGAAAGAAGGACAATGAAGTGGCAGTTGAGATGGTAAAGAATCTTTCTGACTTAAAATCAGGAGATTTTGTTACCTGCCTGGATGAACACAGCGTCATTTTGATCAAAGATATTCGTCATATTCCGTTGGATAAGCGAGAAGAAGAGCTAAAGAGTATTGCAGACAGTCTGGTGGATAATCTGCACATGGAGGCCATGATCAAGGTTCGAGTGGGGTATGGAAATGTGGTAGAGCAGATTCCTGAGATTGCAGCCTCCTATCAGGAAGCAAAGCTGGCTTTAGAGGTGGGAAGGGTGTTCTATGCAGAATATGACACGATTTCATATGGAAAATTAGGAATAGGAAGACTTATCTATCAGCTTCCTATGAGTTTATGTAATATGTTTATTAAAGAAGTGTTTGGAGATGAGGTTCCTGAGATCTTAGAGGATGAGGAAGCTATGTCTACTATTAACAGGTTTTTTGAAAATAACCTGAATATCTCAGAGACCGCCAGACAGCTTTATGTACATAGAAATACGCTGGTGTACCGTTTGGAGCGTATTGAAAAGGCAATCGGACTGGATATCCGCACCTTTGAGGATGCGATGACTTTCCGAATTGCAGTAATGGTACTGGCTCATATGAAGAACCAGGGACAGGATTAAGAGGAGTGGAAATAAATGGCGAAACAGACCGCATATGATGAAAGTAGTATATCCGTCTTAGAAGGACTGGAAGCAGTAAGAAAAAGACCGGGAATGTATATTGGTAGTGTGTCCAGAAAAGGTCTCAATCACCTGATCTACGAGATCGTAGACAACTCTGTGGATGAGCATTTGGCAGGGGAGTGCGATACCATCTGGGTCACTTTAGAGAAAGATGGTTCCTGTACCGTAGAAGATAATGGACGAGGAATTCCAGTAGGAATGCATGCGAAAGGCGTTTCCGCAGCTCGAGTAGTATTTTCGACTCTTCATGCCGGTGGAAAATTTGATAATGCCGCTTATAAGACCAGTGGTGGTCTTCATGGTGTAGGTTCTTCCGTTGTAAATGCACTTTCCACTTATTTGGATGTGGAGATCAGCAGAGAAGGCTATATTCACCATGACAGATATGAGAGGGGAAATCCTACAGTCAAGCTGGAAAAGGGACTTCTTCCAACTTTGGGTAAGACCAAGAAGACTGGTACTAAGATCAATTTCCTGCCAGATCCGGAGATCTTCGAGAAGACCAGATTCAAAGAAGATGAAGTAAAGAGCCGTATGCATGAAACTGCATACTTAAATCCAAATTTAACAATTGTCTATGAGGATCGCAGAGGTGATGAGGTTGAGCATATTGAATATCATGAGCCAGACGGAATCATTGGTTTTGTGAAGGATATCAATAAGAATTTAGAAGTCCTTCATGATGTGATCTATTTTAAAGGGGAATGTGAGGGCATTACAGTAGAAGCGGCAGTGCAGTATACTAACGAGTTCCATGAGAATATCTTAGGATTCTGTAACAATATCTACAATGCTGAAGGCGGAACCCATATTACAGGATTTAAGACTGTATTTACTACGGTGATCAATTCCTATGCCAGAGAACTGGGCATTTTAAAAGAAAAAGACATGAACTTTACAGGAGCGGATGTACGAAACGGTATGACTGCGGTTATTTCCATTAAGCATCCGGATCCTCGTTTTGAGGGACAGACCAAGACCAAGCTGGATAACCAGGATGCTTCTAAGGCCACAGCGAAAGTGGTTGGCGATGAGATCCAGCTATTCTTTGACAAGAATCTTGAGACCTTAAAAGCCGTTATTTCCTGCGCGGAAAAAGCGGCTAAGATCCGTAAGACAGAAGAGAGAGCCAAGACCAACCTGTTGACGAAGCAGAAATTCTCTTTTGATTCTAACGGAAAACTGGCAAACTGTGAGAGCCGGGACGCTGCAAAATGCGAGATCTTTATCGTAGAGGGAGATTCTGCGGGGGGCTCTGCAAAAATGGCAAGAAACCGTATGTATCAGGCCATCATGCCAATCCGTGGTAAGATCTTAAACGTTGAGAAAGCAAGTATTGATAAAGTTCTTGCTAATGCAGAGATCAAGACCATGATCAATGCCTTTGGTTGTGGATTTTCCGAAGGATATGGTAATGATTTTGACATTACAAAGCTTCGGTATGAAAAGATCATCATTATGGCGGATGCGGACGTGGATGGAGCGCATATTTCCACCCTGCTTTTGACTTTGTTCTATCGTTTTATGCCGGAACTTATCTTTGAAGGTCATGTGTATGTGGCAATGCCGCCACTTTACAAGGCAATCCCATCTAAGGGAGAAGAAGAGTACCTTTATGATGATGCGGCATTAGATAAGTACCGTAAGACCCACAAAGGGAACTTTACTTTACAGCGATACAAAGGTCTTGGTGAAATGGACGCAGACCAGCTCTGGGAGACCACATTAAATCCAGAGACCCGTATGTTAAAGAAGATTGAGATCGAAGATGGACGTATGGCATCGGATGTGACCGCTATGTTAATGGGAACGGATGTACCACCTCGTAAAGCATTTATTTACGAACACGCCCATGATGCGGATTTGGATATTTAATCTTGATTTGATAATTTGACTGAGATCAGTTTGAGTGAATTGATGGAAAAACGGCGGATCATAAATGAAAAGCCGGAAAGATTGTTGAGAAAAGGAAACAGGTATGACGGAAGAAAGTACAATTATTCGGACGGAATATTCGGAATTAATGCAGAAATCATATATTGATTATGCCATGAGCGTTATTATTTCCCGTGCTCTGCCAGACGTAAGAGATGGTTTAAAACCGGTACAGAGAAGAACGCTCTATGATATGTATGAGCTGGGGATCCGATACGATAAACCATATAGAAAGAGTGCCCGTATTGTCGGTGATACCATGGGTAAATATCACCCTCACGGTGATTCTTCGATCTATGACGCCTTAGTTGTAATGGCGCAGGATTTCAAAAAAGGACTGCCTTTAGTAGATGGACATGGTAACTTTGGTTCCATCGAAGGAGACGGAGCGGCGGCTATGCGATATACAGAGGCGCGTCTTCAGAAAGTGACCCAGGAAGCGTATCTGGCGGATCTGGATAAGGGCGTAGTGGATTTTGTGCCGAACTTTGATGAGACAGAGAAAGAGCCGGAAGTCCTTCCGGTTAAGGTGCCGAATCTGCTGATCAATGGAGCAGAAGGTATCGCAGTTGGTATGGCAACCAGTATCCCACCTCATAATTTTGGAGAGGTCATTGATGGTGTCATTGCCTATATGAAGAATCCGGATATCACTACCATGGAGATGATGCAGTATATTCCGGGGCCAGATTTCCCAACGGGAGGAATCGTGGCAAATAAGGATGATCTGGCGGCTATCTACGAGACTGGAATGGGCAAGATCAAGGTGCGAGGCAAGGTAGAGATCGAGTCTGTAAAAGGCGGCAGAGAGCGTATGGTCATTACCGAGATCCCATACACCATGATAGGGGCTAACATTGGAAAATTCTTAAATGACGTATACAGCTTAGTAGAGACCAAGAAGACCAGCGATATCGTAGATATTACCAACCAGTCCTCCAAAGAAGGAATACGTATAGTATTAGACCTGAAAAAAGGTGCCAATATCGAAGAACTGGAAAATCTTTTATATAAAAAGACCAAGTTAGAAGATACTTTTGGTGTGAATATGTTGGCGGTTGCAGATGGAAGACCAGAGACCATGGGCATTGTGCCGATCATCCGCCATCACGTGAATTTCCAGTATGAGATCGCTACCAGAAAATACAAGACTTTACTGGCAAAAGAATTAGATAAGAAAGAGATTCAAGAGGGTCTCATTAAGGCTTGCAATGTTATCGATCTGATCATCGAGATTCTTCGAGGCAGTAAG
>JAGAOC010000012.1 GCA_017623935.1 Agathobacter sp. | reverse complement strand
CCAGCTGTACACATCCTCTTTGCATTACCACGGACTTCAATATGTGGAAAAACTGACTTACGCTTTCTACTTCAGAATTTCCCGATACAGAATTCATTTTAACGAATGTCGCCCTTACGAATCTCGACATAGATGAAGCATCTCCCGGTAATCCGATAGCACCCATTCCTCGAGAATATGTTTTTAATTCTAAATTTTCTTTTTTTCCGGCAAATGTATTTTCCGGGTCACTATTTGTGAGTCTCATATAGTTATTCAGATGGAACATATGGTAATCGAATGTTGGATTATTGGTAAGTACACCAACCGGATTGTCATAGACTTTTATTCCTGTTTTTATTGACTCCAGCGTAATAGAACGTTCTCTGTCCGAGATAATCCAGTGAAGCGGTGATAGCGGAAGATCTTCACTGAAGTTTTCATTCAAGAGATTGATTCGCTCTAACAAATTTTCTGTTTCCGAAACAGTCGCACATTGCCCCAAAATCCACGGAATCAGTTCAAATGGCGTTACATTATCTTTTCCTTCACAATATGGCTTATAGTCTGCACTTTGGGGGAAATTTAATCCCGCTATACTAAGCCCTTTTTCATTTGTAGCATCATAATATAGTGGATATCCTTCCACTATATATGCCATGCCAATCATCGCAAAATGGCATTTCATCTCACCCATTTTACGAAAATGAAATACATAATTTCGTGGTGTGATAGTTATCATCTCTTGATAAGAATATTCCAAATCCAGATTTCTTCCAAAATAATGATCTTTTGTTTTGTAAGTGACAGCTGTACACATAATAAAACTCCTTCTTTTATAGCAGCGGGTCATCGGCTTTCTAAATGTTGTAACACATACTACTCCAAAAGGCAGGGGATATTCGCTCCCGCCTTAATTCTCATCCCGCTGCATCCAACATGTTCTCAATAAAGATCCCATACCCTCTAGTCGGATCATTTACCAGCACATGGGTCACAGCACCAATGATCTTTCCATTTTGGATGATAGGCGAGCCGCTCATGCCCTGCACGATCCCCCCGGTCAATTTGATAAGGTCAGGATCTGTTACAGTGAAACGGATGCCTTTATTAGACTCCACCGGTTCATAATCCACTTCTGAGATCTGAATTTCATAGGAAACTACTTCCCCAGAAATATCCGATAGAATATATGCCTTATCCTGCTTGATCTCCTGTTTATATGCCACTGGATAAAGCTGGTCGGAAAGACTATATTTTCCAAGATCATCCTCTTGCAGCGTGCCGTAGATCCCTTCCTTACAATTTGTAGAAATGTCTCCCAGTGCATTGGATTTTCCATAATAAATGAGTCCTTTTAATTCTCCCGGCTCTCCTGCTTTTCCCTTCTGAATTCCAGCTAATGCCATGCGGTAGAGGGTACCCTTTTCTGTATTTAAGATCTGTCCTGTCTCGCCATCTGTGATCCCATGCCCCAAAGCCCCAAAACTTCCATCTGTTTCGTAATAAGTCAGGGTTCCGATCCCTGCCATGTCATCCTTGACCCAAAGTCCTAACATAAATTTGTTATCTTCAACCGGAACGGGCGTTACCGCCACATCAATGCTTTCGTTTTTTCGGATCAAAGTTACCGTCATCTTCTGAGCACCATTTTCATTGATCAGTTCGATCAATTCTTCTTTATCTTCCACCTTTGCATGATTGATATGCGTGATATAATCCCCTTCTAAAATGCGATTGGCAGCAGGCTCATATTCCACTCCATTTAATGCCTCTACCGAAGTGGTCTGCAATACCAGAACACCATTGGTCTCTTCATAGATTCCCACGACACGTCCGCTGGCATAGACCGCCTGTTCTGCCACTACACTGACTTCAATTTCTTTGACAGGAATCACTCCCAGGAAATAGCATACTGCTGAATATTCTGTTTTCTCATCCTCTATTTCATTCCAGATGAGTTCCTGCATAACCTCTTTTCCGTCGGTTTCCTCTTTCACACGGATCGTAATGGGAATACTTGCCTCAATCTTTAGTTCCTGCCCCTCTGGCAGATAGATCTTGTCCGGAATTTCAGAAAGAAAAAGCTGATACCCAAAACATATCAGCCCACAAAGATAGATCCAACAAAGATTTTTATATAAATGGATAAAAAAAGACCGCATACCATGTTCCTCCTGACTCTCGCCATCAACTAAACATAGTATGCGGAAAAATTATTTTTTCATGTAAGCCAAATGTTTCATTTCCCGGGCACTTTCTAATACCGTGTCCGTAATCTCCACACCGCCTAACATCCGTGCTAACTCTTTTACAGAATCCTCTTCTTCTAACCTATGGATTCGAGAATAGGTATTCTGATTCTCTACAGATTTTTCAATAAGATAATGACTGTCTGCCATTGCCGCGATCTGTGGCAAATGAGTAATACAGATGATCTGGTGGGATTTTCCTAAAAGATTCATCTTCTCTGAGACCATCTGTGCTGTTCGTCCACTGATTCCGCTGTCAATCTCATCAAAGATCAAAGTTCCAATGTGATCATTTTCAGCCATGACCGTCTTGATCGCCAGCATAATTCGAGAAAGTTCACCACCGGAAGCAATCTTGCCAAGTGGCTTTACTGGTTCGCCCGGATTCGTTGAGATCATAAACTCTGCGTCATCGATTCCATTTGCCGAAAAATCATTTAAAACTTCAAAATTCATAGTAAACTGCACATCCAGAAAGTTCAGATCTTT
The DNA here is from genome assembly GCA_017623935.1 of Agathobacter sp. Lineage (GTDB taxonomy): Bacteria > Bacillota > Clostridia > Lachnospirales > Lachnospiraceae > Roseburia. The sequence goes on along the minus strand of JAGAOC010000012.1, from coordinate 13,092 downwards.
CAAAGCTTCTGTAATGGCTTCACAAAGTACCACTGCGTGTTTCTTTCTGATCTCAGATACTTCTTCACAGAGCTTGGTCAATTCCTTCTTGGTCTTCTCCATCTGGTTCTTTAACTTCTCTAAATACTGCTCATAATCAGACAGCACCTGAATTCTATCCTGCTTCTCCTGCAGACTCTGCAAAATAGCCGGAATATCTGCCCCATATTTGGATTTCAGATGATTAATAAGATCTAATCTTTTTTCTACTTCGTAGAAGGTCTCATCATCGAATTCCGTATCTGACATATAACCACTGATCTCATGGTTAAAGTCACTGAGAAGATTGTCAATCTCGATCAATTCCTGTTCCATGGCTGCAATCTTTTCATCATAATCAGAGACCATGGACAATTCCCGAAGGGCTCGACTTAAGAGCTCTGAAGCCGATTCCATGCCTTCCCCAGTTAAGGAATAAGACTCTTGGATTGCTTCCATGATCTTCTTTCCATTGGAAAATTTACGAAAATCTGTCTCTAAAGTTTCATCTTCTCCAAGGGTCAGATGTGCGTCTTCGATTTCTTTTACTTCATATTCTAAAAAGGAAAGTTCACGGTTCCGTTCCTCCACATCTACGTTGGAGTTTGCCCATTCCTCTTTTTCTTTCTTATACTGATGATATAACAGAGTCATTTTTTCTTTCTTCTCTGCTAATTCTTCCTTGGCATATTCATCTAAAATATCCAAATGTTTCTTCTTAGATAAAAGAGACTGATGCTCGTGCTGTCCGTGAATATCAATGAGGACTGCCGCAATCTCTTTCATACGAGATACGGAAACTGCTTCGCCATTTACTCGTCCAACAGCTCTTCCGGCAGTGATCTTTCGGCTTAAGATGACTTGATCATCTTCTAACTCCACCTCCAGCTCTTCCAAGGCTTTTTTTGTTTTTTCATCTTCCACCAGAAAAATAAGTTCCACAAAAGCGCTCTCTCCGTTATCACGAAGCATTTCTTTTTGTACTTTTTCTCCTAGTGCCAAATTTATAGAACCTATGATAATGGATTTTCCTGCTCCGGTCTCTCCTGATAAAATATTCATTCCGTTGGAAAATTCCACCTCTGATTCATTGATCAATGCAAGGTTTTTTACGTGTAGATTTTGTAACATATTAACTCCTTCTACTCTCCCTCGTTCGGCATTCGTTATTCCACTATTTTTCGCAATTTTTTCATAATAGCAACCGTGTCTTCCACGGTTCGCACTGCGCACATAATCGTATCATCTCCGGCAATCGATCCCACAATTTCTTTCATATCCATAGCGTCCATTGCGGCACACACCGCACTTGCCATGCCGGAAACAGTTTTGATCACCAGAATGTTCTGCGCCATATCCATGGACACAAAACCATCCCGGAAAATCCGGTTATATTTTGCAGACATATCTTCTCCGCTGTCATTCAGCACTGCATATTTCTGCTTTCCATTGCTCATGGAGATCTTGGTCAGCTTCAGTTCTCTGATATCTCTGGAAACAGTAGCTTGGGTGGTCTGAAATCCTTCTTTTACAAGATAGGCAGACAATTCTTCCTGGGTCTCGATCTCATATTTTCGAATTAACTCTATGATCTTGGATTGTCTTCTGGTCTTCATATTTCCCCCTAGGTATAGTTTTCCATTTTTTTTCGCATGATTTCCAAAAAACTCTTCTTATTTAACTTCATGATCTTTGTTACAGATTCTGCTTTAGAAATTACAAAACGATCACCAACTCCTAAGGAGTTCATATGATCTCCGTCAAAGCTGACCGCTGCCTGTTCATCTTCTTCAAATCTTCGATTTGCGATCTCAATCTCTACCTTATCATCTGCTCCAAGTACGATACTCTTAGAGTTCAGGTTATGAGCATTGATCGGAGTAAGGAGCAACATTTTCGCCTGCGGCTCTACGATTGGTCCCCCTGCTGACATGTTATATCCGGTAGACCCCGTAGGTGTTGCTACGATCATACCATCTGCATGATATGTACTTAAAAATTCTCCATTAACATAAACATTCAGTTTTAAAATAGAGAGACTTCCAACTCTATGGATGACAATATCATTTAATGCGCATTTTCTCTGGCTTTCGCCTTCTTTATGCCCTGTCAGCATCATGCGCTCTTCCATCATATAGAAATCTTCCATAAGTCTGTCAATCGCCTGAAATACAGTTGCTTTCTCCAACTCGCACAGATATCCCAAAGTTCCCAGGTTTACTCCGATCAAAGGAGTTGCCCGCTCTTCCACTTTGGTTGCTGCTCGGATCAATGTTCCATCTCCGCCTAATACCAGGATTCCTTCTGTATCTTCTGGAATATCAGACAATTCAAAAGGCTCTTTTTTCGATCCGGCATAGCTGGCAAAAACTGTGACTTTTCCGCCACGATTTCTAATATATTCTGCAATTTCATTTGAAAAGATCATGCCTTCATCTTTGAAAGCATTGGTAATTACAACAAAATTTTTCATTTTTATTTGTCAAGCTCCCCATGTGCCGCCTCAACCACAGCATGAATGTCTACCTGCTCTGCCTGCACCGGCTCTTCTGATTTTTCAATGTAGACCAGATATTCAATATTTCCTTCCGGTCCTTTGATCGGAGAATACTCCAAGGCATGAATAGAAAATCCGTTAGAAAGAGCGAACTGAGTTACATTTTCAATGACCTCTTCATGCACCTTCTTATCCCGGACTACACCTTTCTTGCCGACTTTCTCTCTGCCTGCTTCAAACTGAGGCTTGATAAGACATACCATCTGACCGTTATCCTTAAGCAGTGCTCTGGCCGGACCTAAGACCTTGGTAAGAGAAATAAAAGAAACGTCCACCGATGCAAAATCCAAAGGATCTTCAATCTGTTCCGGTGTTACATAACGGATATTGGTCTTCTCCATACATACGACTCTTGGATCCTGACGAAGCTTCCAGGCAAACTGTCCATAGCCTACATCAACTGCATAGACCTTCACAGCCCCATTCTGCAGCATACAATCAGTAAAGCCGCCTGTAGATGCGCCGATATCCATGCATACTTTTCCTTCCAGTCCAATTCCAAAATGCGTCATTGCCTTTTCCAGTTTCAAACCACCCCTGCTTACATACTTTAGGGTTGCGCCGTGGATCTCAATGATACAATCCTCTGGGAATGTAGATCCGGCTTTGTCCTCCCTGTTATTATTGACAAATACATTTCCCGCCATGATCATGGTCTTTGCTTTTTCTCTGGAAGGCGCCAGCCCTCGGTTTACTAATAAAACATCTAATCTTTCTTTCATTCTTCTTTATCCATTTCATCCATCTGTCGCAGTACTTTCAAAATTCTCAAAGCAGAAGAATCTGCATCCAGACCTAATTTTTCTTTTAAAATATTCACATTGCCATGCTCCACATAGCCATCCGGTATGGCAATCGGAAGAACCGAAATATCCAGCTCTTCTTCTTTGGCATAGGCCAGAATATGTTCTCCATATCCGCCACTTGCCACATTCTCTTCCATGGTAACAAGAAGCCTATGCTCCTTGCACAATTCTACCACTCTTTCTTTATCAAACGGCATTGCAAAACGGCCATTGATCACTGTTGCGTCAATTCCATATTCCTGCAGCTTCTCCCGAACTTGGCAAGCCACTGGTACCATACTTCCTAACGCCATGATCGCCACTTTGCTTCCTTTAAATAACAATTCGCTTTTTCCAATGGAAATAGTCTCCCGATGTTCTTTCAGCCCATCGTAAGCCTCTCCCCTCGGATATCGGATTGCCACTGGACTTCCCAGCTCTACCGCGAATTTCATCATATCCGAAAGCTCCCATTTATTCTTTGGAGCCATGATGGTCATATTTGGAATCGTGGACAAGTAAGACAGATCATAGATTCCCTGATGAGTCTCTCCGTCACTTCCTACCAGACCACCTCTGTCAATGGCAAAGACTACCGGCAGATTCTGAATACAGACATCATGAAGTACCTGATCATAGGCTCTCTGCAAAAAGGACGAATATACCGCAAATACCGGAACCAGCCCCGCTTTTGCCATTCCTGCCGCAAAAGTCACTGCATGCTGCTCTGCGATTCCCACATCAAAAAATCGATCCGGATACATATTAGCAAAACGTTTCAGTCCGGTTCCCTCCGCCATGGCAGCCGTAATAGCTACAACTTTTGGATTTCTCTGGGCTAATTTATTCATGACTGTACCAAAAACATCCGTATAATTAGCCTTGGTACGACGATGTTTCGGGATCCCTGTCTCTCTCTCAAAAGGCTCAGCTCCATGAAAACGAGATGGATGACGTTCTGCTGGTGTATATCCTGCGCCTTTTTTCGTAAGCACATGCACCAGTACTGGTCCTTCCACTCTCTTTGCCTCTTCTAAGATCCGCCGCATAGCAGAAATATTATTGCCATCCACCGGTCCAAGATACATAAGCCCCATTTCCTCAAATAACATTCCCGGAACGAAAAGCTGCTTGATACCGCTCTTCGCATTACGGATCCGGCGCACCATTCCCTCGCCACAAACAGGAATCCGATTCAAAGAATTCATTACTCCATTTTTAAAATCCTGATAAGCATTGGCTGTTCGAAATCCGGATAAATACCGGTTCAGCCCACCAACATTTTTGGAAATAGACATATTATTGTCATTTAATACTACAATAAAGTTGGTCTTAAGCCGTGAAGCATTATTCAATGCCTCAAAGGCCATTCCACCTGTCAAAGCTCCATCGCCGATCACAGATATCACATGATAATCCTCTCCTGTGATCTCTCTTGCCTGAGCCAATCCCAATCCTGCGGAAATAGAGGTAGAACTATGTCCTGTATTAAAACAATCGCTATCGCTCTCATTGGTCTTAGGGAATCCGCTCATTCCCCCATACTGCCTTAAAGTAGTAAATCCTTCTCTTCTTCCTGTGAGGATCTTATGGGTATAAGACTGATGCCCCACATCCCAGATAATCTTATCCTTCGGAAGATCAAAGACCAGATGAAGCGCCATGGTAAGCTCCACCACCCCCAGATTGGAAGCCAGATGTCCCCCGGTCTGAGAAATGCTCTCCACTAAAAAATCACGAATTTCTTCTTTTAACAGATTCAGTTCTTCTTCTGAGAGTTTCTTTATGTCGTTTTCCTTCTGTATTTTATCTAAAATCATGTTACACCCCTAAAGTTTTACTTTGTACGGTGAATCAGATATAGAATCAGTTCCTTTAAAAATTCTGTATCTGCGTCAATAGACTCCAGCAATTGAACGGCCTCCTGGGACAAACGGGCAACATCTTCTTTTGCCTTTTCCAAGCCTTCAAAGGTTACATATGTAACTTTGTTGTTCTTCTCGTCACTACCGATCGGTTTTCCCAGTTCTTCCTGATTCCCAATTACATCTAAGATATCATCCTGAATCTGGAACGCAAGACCTACTTTTGCTGCGATCTGCTCCATTTTATCTACATCCTCTTCCGATGCACCAGCGAGAATCGCTCCGATCATCATGGAGGACTCGATCAACGCTCCTGTTTTCAGTCTATAGATGAAATCCAGTCGTTCTCTAGTCATTTCGACGTCATCTAAGTTCTTCTCCCCTTCTACGTCTACGACCTGACCACCGACCATTCCATATACGCCAGCCTTCTTGGTTAATACCAATAACGCTTTTCCAATAGCCGGATTCTCCGGCTCCATTTCAAAAGCTGTTGCTGCTGTCTCGTATGCAAAATTAAGCAATCCATCTCCTGCCAGGATTCCCATTGCTTCTCCATAAACGGCATGAGTGGTCTTCTTTCCTCTGCGGAATTCATCATTATCCATTGCTGGAAGATCATCATGCACTAATGAGTAGGTATGGATCATCTCAATTGCTGCCATAAAAGGCATGATCGCCTGGGAGCTTCCCCCAAAAAGATGATAGCTCTCCCGCATTAACATAGGACGAAGTCTTTTTCCGCCAGCCAACATACTGTAATTCATCGCTTCAAAGATCCGCTTCTGATAGCCAACTTCCTCTGGAAGATAGCTTTCTAAAAGCAGATTGATATTTTCTCCTCGTTCAGCAATTTCTTTTTCAATATCCATTAGAATTCCTCCAAATTTCCTTCCTGACTTATCACAAGTATCTGCTTCTCCATGGCATCTAACATTTCATTCACTGCTTTGATCTCCTTAATGCCATTCTGGTATAATGCAAAAGACTGATTCAGGGAAATATCCCCCTGTTCCATCTGCTCAATCGTTTCTTCAATTCTGGAAAAATGTTCTTCTACAGAAATATCTTTACGTTCTGGTTCCTGGTTCATTTTCCTTAACCTCCGTTACCATTGCTGTCAGACTTCCGTCTGTCAAATAGATCGTCAGCTCATCCTGTGGAGAAACCATAGATGCATGAAGCAATGGCTTCTTCTGGGAAGTCTGCACATATGCATATCCTCCTGATAATTTCTTCACCGGAGAACAGCCTTCTAATCTTCCTGCCAACAGCTGCAATTTATGCCGCTTCTCCCTAAGTTGCCAACGCATGACTTCTTCTAATTTCTCTTCCCATCCCATTAATCGCTGACGTCTCTCGTTCAACTGATTCACTGGATTGAGATATCGGATCCGAGTCTGCATAAAATTCGCCCGTTCCCTGGAACGGATCAATTTATCTTCCATCTTGCGATCCAAACGTTCCTTAGCCGTCGCCAGTTGTCTTATAACAAGTTCATGATCGAACACTGCCAATTCAGCCGCCGCCGAAGGAGTCGGTGCTCTAAGATCTGATACAAAATCTGCGATGGTCCAATCCGTCTCATGTCCTACTGCAGAAATAATAGGAATCGAACAATCAAAGATCGCTCTAGCTACGATTTCCTCGTTAAATGCCCATAAATCCTCAATAGAACCACCGCCTCTTCCCACAATGATGACATCCACATTCATCTGTTCCAATGCCCGGATTCCATTCACGATACTAGCTGCTGCGCCCTCTCCCTGCACTAATGCCGGATAAAGGATCAACTGCACATAGGGATTTCTCCTGGTGGCAATATTCCGAATATCCTGAACTGCGGCTCCTGTGGGTGCTGTCACTACGCCTACCGTTCTGGCATACTTCGGGATAGGTTGTTTGTATTCCTGGGCAAACATCCCCATCTCTTCCAGTTCTCTTTTCAAAGCTTCAAATCGCAGGTACAGATCTCCCATACCGTCTCTTGTGATCTCTTTGGCATAGATCTGGTATTTGCCATCTCTCTCATAAACTTCAATGGAACCGGTGACCACTACCTTATCCCCTTCTTTCATAGGGAAAGCCAGTCCTCTGCGGTTTCCAGCAAACATAATGGCACTCATGGCACCTTTCTCATCTTTGATGGTAAAGTAAATGTGTCCACTGCTATGATATTTACAGTTAGACACCTCTCCCTTGACAGAAATCTGGTGCAGTAGGAAATCCTGTGAAAAAAGGTTCTTTATATAAGTATTTACCTGTCCTACAGAATATATATTCTTTGTCATGCAAATTTCGCTAAAATTCCATTAACAAAAGAGGATGAAGAGTCTGTGCCATATTTCTTAGCCAGTTCTACTGCTTCATTGATCGCAACTTTTGTTGGTATTTCTTCCTCATATTTGATCTCATAAACCGCAAGGCGAATAATGCTTAGATCTACTTTACCCATTCTGGTAGTCTTCCATCCTTCAGAGACTTCATTGACTGCCTTGTCAATTTCTGGTATCTTCGCCAAGATCTCATTGCTCTTGCTGGTCATATATACCAATTCATCTTCCTTAGCCTCAGATAACTCTTCCTCAAAAAGAGAGACCTGTTCTGTCATTTCTTCTGCTTCATGAAATTCTGCCCGAAACAACATTTTAAAAACATTTTCACGTATTTCTCTTCTGGTCATAAATTTTCCTCACTTTTATTTTCCACTCCTAAAGAAGATTCTACTCCTCCAGGCTTGTTGGTAACTTGAAAAAAGAGTGTCTTAGCATCCAAGACACTCTTTATTATACTACATTTTAATTCGATAAAAAAGTATTAATTATCACCAGTCATATCAACACTTGCGATTCTTACATTAACTACAGCAACTGTTAGTCCTGTCATATTCTCAACAGCACTCTTAACACGATCCTGTACCTTAGAAGATACATCTGGAATACTATATCCATATGCAATGTTGATCGCTACGTCGACTTTTACCTCATCATCAAGAATTTCAACCACAATTCCCTTAGAAAGATTCTTCATTCCAAGTCTACTTACAATCTCATTGGTGATATTACCTGCCATGGAGCTTACACCGTCAACTTCTGTTGCAGCAAGTCCAGCAATGATTGCAACTACTTCATCAGCAATCTTAACCTCTCCTAACGGATCTGATTTTATCTTAAATGTTTTCCTATTCTCAGCCATTATTAATGCCTCCTCGGTGTTATTCTCCAACTATTATAACAGACTATTGGCAATTTGGAAACCCAAAAAAGAAATTAATTCCTTTACGCTTGATTATACTGTCTGGTTCTTTGCAACATATACCTGGAAAGAATCATTACCGGTTAAGGATTTTCCTTCAGATACTTTTACATTCTTATCAGTAATGACATATTCTACACTAGCATTTGCTTCGATCACAGTATCCTGCATTAATACACAGTTCTTAACCTTTGCACCCTTGCCAACATGAACACCTCTGAAAAGAATACTGTTCTCAACTTCACCTTCGATCACACAACCGTCAGCAATGAGTACATTCTTTGCGTTGGATCCATTAATGTAACGAGTTGGGTTATCATCACGAATCTTAGTATAGATCTGATTACCTTCAAATAATGCCTGAAGATTCTCTTCTTTCAGAAGCTTCATATTCTCTTCGAAGTAGCTCTTCATGTCATGAATATGAGCTACATATCCATCATATTTATAACCCTGAATATTTAAAGTATCTACCTGTGGACATAAAATATCCCTGGTAAAATATGATAATCCATGCATATATGCTTCTTCAACTAACTGGATCAGTTTCTCTCTCTCAAGTACGAAGATATTCATACCGAAATTGATAGTTCCAGACTGTTTGGAGTTGATATAGACCTTCTTAATTCTTCCATCGCAAACATCAAATGAATAGTACAGATCTGAAACAGTTCCGTTTGGACGTTTGAATACTTCTGGAATTTCCTGCTCACGATATACAATAGTAACATCTGCGCCGCTTTCCATATGAGCATTGATAAGTGCATTAAAATCAAAGTTCACAGCGATATTCGCATCACACATTACAACATATTTCTCGTTCTGTCTCTTAAGGAAATTCTTAATACTCTCTAACGCTTCAATTCTTCCTTCGTAAACTTTAACGGACTTCTGAGCGAAAGGTGGAACGATATTCAGACCACCTTTTTTTCTTGTCAGATCCCATTCTCTACCGGATCCAAGGTGATCCATTAATGAATGGTAATTCTTACGAACGATCAAAGAAATATTATCAATTCCACAATGAACCATGCTGGAAATCAAAAAGTCGCACATACGATAACGTCCTGCAAATGGAATAGATGCCATCAGACGTTCAGTAACCAGTTCCGGAACAAGGGAATCATAACTGTTTGGGAAAATAATTCCCAGAGCTTCTGCTTTTGAATTTACCATTGTTCTTCGCCCTCCTTAACATCTTCATATACCATAGCATTTGGTCCAATCTTGGCATTTGCCCCGATCTTAACATGAGAAGCAATCGTAGCAACTTCACCTACTCCGCCGTCTGCAGGAGTTTCACCTACAACTGCATTTTCCCCAATCTCAGCTTTTTCTGCTACAATACAGTGTTTTACAACTGCACCAGACTTGATCACAGTCTTACCCATAATAACTGCATCTTCTACCAATGCACCTTCTTCTACTACTACACCGGAGAAAAGAATGGAATGTTTAACTGTTCCATTGATCTTACATCCATCTGTGATCATAGAATTCTCTACCAGAGCATTCTCTCCTACAAAATGACCTGTCATACCGCTGTTACGGCTGTAGATCTTCCAATCTTCATCAAACAAGTTGATACCGCTGTGTTCTGGATCCAATACTTCCATATTAGCTTCCCACAGAGAAGAGATTGTTCCTACATCTTTCCAGTATCCACTGAAACGGTAAGCATACATCTTACGGTTATCACGAAGAAGATTTGGAATAATGTTATTACCAAAGTCATTCTCAGAATTAGGATCTGCTTCGTCTTCGATCAGATATTTCTTCAGGATATCCCAATTGAATATGTAAATACCCATGGAAGCCAGATTAGATTTTGGCTCCTTTGGTTTCTCCTGGAATTCGGTGATACGGTCTGTCTCATCAGTAACCATAAGTCCAAAACGAGATGCCTCATCCCATGGAACTTCCATAACTGCTACTGAGAATTCAGCGCCTTTCTCTTTGTGGAATTTCAAGAAATCACTGTAATCCTGTTTGCAGATCTGGTCACCAGAAAGAATGATCACATATTCTGGATCATATCTCTCAATAAATGAAATATTCTGATAAATTGCATTTGCAGTACCCTTGTACCAGTCAGAACCAGATGCTTTCTGATATGGTGGAAGCACATGAACACCACCGTATAAACGGTCTAAGTCCCATGGCTGTCCATTGCCAATGTATTCATTCAGAACCAATGGCTGATACTGAGTTAAAATGCCAACTGTATCGATTCCGGAGTTCACACAGTTAGATAATGGGAAGTCGATAATACGATACTTACCTCCAAATGGAACTGCCGGTTTTGCAAGTTTTTGTGTCAATGCATACAATCTGGAACCCTGACCGCCAGCAAGAAGCATTGCAACAAGTTCTTTAGCCATAAATTATGTCCCCCTTTATATATTAAGTTACTTTTGAACTCATCTATCCTTATGTTATCACATCTTCTGTTCATTGTAAATTATGCACTTAAAAATTTATTCAAATTTCTAAAAATTGTCACTTTTAACATAAAGTATCATTTAATTATTTACACAGTGCCAGAGAACTTCATAAAAATCCTCTGTTTTCCATATAGACTGATCCATCAGACCCCCCTGACTGTCAAGACATTCCAGATACTCCTTGCTGATAAAGCGTACCTTGCTTCCAGAGATTGTCAAAATCTGTGGCGTAGTGTCAACTACATAGACATTTGCTGTTTGCCTGCATATATTTCCAGCCTGATCTTGCGCCACATAGACAACCGGAACTGCTGCCCCTTGCTCAAGATTTAAAAACAATGCTTCATCGAATCCTTCCATTCCAAAGATTGTCCCACTGTGATTTCCAATATAAAGTTCCCCTTCTTCTGCATCCCAGGCTTGTGCCATAGCAAGAAGTTCTTCTTCTGTAATCCTTCCTTCTTTTGCCTCGTCTAATGAATAATAGGAATCATATGCCGAGATGATAGGTGGTTGAGAGTTCCAACAGGCATAGAGTCTCTGATTTTTCTTCTGTGCATACAGATCATTTATAAAATTTCCCATCGGATCTATGTATTGGACTCCTCCTCCGTTTTCTTCCGTAAAATACCCCTGAAATACAAAACCAAATCTCTGGGGAATAACGATCATTTCCAGTGCACTTTTTTCCCCTGCCTTTTTATAATATGCAGGATTTGAAAATGTATGCCAAATTTTTTCAGTTCCTAATACAGTTGCTCCCTGCTGATCCAAGATTGTCTCATACCAGTAAGTAAATCCAAGACGATAACTCTGGGATGTCGTCAAAACCAGATCATACACATTATCCGTAGTGATCAATGTTCCTTGCATACAATCTTCTACTATGTTCTGCTCTGTGTCATTCTCCTCTTTTTCTTCTGCTTCACGTTTAGTGTCTGCACTTGTAAACTTTTCATACAATCCGTCATACAGGATTTCAGCACATACGCCTTTTTCTATATTAAAGGAGTCTTTCTTTATATCAGAGATACATATAGAAGCGCCATATGGATAATAGCCTTCCCAATACGTCACGTCATTTCCTATGTCAGATATTTTCTGTCCCAGAGCATTTTGTCCGGTAATGGAAATATCAAAGGTTCCATAACCATCAATGGTAGCGGTCATCTGACCGTCACAATAACCACCAATGATTAACTTATGCCAACTGGTAAAGACCGGAACTACCCAGGTTGTTTCACTGATCGTACCTTCTAAGACGCCGGCCTGATCTCCGGCTTCTCCCATCTTTACACCATCATAAGTATAGAACATCTCATCATAGACCTTTCCTTCGATGTTCTCGATCTTCCAATTTGTGCCATAAGGAAGCAGACGGCTATACTCCGTCACATGAGCTGCATCCTGGCTCCATTCTTCACCTGGCTTTTGGATCCACACATCAAAGGTTCCAAGGATCTGTTCTCTTTCCGGGTCATAAAGGCTATCCAGCAGATGTTCGCTGTCTGTACCATTTAAAAATCCATTGACTGCCAGGTAGTATTCCAGGTTCTCCCAGTTTGCATAGAACTCCAGGTTCCCGGTGGTTCCTTTTTCGATCGTCACTTTCATTTCCTGGACTTCTCCATTGCTGCCTGTCCATCCCTGAAAATCGTATCCTTCTTTTGTTGGATTCTTAAGGGTAAAACTATCTTCTACTGTATAAGTTGCCGGATTTCCAGTGACAGTTCCTCCATCCAGATGATAGACAATATCATAATGAATAACGGATGCCTTGGCAGTCAGTGTCACATCCTTTGCCGGCATAGTAAAGGTGTACTTCTGATCCGTTACCTGAAAGGTTCCCGTCCAACCTGCAGCCTCGTCCCAGGTATAACCTGTTTTTGTCTCTGCATTTATGGTAACACTGGCTCCATAGTAGACCTGGGCAGGATTTTCGTTTCTTCCTTCAATATCTGCACTCAAGATTCCAGTTCCTGCATTGACTGTCAGTGTATATTTTTGTCTGTCATAATATAGGTAGATCTCTGTAGAACCGTCTCCCTGAATGATGGTGCTACTCACATTTGCCCCATCTACCACCATACCATCCGGTTCTAAAAATCCTTCCGGTGTCTGCTCTACATCCGCCAGATATAAGGTACTTCCTGCCTTTCCGTAATCTT
>JAGAOC010000094.1 GCA_017623935.1 Agathobacter sp. | reverse complement strand
TTTTACGGAGTGGCTTCCGTCTCTGGCGTCCTGGGATGCCTGGATCCCTCTTCTATACGCAGGGATCATGTCCTGTGGCGTTGCCTACACCCTCCAGATCATCGGACAAAAAGGCGTAAATCCAACCGTTGCCTCCCTGCTTCTAAGCCTGGAATCTGTTTTTTCTGTATTAGCGGGCTGGATCTTGTTGCAAGAGAAATTAGGCCTCCGGGAAATCCTTGGATGTGTTTTGATCTTTGCAGCCATTATCCTGGCGCAACTGCCCGCGGGAACAAAGGCTACGGACTGATGAGTGTCAAAAGGAAGATTTCAAATGCTATTGCCATTTTGCCTCCTAGCAAACAAAAAGAGCGCTGCTCCATAAGATGATCTCTTATGTTGCAACGCTCTTTTTTTATCTTTCAGCTAATCCTAGCTTACTTTTTCAAGATACCACCACTGGCAAGCACCGCCCCAGTATGTCCACTGAGCAATGTTTCCGCCGTCAGCTGAGCTCCATCCGTATACATCCAGACAAGAAGATCCTGATGTGATTCCAGTCTTGATCGCATATACTCCGGAAGATACTTCCTCAACTTTAAATTTCTGGTTGCTTGTTCCTTTGTATGCGTACTGTAAGATGTTCGCGCCATCTGCAGTACTCTTTCCTGCTACGTCAATTACTTTTGTGAATCCAGAAGCACCAGTGTAGATGTAATAATATCCGTCTCCAGCATCTACCAGTTTGAACTGCTGAGCAGCATTTGCCAGGTAAGACCACTGCTGAATGTTTGCATTGTTTGCAGAAGAGCTGTTTGTAACATCTAAGTATTTTCCACTGTAGTAGCTCTTAATATAGTAGGTTCCCTCTAAAGAAGTTGTTGTTGTAGAAGATTCTCCAGAAGAAGTTGTGCTTGAATTTCCGCAAATATCATTGAATACATATAAGGATTTCATTGCCTGTCCGTTCTCATCGAAGAGACACATATTATCCCAAGTACTTCCACCGTCTGTTGTTGAGTAATATTCTACTGAGTCATTGTATAATAATTCGTAATTTCCTGAGGAAGAAGAAGCCCAACCAGAACCATAAGTTCCCCATGTAGAGCTGTCAACTGCGATCCATTCTGGCTCCCAGTAAAATGCGCCAAGTCCGTATCCCCATTTAGAGGAGTTAACTTCTGCAACTGCTGCGAATACATCTCTTAAAGCCTGTGCCTGTCCGCTTACGTTTACTGAATAGTTAGAGCAAACCATTGCGGAAGAATCACCAATGTTATTTCCCTGTGTATCTGCATTGTCATAAGTATATGGATAAGCTGTTTCAGCTACCATAACTTTTTTATCATAAGTTTCAGCAATGTATGTAAGTGTATCTGCCAGATCATCAGTAGTTCCATGCCACATTGGGTAGAAAGAAGTAGCAAATACGTCATAATCAACACCTAATTCATCGATACATTCTGCATACCATTTTCCGTTCTCTAATAAATCTGTAAAATGAAGAACTTTCTGGATGTCTAAGCTGTAAGAGCTGTTGATATCATCTACTGCGTAACATCCCTGCTGCATTAATTCTGCAACACCAGAGGAGAAATCCCAAACTCCATCATAAAGACCACCAACACCACACATTGTGCTGTTTGTTTCATTACCGATCTGAACCATTCCTACATCTACACCGTAGTCTAACAGTTCTTCAAGACTCTCATAGGTAAAATTGTAAACTGCATCTTTCTTATATGATAAGCTGTAATCAGCCCATGCCTTTGGAGCGTACTGTTTTGCTGGATCAGCCCAGAAATCTGAGTAGTGGAAATCGATGAATACTTTCATTCCTGCGTCTGTAGCTCTTTTTCCAAGAACCTTTGCATTGTAAAGATCACAGTTACCTGCGCCGTATCCTTTGTATGGAGATGAAGAATCATATGGATTATTCCAAATACGAATTCTTACATAGTTTACTCCAGCGCCAGCTAAGATATCAAAAATATCTCCTGATGTTCCATCCAGATAAGAATAAGAAGCACCGCTGTTCTCTAATGCTGTTACCGCTGAGATATCTACACCTCTTGCAAAATCATCTGTCATGTAAGATACCTGAGATACTCCTGAAATAGAAGTAGCTGCATCTGCAACTTCTCGCTGTGGCATTACTGCAGCCCCAACACACATTGAAACCATTGATACTACTGCCATTGCTTTTGCAATCAGTTTTTTAACACTTTTACCTTTCATTTTCCTTCTCCTTTTTTTGGTGCGCTTTTGCGCAATCGGTTGTTCTTTATGTACTGAGTATAGCAATGGAATTTTCTATTGTCAATCTGTGGTTTTTTACATAAAATTTACGAAAAAATTGGGAGTTTTAACCAATCGGAAACGTCGACTGTTTTTATCTGCGCAATTTCCAACGTTTTTTGCGCAGTTCGTTTTGTGCAAATTGAAAACAAGGCTTTTGAAATTTTTTTTAGAATCCTTAGGTTTTTTTTGGGAAATTCATAGAATTAGGGGGTGACTGATGGAAATTTCATTGGATTTCAGGGGTGTGACTGCCCAGAATTTTATGGAACAGGTGGGAGAAGATTAGAATTTCATAGAACTGGTGGGGGGAAGGAAGAAACCCATCTCTAAAACAACAAGCGAAGAGGATGCGATCATGATTTCGATACACACCCTCTTCTACTGATTGATATCCAATGGACTATCCTCTCTTTCTTATGTACTTTCTTGTACCAATCTGATCATCCAGTTCTCTGATTCTCTGATTGGTGGTTTTCTTACGTTGCTGGTGGACCGTACCTCCTTTTCTTATTTCCCCTGGTGGGATATCTTGAATTCTTTCCTCGATTCCTCTTATCAGCCTGTTTGTTTGAACCCTTTATTCACTCTGAGTAATTTATGTACTCTTGGGAATTGCTCTTTTTCTTTTCATTATGGAGTTCTTTCTTTTGTACTTTACTAAGATTCCTCTTCTAGAATTCTTACAGATACTGTTCTTCTTATCTGTTTTTGTTTGTCTGTTTCTTTGTTGAGATCATAATATCACACACTTTATTATATACCAACAAGTTTTCTGACATTTTTTAAAACTTTTTTATTCTTTCTGATTTTGTATTTCCAGTTTACAAAGATACACTATCCCCTTTATAATTTATAGGTAGTTTATACTTATACTAATATGATTTAGGGAGGATTTACAATGAATCGTGAAAAATTTGGCTCGCGGCTGGGCTTTATCCTTGTTTCAGCCGGCTGTGCCATCGGACTTGGCAATGTATGGAAATTCCCTTACATCTGCGGAAAATATGGCGGTGCCGCCTTTATCCTGATCTATCTTCTTTTCTTAGTGCTCCTGGGAATTCCGGTAATGATCTGTGAATTTGCTGTAGGACGCGGCAGTAAGCGAAGCGCTGCTACCGGTTTTGATCAGCTGGCACCAAAAGGAACTTCCTGGTCCAAATTAAAAGGGATCGGTATCTTGGGCTGCTACCTGCTCATGATGTTCTATACCACTGTAGCAGGCTGGATGATGTACTACTGCTTCCGCAGCTTGAGAGGAGATTTTGACGGGGCAACCCCAGAACAGATCACAAACGCCTTTGACACTATGAAGGCAAGCGCTCCTACCATGTTATTCTGGATGATCTTAGTCTGCGTGATCGGCTTCGGCGTCTGTTATCTGGGACTAAACTCCGGAATTGAAAAGATCAGCAAATTCATGATGTCTGCGCTGCTTCTTATTATGATCGTTCTTGCTTTTCACTCTCTTTTTATGGAAGGCGCTGGAGAAGGTATTAAATTCTATTTAGTACCAGATTTCCAGAAAATGCTGGATAACGGCATTGGAAATGTAATATTCGCCGCCCTCAGTCAGGCATTTTTTACTTTGTCCATTGGTATTGGCTGTATGCAGATCTTCGGAAGCTATCTGGATCGCTCCAGAAGCCTTGCAGGAGAAGCGATCAACATTACCCTTCTGGATACTTTTGTGGCACTTACCGCTGGTCTCATTATCATTCCAGCTTGTTTTTCTTTCGGAATCGAACCAAACTCCGGTCCAAAACTGGTATTTATCACCCTTCCAAATATCTTCGCCCAGATTCCTGGAGGACGTATCTGGAACGCGCTGTTTTTCCTATTTTTGACCTTCGCTGCACTTACTACCGTAATTGCAGTATTTGAAAGCATTGTCGCCTTTGACATGGAGCTGCTGGGCTGGTCTCGTAAGAAAACTGTTTTAGTCAGTGCCGTCCTGCTGATCATTTTAAGTATCCCAGCAGTTCTCGGCTTTAATGTACTCTCTGGCTTCCAGCCTTTAGGCGCAAACAGCAATATTATGGATCTGGAAGACCTCCTGGTGACCAACACCCTTCTTCCTCTGGGCAGCTTGGGTTATGTGCTTTTCTGTACCCGCAAAAACGGCTGGGGCTGGGATGCTTTCCTGGAAGAAGCCAACGCCGGAAAAGGACTTCATTTACCAAAATCCTTGAAAGGCTATGTTTCCTATGTGATCCCGCTCATCATTATCGTTGTGTACTTAGGCGGCTACTATGACACTTTCCATACCCAGCCACTGCCTGTTCTTCTTGGCTGGATGACTTTTGCCATTGTACTTCTGGCATTTGTATTCTTCTGTGCATTACGCGGGAAGAAGAAAGATTAAGGACATTTTACCAAAAAATCCATTTGCAAGGGTTTGCAAATGGATTTTTTTATTTACTCACGATCATTGTCTTCAAATTTCATACGCTCTTTTTCTCTGCGCTATTTCTCTTTCTTATCATTAGTCAACAGTCTGTAGATCAATCCCGGAATGAACATCACACCTACTGCTGCGATCAATACACCCACCACTGTGGTAAAGGTGGAATCAATGATCCAAATGCTTGGTCTTGTTACTACCAGCACAACACCTACTGCAATACAGAGTACCACGATCAACCCTAAGATCACTTCGTCCCAGAATGTTGACTTATCATTTTCTACCATACTAAATTTCATAAAAGCACCTCCTCATCCAAGATCCACTCTAAAAGCCCCTCAGAAAACAATCGTTCTATGGACATTACTGTTACACTCTCTTTATTTTTTATATCGGCATCTAAAGCCTCTGGCATTATGGCATGATCGGCAAAATCCAACATGGAAATGTCGAATTCGCTATCACCTGCCGCGATCACCAAATCTCCGGAAAGCTTCTCCTTGAGGCGTTTTGCCGCCAATCCCTTATTTAAAACCTTTGGAACCACATAAACCTTGACTCCGTTGGAAAATACATCCACCAGGCTGGTATCTAGTCTGGAAGAAAGATAATGGATGGTCTCCTCTGGTCGATCACTCTTAGTAAAAATAAATAGTTCCTTGATGTATCTGATCTCAAAGGAACGGTTTGCATCCTGTTCTAAAAGTCCGATCGCCTTTTCCATGACCAAAGAGCAATCCTTCACTAATTCTAAAGAGTCCTGATACCAGGTTTCATCTTCTTTTCCATCGATCAAAAGAACTCCACCGTTGCATGCCAATGCATAGGGAAATGCCCCTATCTGCAGGTCGATACGCTCATATTGTTCAATGGTTCTAGTAGTGGTTGGAACCATCAATACCTTTTCTTTTACTTTTCTAAGAAGCTCATAAGTTCTCTCAGTTATGTATGAGATCTCTCTACCCTGATAGATCTCTACGCAACGTTTTTTTGAACCGATATCGTGTTTGTAAGAATAGATCAGTGTATTATCTAAATCCACATTGAAGATTATCATAATCAATAAAGGTGTGTGGCATTTCTACCACACACCTGCTCCTTTATTACTTCTTAAGCCGAATAACCGCTTTTCTGATAAGATCCACTGGGATCATAGTTACAGCAAGAAGGATCACAGTGATCCATCCTTTAATTCCAAATGGAACACAGCTGAACATATTTCCGATCCACTGGAATGGTGCAAATGGAACTAATGCCGCATTTACGATCACAGCCTGTACCAGGATAATAACGAAGAATACCTTTAAGAATCCTGTATTTTCATTTAAGCCTTTAAAGATACCAAAACCATCATCTCTTACGTTAAAGCCGTTAAATAAGGCTGCAAGGATGAATAATACAAAGTATCCGGTTAAATGCTTGTCACTTGGTACGCCAGCTAATACGTTACCTGCATCATCTAATCTCCAGCCACCGAAGATTTCTGCAAAGAATGGCACTTTAAAGAATAAGAAACTTAAAACAGTAAGCCAAGCACCCATAACACCGATCTGAGCAGCCATCTTCTTACTTACGATGCTCTCATCTCTTCTTCTTGGTTTCTCTGTCATATATTCTTTTAATGCTGGTTCGTTACCAAGCATGATAGCTCCAAGACTATCCATTACCAGGTTAACGAATAATAAGTGAGTAACCTTTAATGGCTCTTCTACTCTAAAGAATGGAGCGATAGCACTTACAACTACTGCAGCTACGTTAATTACCAACTGGAATTTACAGAATTTCAAAATGTTGTGGTAAATAGTTCTACCATACCAGATCGCATCCTTAATGGATTTGAAGTTATCATCTAAGATTACGATCTTTCCTGCTTCTTTGGCAGCTTCTGTACCGCTACCCATAGCAAAACCAACATCTGCTCTCTTTAATGCTGGGGAATCGTTTACACCGTCTCCAGTCATACCAACTACTAAGTTCATTTCCTGACAAAGTCTTACCATACGGGACTTATCTGTTGGAAGAGCACGAGCAATAACACGGATCTGAGGAATGATCGCCTTAACCTCATCATCAGACATTTCATTTAACTGAGCAGAAGATAATGCTTTATCATTTTCACTCTTTAATAAGCCTGCGTCTTTTGCAATAGCAACAGCTGTTTCCAAACGGTCACCAGTGATCATAACTACCTGGATTCCTGCACTCTGTACTTCTTGGATCGCTTCTTTTGCTTCTGGACGTACATCATCACGGATACCTACAAGACCGATCAGTACTACGTCATCATTGATAGAACTCTCTGTCAATGGCTGCTCAGAATATCCAAAAGCAAGCACACGCATAGCTTTTGCTGCTAAGTCATCAATCTTTTTATTTAAGGTTGCAAGATCTAAACTTTTTACATTGCCATCAGCATCCAGATACTTGGTTGCTTTCGCTAAGAGACGCTCTGGCGCACCCTTGTAGAAAGTCTTTCCTACAGCATCGATCCTTGCCTGGCTGAATTTGTTTGTTGAGTTAAATCCCTGGCTGGCAGTTACAATATACTCTTTGTTCTCGCCAAGAGCCTTAAATGTAGATTCACCAATGAATTTCATTAATGCCTGGTCAGTCGCATTACCACCGATCACGCGGTGCTCAGAGTCGAACATAGACTGGGTGTTCTTACCGATTGCCAGATCTACAAGTCCTTTTACTTTGCTGTGTTTGCTTAATTCAGCAATTTCGATAGATTTACCATCAGCAGTGAAGAAATCTACTACTTCTAACATACCTTTTGTGATAGTACCTGTCTTATCACTGAATAAAATATTTAAAGAACCAGCGGTCTCGATACCTTCTGCTTTACGAACAAGAACGTTGTGATCCAACATCTTGCTGGTGTTCTGCATTAATACCAGAGAGATCATAAGTGGCAGACCTTCTGGAACTGCACATACGATGATTACGATTGCAAGAGAAACTGCTTCAATAACATCTTTGATGATCTCTGCCGGTTCCATTGCAAAATAAGCTGCAAATCCGCCTGCATTCATAATGAAATATGCAAAATATAAAACAGAGATGGCAATAGCTCCGATATATCCGAAAGTAGAGATCTGTTTTGCAAGTTTTGCAAGTTTTACTTTCAGTGGAGAATCAGGCTCATCTTCCTGCATTTCCTCAGCCATTTTACCCATCATGGTCTTTAAGCCGACTTTTCTTACATCTAAGATTCCTTCACCGTCAAATACTACAGCGCCTCTGAACAGAGAATGTTTATCAACGAAGGTATCACCTGTGATATCATCTGCTAACTGGAATCCTTCTGGTGCTTCGAATTTCTTACATTCTTCTGCTTCACCATTTAAAGCGGAGTTGTCCACTCTTAAGGAACCGGAAACTAAGACACCATCAGCTGGAATCTTGTCACCTGACTGTAATAAGACTTTATCGCCTACTACAACGTCATCTACATCAATGACAGTTACAAGACCATTTCTGTATACTTTACACTGGTCTTTTTTGGTGCTGTCCTTTAATTCACGATATTTGGTATCGCTGGCAACACCTGTTTTTGCAGAAACAAAAGCTACGATAAGCACTGCTACGATAGTTCCCAGTGGCTCGTAGATCTCTGCATACCCTACAAAGAACATAACGATCATAATTGCTGCGATTGCCAGCAAGATCTTGATCATCGGGTCTTTAAAGGTCTCCTTGAACTCCTCCCAAAACGTGGTAGGTTCCGAATCTGGGATCATATTGGAACCATGTTTCTCCCGGGATTCAAGGACTTCTTGGTCATTCAATCCATTGTACTTCATTACAATATTCTTCCTCTCAAAAAAAATTTTCTTTATATGCATAGAAGGAGATACTTCATTAAAGTGTCTCCCCCTGTTACACATTTTATGTATTTTTATACGTATCTCTTGATCAGTTCGCCTAATCCTGGATCATTTGTTCCCTGACCGATCGCATTGAATTTCCATTCTCCGTTATGTCTGTATACCTCACCGAAGATCATGGCGGTCATTCCCGGATAGCTTTCTGTCAGATTGTATTTGCATAACTCAGTATTGTTTCTTGCGTCTACCAGACGGCAGAATGCGTTCTGGATCATTCCAAAATGCTGATTTCTCTGAAGTGCCTGATAGATATTAACAACGATCACGATTCTGTCATACTGAGCTGGAACACTTGACAGATCAACTACGATCTGCTCGTCATCTCCGTCTCCTGCACCTGTCAGGTTATCTCCCATATGCTGTACAGAACCAGTCTGATGTCTTAAATTACCGAAATATACGATATCTCCCTGATTTACCAAGCGTCCACTCTGTAACATAAGTGCAGAGGCATCACAGTCGATGGACTGTGGCTTTGGAGCGAAGAATCCTCTCTTCTGCTGAACTTCATCCCAGCCTAATCCGATCACAACTCTTGAAAGACCTGCGTTATCCTTGGTCAGACTTACTTTCTGACCCTTCTGTAAACTAATTGACATATTCGTCCTCCTTATTATTCAACCTCTACACCATAGTTAGCGCATAATGCTGCCAGACCTCCCTGGTAGCCGCTTCCGATAGCATTGAATTTCCATTCTCCGTTATTCTTATATAACTCACCAAATACTGCTGCTGTCTCAATAGAGAAATCTTCTCCCAGATCATATCTTAAGAGTTCTTCTCCATTATCCTCGTTATAAATACGGATAAATGCATTATTTACCTGACCAAAGTTCTGACGTCTTACCTCAGCATCATAGATGGTAACTGCAAAAGCAATCTTGGTAATGTTTGCAGGCACCTGAGAAAGACAGATCTTGATCTGCTCATCATCTCCATCTCCTGCTCCTGTCAGATTATCACCTAAGTGCTGTACAGCACCGGATGGATCTGATAAATTTCCGAAAAATACAAAATCCTCAGATCTTGATACTTTTCCGCTGTCTGTAAGCAGAAATGCTGTTGCATCCAGATCGAATGCTCCGCCTGTATCAAACTGATTTACATCCCATCCAAGACCGATCACTACATTATTCAGTCCTGGATTTCCTTTTGTAATGCTGACTTTCTGTCCTTTTTGTAAACTTACTGGCATATTAAACCTCCTTATGCTACTTCAATACCATAGTGACCACATAATGCTGCCAGACCTCCCTGGAAGCCGCTTCCGATGGCATTGAATTTCCATTCACCATTATGTCTGTATAACTCACCAACTACTACTGCTGTCTCGATGGAGAAATCTTCTCCCAGATCATATCTGATCAGTTCTCTATCCGTTGCTTCATCTACGATTCTGATAAATGCATTAGAAACCTGACCAAAATTCTGACGTCTTGCATCTGCGTCATAAATAGTAACTGTAAAAGCAACCTTCTCTACGTTAGAAGGGATCTTTGTCAGATCGATCTGGATCTGCTCATCATCTCCATCTCCTTCTCCTGTAAGATTATCTCCCATATGTTTTACAGATTCACTTGGGTGCTCAAGATTGCCATAGAAAACGAATTCTTTCTCTGTTGGGCATTTTCCATTGGAGCCTAACATAAATGCTGCTGCATCCAGATCGAAGTCTGCTCCGGAATCATACGCATTTACATCCCATCCCAGGCCGACCATGATATTCTTTAATCCTGGATTTCCTTTTGTAAGATCAACTTTCTGTCCTTTCGCTAAATTGATTGGCATAATACATTCCCTCCTGTGATCATTGTCTTTTATCTATGTATTTTATTTTTTCTTGTCAGGCATACAATATTTCTCATTGAATTCTTTCTTGATGGCCTCTAATCTAGCCTGATCATCAATGCGCTGTTTTCTTGCGTTCTCCTGAATCTGTCTGGTCTCATCGATTCCGCTTACAATGGTACGCCAAGTAGTCTCTAAGGTCTCGATCTTAATTGAACTTCCTGCTGCCATTCTAGCTGTCATCTTAGACTGTTCTACAGTATTTCTTGCGTTCTTAACCAGCATTTCGTTGGTCTTCTCATCTAATGCTTCCATAGCTTCTGCCTGTAAACGCTGTCTCTTCAACAGGATCGCCTGAGCCAACGCCTGCTTAAATACTGGCAGAGTTACGATAAATGCAGAGTTGATCTTTCTGACCAGATTCATATTGGAAAATTCCATGGTCTTGATCATTGGTATAGACTGAATTGCTACACTTTCTGCAGTTCTTAAATCCTGTGTTCTCTGTTCCAGAAGCATTAATGCCTGCTGGAGAGACTGGATCTCGAACTGAATGGAATTATCTCCGGTGGATTCCATATCCGCCTGTCTCTGAGCAATATAGGCTTCGATCTCACGACAGCCCTGCTCACCTGCCAAAATATATTTTACCAGTTCATGGTAGTAATTTACATTTGCCTCAAACATCTGGTCTAATTTTCTGTTAGACTGTTTGATCTCTCCTTCATACTGTTTTAACTGTACGTAGATCTTATCTACTTCCTCGCCCATAGTATGATACTTAGCAAGGATCTTATCTAACTGTTTACGGAGATTTCCAAATAATTTTCCAAATAAACTTGGATTCTCTTTGATCTCATCAATATCGAATTTCTTCATGATATCTGCAAGAACTTTCAGCATCTCGCTGGATTCATCCAGCTGCTCCATGTTCATGCTGTTAAGAACGATATCAGATGCTTTGGAGATCTCTTCTGCCGCCTCGGCACCAAAAGATACAATGGATTCCATATTGTCAATCTCAATTGTACTTACCAACGCATCTACTTCCGGTGAATTGACCAGCACTTCATTTAACTGCTGTCTATCCTCCATAATGTCGTACTGTTCTACTACTGCAAGTTCTTCCTTCGTATCTGGTGCTGTTGCCACCTGCTGAGTAGCTGTTCTGCTAAAATCAAGTCCCATAATCATGTACCTCTCTTAAATATTTTATCACGCCATGAATTGCGTGGGGTTGCTGGAATCGCGTCCAGATTCGGAACTGTTAGATCATATAAATATTCCCCTATCTGGTGCTCCTCCACTAACTTTCTTGTATAATACCTCTCCACCGTCTGGTAACCTGTTGGAACAAAGAATATTATATCAAATCCCAACAGATTTAGAAATGCCATTAGTATAGAATCTTCCAGAGACAACGTCTCCTCTCTTGTGTTAATATGCACAATTTTTGGATTTTTCTTGGTAAAATCGAATCTTTGTAACATTCTGACCAGTAATTTATCCATATTGAGAGCCGTAGAAACAATGGTATATTCTGTACCGTTTTCAAAAGTGCCCTTGATGATCTTCTGATCGATCAAGATCTGTAATTTATCTAAAATGTGTTCCTGTATCTCTTCTCTTAAGACACCATACTGATAAGACGGATGTGCCTTTATCTTCTCACGCTGCAATTTTCCGTTTTTGAAAAACTCTGTAGCATATTGCTTCATCGGATTCGGATCTGTGGATTTTAAAAATGGTGACCGGCATATCAAAAAACTTTCCTGTGTCAAAAGCTCTCTGATCTTTGCCCAGTAAGGCCATACATCTCCATCTTTGATACCGCTGACTTTTGCAAAGATGACCGGCATATTTACTGTATTATCCATGGTGCTGAAATTCGGTCGGTATTTTAATTCCTGATTCCATAAAATGTAGATCTCTTCATACATGGTCTGTAGGGTCACTGAGGTTGCTTTCGCATATTGTTTATCCCTATAAACTCCGGAATCCTGATACATCATATTATCTAAATCCCGTTCCGCATGATATGCGGCTGTGGCAATATGAAGGGAAGTATTTTCCTGAGGATACTTCTCTACTACCATACTGTCTCTATGATTGATCTCATATAAAAGAGTATCCTCCAAACAACATTTTGTATTCAGATCCGGATTTAAGATCAACACATCAATTGGAAGTCTTGCCAATAACTGCATAAACAGTGCTTCATTACTGTTCTTGCAACCTCCCAGATAGATAAAACAAGAGATATCCGGCATTGCCCAATTACAGAAAAGCTGCTCCCTATACCGTTTCAACCAACAGAGCAGATACACGGCTTTATTGGTCAATTTATTTAAAGACATACCTTCTTTCTTGGATGCCTCCAAAAGTACATCCACAAAGGCTTTTACCATGATCCTCTGCAATTCCATATTCGCAGGATACTGGATATTCTTCGCCAGATCCGTTATCAGTTGATCTTGTCTTACATAATTATTTCTTTTGATCTGACTGATCTCCTCCATAGAAGGCGGTTCGATGACCTGATCCACGATCACAATTTTTCTCTGATAACTTTTCATCTCCTGCCGGAACTGATGCAACTCATTCAAATAGGTGAGTTTATCTTCCACACCATTGATCCGACAATAACAGTTGTAAAAGAACTTCGGATCTTTTCCTCTCTTCTGTATCGCGGTCAAAAAATCACTAAATCCTTTTCCTTTGATCCAGGCATTCGTGCAATTTGCCACTGTAGGTTTTTGTCCATAGAGTCGCTCATTATTCTCTGTTTCCTGCTTCTGTTCCCGAATCCATTTCAAGTTAAATTCCGCAGGAAAAGCCCCCAGTAACGGGAGACGTAATTCATCTGAAAACAGAGAAGCCGGATCAAGAGATAAATAGCTTTGATCTCCTTTATATTGCAATAGGACAACATCACAACCTGCCCCAGCTAAGATCCGGATCAGTAAAAACTCGTACTTACTGATCTCCCCTTCATACAATATCTTAGGAACATCGCTATTCCCCAGTTGATTTACGATCCTCTCAAACTTATAGTACAACCAGCACATAAATTTGGTATATGCATTTTTCAGCATATTTTCATTCTTACCGTTTTTCCGTAAATCATCTAATGTATCATACATGGCGGTGGCGACCACATTCCGCTGATACTCACTCATGCGTGGAAGCCATTTCTTCAGACTGCTGGTTAAAAAGCCCAGACTTAACTGAAAATCCGTCCCCATTATTTCATTAAAATATGCAAGATTTTTCTCATCCGGATTAGGAATCCTGCCTTCGATCACAACTCCGGCAGACCTTGCAGCTTCGTAATATTTCCGGATAAAATCAGCCACCTGCTGATTATATCCATTGATCCGATAGAAATATACGCCTTTGCTACTCCTATTTTCCAATGGAGAGAAAAACTCACTCAGATTCTGAACCTTAACACGATCTAACATGAATTTCTACACCTTTAATATCTGTTCATTTTATTCTTATGCATAATAAATCCTAATAACGCTCCGATCACACCACCGATAATATGTGTAAGATTTGCCACATTATCCTGAATAAAAAGTCCGTCATATACCTGCTGCCCAATATACATAAGCGCCACCAAGATCAGGGTGATCGGAATCGTGCCTTCTTTCACCCCGGTAAAAGGAGATAATAAGATAAAAGCAAATACCACACCGCTGGCTCCTAAGAGCTGTACATGCGGGAAAAAGATAAAATTGATCAATCCTGTTACTAATGCAGTGGTCAGGATCACAAATAAGATATTAGAAGAACCATATTTCTCTTCTAACAATGGCCCTACCACCAAAAGTAACATCATATTTCCAAGAAAATGTTCCCAGTTAGCATGGCCTAACACATGGCCTACGAACCGAACATAGGTTAGCGGATTCAAAAGAGAGGAACGATACACACTAAACAGCAACAGATTCGTATTGCCATTCGTTATCCAACTCAAGACCAATGCTGCAAAACATAACAAAGTAAAAGTCAAAATAACTGGAGAATTAAAGGACAATCTCACCTTTGTATTAAATTTTTTCATTTGTCTGCCTCCAAGTTTGATTTCATTTGTCATTGTAACATTTCCCCGAATAAATTACAATAAATCCTTCCCACTTAGCCTCGATCCTCTTCTCCCAAAAGACTTCTTATTCCCCAAATCCTTTTATGTAAATCCACGAATAAAGGAATTGATACATTCATATCCCATTGCCAGGTTAATATTTTGCCCGGAATCGATCCCTGCGGTACTGATCCCGATGACTTCGCCATACATATTCAGTACTGCTCCTCCCGAGCTTCCATGGGAGATCGGTGCCGTAAACTGTATCATATCCACATCATCTATCTTACGAAAACCTGAGATAATCCCATCGGACACGGAATTAAAAAGACCTAACGGGCTACCGATGGCTACCACCCGCTGTCCTCTGACTAACTTCTGGGTTCCATTATATATTGGTAAAGGTTTTAACTCTCTTTGGATCCTAATGATGGCAAGATCTAACACAGAATGATATTTTATGATCTCATCTGTCGTATAAGCCTGATCATCATCTTCGATCCGGACTGTAAAGGCTCTTCCCCCTCTAGTCACATGATTATTGGTAAGGATATATCCATTTCTTCCTATCATGATCCCGGATCCACTTCCCACAACTTCTCCCTTGTTATCATGGATCAAGATCAGAACCACCGAAGACGCCATGCTTGCCAGCTCCTCGTAGGACTTCTCCTGCCGGACATTCGCCTGTGCGCCGG
>JAGAOC010000093.1 GCA_017623935.1 Agathobacter sp. | reverse complement strand
TGGGATGACCATATGGAAATCCCCCAGAGTACCATAGACACCATAGCCAAACTAAAAGAGAACGGGCACAAGACATTTCTCTGCAGTGGAAGGGCAAGAGGCAATATCTGTTCTAAGAAGCTGATGGACTTAGGATTTGACGGAATCATCGCAGCCTGTGGCAATCATGTGGAGATGGATGGAGAGATCATTTATGAGAAGTTGCTTTCTGAGGAGACAGTAAGAAAGATCATTTCTTTATTAAAAGACTGCAAAATGCCAGTGGTATTAGAAGGCCCGAAATATCATTGGATAGATGAAAAAGGATTTGAAGCGGATCCCTTTGTGCTCTATCTGTTTCAGGATATGGGAGACCATGCCAAGGTGTTAAATGGCTATGAAGAAGACATTCGGATCAATAAGTTTTCTGGAGATATCATTGAAGGAACAGATTTTGAGAGGATTGAAAAAAAAGTAGAAGCTGAGTTTGATGTACTGCGCCATGCAGGGAATGTGGTGGAATTTGTGCCGAAGAACACCTCAAAAGCCACAGGAATCAAATGGCTCTGTGAATACTTAGGAGTGCCGGTAGAAGATACTTATGCAATTGGAGACAGTATCAACGATCTGGATATGCTGGAATTCGTAGGCCATGGTATTGCCATGGGAAATGCCACTGAGACTGCAAAGGAAGCCGCAGAGTTTGTCACAAGAGACCTTCATGAAGACGGAATCTACCATGCCATGAAGCACTACGGGCTGATATAAAGCCCGGCAGACCGATATAAAGCCCAGCAGACCGAGGAGATGTCTCGTTTTTTGAAAATATGAACTAGAAATAAAAACATAAAAAAAGTATAAAAACGCCAAAGAGAAGAAAAAACGAGAAAACGTGAGCAAAAACGAGTAAAAGCGAGAAAAACGGAAAATGACGTTTCTAAATCCGGTTGCGGTGGGAAAAAGAAAAAACTATTATATAACCATCGGTTAGCACTCGAAGCGAATGAGTGCTAATAACCAAGAAAACCTGCCACCAGCAACTTTTTAAAGTATGCGTTGGCAATTAAAACAAAAATATAGAATAGAAGAGTTTAAGGAGGAATTCAACATGAAATTAGTACCATTAACAGACAGAGTTGTATTAAAACAACTGGAAGCAGAAGAAACTACAAAATCAGGAATCATTTTAACAAGCTCCGCTCAGGAAAAGCCACAGGAAGCAGAAGTGATCGCTGTTGGACCAGGTGGACTGGTTGACGGAAAAGAAGTAGTAATGCAGGTCAAAGAAGGACAGAAAGTAATCTACTCCAAATACTCTGGAACAGAAGTAAAATTAGACGGACAGGAATACATCATTGTAAGACAGAATGATATTCTTGCAGTTGTTGAATAAGAAGATATAGCAATTATATAGAAAGAAGGAAAATATTATGGCAAAAGAAATTAAATATGGATCAGAAGCAAGAGCAGCCTTAGGCGCAGGTGTAGATAAATTAGCAAATACCGTAAGAGTAACATTAGGACCAAAAGGAAGAAATGTTGTATTAGATAAATCTTTCGGTGCTCCACTTATCACTAACGATGGTGTTACCATTGCAAAAGAGATCGAATTAGAAGACGCTTTCGAAAACATGGGAGCACAGCTTGTAAAAGAAGTAGCAACTAAGACAAATGACGTAGCTGGTGACGGTACTACAACTGCAACTGTCCTTACTCAGGCAATGGTTCAGGAAGGTATGAAGAACTTAGAAGCAGGCGCAAATCCAATCGTTTTACGTCGTGGTATGAAGAAAGCTACTGATTGTGCAGTAGAAGCTTTAAAGGAAATGAGCCAGAAAGTGAACGGAAAAGAGCAGATCGCAAAAGTTGCAGCTCTTTCCGCTGGTGATGAAGAAGTTGGTAACCTGGTAGCAGACGCTATGGAAAAAGTTACAAACGACGGCGTTATCACAATCGAAGAATCTAAGACTATGGTAACAGAACTTGATTTAGTAGAAGGTATGCAGTTCGACCGTGGATATGTTTCCGCATATATGTGCAATGATATGGATAAGATGGAAGCAACTTTAGATGATCCATACATCCTGATCACAGATAAGAAAATCTCTAACATTCAGGAGATCCTTCCACTGTTAGAGCAGGTTGTACAGTCTGGTGCAAGATTACTCATCATTGCAGAAGACATCGAAGGTGAAGCATTAACAACTCTGATCGTAAATAAACTTCGTGGAACATTCAACGTAGTAGCTGTAAAAGCTCCTGGATATGGCGACAGAAGAAAAGCAATGTTAGAGGATATCGCTGTATTAACAGGTGGTCAGGTGATCAGCGCAGATTTAGGTCTGGAATTAAAAGATACTACCTTAGATATGTTAGGCCGTGCAAAATCTGTTAAAGTTCAGAAAGAGAATACTGTTATCGTTGATGGTGCTGGAGATAAAGATGCGATCCAGGCTAGAATCCACCAGATCAAAGGACAGATCGAAGAGACCACATCTGAATTTGATAAAGAGAAACTTCAGGAAAGACTTGCAAAAATGGCTGGCGGCGTAGCTGTTATCCGTGTAGGTGCTGCAACTGAAACAGAAATGAAAGAAGCAAAACTCCGTATGGAAGACGCTTTAAATGCTACAAGAGCAGCAGTAGAAGAAGGAATCATCGCAGGGGGCGGATCTGCATACATCCATGCTTCTAAGAAGGTTGCTGCATTGGCAGAAACCTTAGAAGGTGATGAGAAGACCGGTGCAAAAGTAATCTTAAAAGCATTAGAAGCTCCACTTTACTACATCTCAGCAAACGCTGGATTAGAAGGTGCAGTTATCATCAATAAAGTAAAAGAGTCTGTTGCAGGAACCGGATTTAATGCAGCAACAGAAGAATATGTTGATATGGTAGCAAGCGGAATCCTTGATCCTGTAAAAGTAACAAGAAGCGCACTTCAGAATGCAACTTCTGTAGCTTCTACCTTACTTACTACAGAATCAGCAGTAGCTAATATCAAAGAAGACGCACCAGCAATGCCAGCAGGCGCAGGAATGGGCGGAATGATGTAATCTTGCGGCAACGCAGATAAATAAAGCGTAATTTTATAAAAAGTACTGCTTAGATAGTATAACAAACAGGCACATCCAATCAAAGATGTGCCTGTTTTAAGTTCAAAACCAGAAGAAACTTTGCTGGAATGCTTGCCACAGAATCCATGGCTATGCTATAATAGGAACTGATTGTAATCAGCAAATGTAAATCTTGCAAATGATTTTTATTGAAAGTAAAGACGGAGGAATTATGAGTAAAGTAATCGTTATGACCGATAGTAATAGCGGTATTACCCAGTCTGAAGCCAAAGACCTTGGTGTAGTAGTGCTTCCAATGCCATTTTACATTGATGAAAAAATGTACTATGAGGATATCGATCTGACTCAGGAACAGTTCTATGAGAAGTTGAAAGAGGATTGTGAGATCAAGACATCCATGCCATTAGTTGGCGAACTTACCTCGAAATGGGACGAGCTTTTGAAAGAATACGATGAGATCGTATATATTCCTATGTCCTCAGGTTTAAGCAGTTCTTGTGAAACAGCTTATATGTTATCACAGGATTATGATGGAAAAGTTCAGGTAGTGAACAATCAGCGAATTTCTGTAACCCAGCGACAGTCTGTTATGGACGCTATGGAGTTGGCAGAAAAAGGAAAAAGTGCTGCAGAGATCAAGGACATTTTAGAAGAAGTGAAATTTGAATCTTCTATTTATATTATGGTAGATACTCTTTATTATCTGAAAAAGGGAGGAAGAGTCACTCCTGCGGCAGCTGCCCTTGGTACTTTGCTCAAATTAAAGCCGGTACTTCAGATTCAGGGTGAGAAGCTGGATGCTTTTGCAAAAGCCCGTACCTCTAAGCAGGGCAAGAGCATTATGATCGACAGTATCAAGAGAGATTTTGCAGAGCGATTCCATGATCCGGAAGGCAAAAATATGCATTTGGAAATGGCATATACTTATGATAAAGAAGCTGCAGAGAAGTTTAAAGCGGAAGTTCAGGAAGCATTCCCAGGTATGGAGATCCTTATGAATCCACTGTCTCTGTCTGTATCTTGTCATATTGGACCAGGAGCATTGGCACTTGCCTGTACAAAGAAATTATCAGTAGATTAATTGATACAGTTTGCACTATTGATCTCTTGTTTTCGGGCAGGAGATACATTTTGACATATTAGGAGGAAATAAACAAATGGTTAAAGCAGTAGTAGGCGCCAACTGGGGCGATGAAGGAAAAGGTAAGATTACGGACATGCTGGCAAAGCAGGCAGACATTATTGTCCGCTTCCAGGGAGGAGCGAATGCCGGTCATACCATCGTAAATGATTATGGTAAATTTGCACTGCATACCCTTCCATCTGGTGTATTCTACGATCATACTACTAGTATTATTGGAAATGGTGTTGCACTTAACATTCCTGTTTTATTCAATGAGATCAAATCCATTACTGACAGAAATGTACCAGAGCCTAAGATCCTTGTTTCAGACCGTGCCCAGATTGTAATGCCATATCATATTTTATTTGACCAGTACGAAGAAGAGCGTCTGGGAGGAAAATCCTTTGGTTCTACTAAGTCTGGTATTGCACCGTTCTACTCTGATAAATATGCAAAGATCGGATTCCAGGTAAGTGAGTTATTTGATGAAGAACTCTTAAAAGAAAAAGTAGTTCGTGTAGCAGAGCAGAAGAACGTTCTTTTAGAGCACTTATATCATAAACCACTGATCAATCCAGAGGAATTATTAGATACTTTACATGAATACAGAGATATGGTTGCTCCATATGTCTGCGATGTATCTGCTTTCTTAGATAAGGCGATCAAAGAAGGAAAGACCATTCTCTTAGAAGGTCAGCTGGGAACATTAAAAGATCCAGATCATGGAATCTATCCAATGGTTACTTCATCTTCTACCTTAGCAGCTTATGGTGCCATTGGTGCAGGTATTGCTCCATATGAGATCAAACAGGTTATTACCGTATGTAAAGCATACTCTTCCGCAGTAGGAGCTGGTGCATTTGTAAGCGAGATCTTTGGAGAGGAAGCAGACGAATTAAGAAGACGCGGTGGTGACGGCGGTGAGTTCGGTGCAACTACAGGACGTCCAAGACGTATGGGATGGTTCGACTGTGTAGCTTCTAAGTATGGATGTCGTTTACAGGGAACCACAGATGTTGCCTTTACTGTATTAGATGTATTAGGATATTTAGATGAGATCCCAGTATGTGTTGGATATGAGATTGATGGAGAAGTGACCACTGATTTCCCTGTAACAAGCAAACTGGAGAAAGCAAAACCAGTTCTTAAGACTCTTCCAGGATGGAAGACAGATATTCGTGGTATCAAGAATTACGAAGATCTTCCAGAGAACTGTAGAAAATATATTGAGTTTGTAGAAGAGCAGATCGGCTTCCCAATTACCATGGTTTCTAATGGACCAGGAAGAGACGACATCATTTACAGAAACAAATAAAACGGATCGCATAATGTGGTCGTTGGAAAGAAGCTGGAGTCTGCAGACTTTGGCTTCTTTTGCTTATGTGGGGGTCAGTGAGTGAAAAATACTCACTGTTTAAGATGATTTTTTTGATGGAGAATGATTGATGGGTTTACAGTATAATATAACTTTGGAAGTTGCAGCAGTATTATATACATTAATGATGTACATATTTTTAGTGATCCAGTATCCGGTTAAGACAGAAATGAATCGGGAATTCAGGCATTTGGTAGTTCTGTGCTGTTGGACTACAATTCTAGATGTAGTAACAGGGATCACGATTAGTTATGGGGCATGGATTCCACCAATTCTGAATAGTTTATTAAATACGGTCTATCTGTTAGTAAGCGCCATATATGGTTATCAGTTTGTTTATTATGCCCTGTGTTTTGTTTATGAAGCACCGGAATCCCAGCTTAGTATGCGGCGGAATCAAGTGGTCTGCGGACTGTATATTGTTCTGCTCTTTGTGAATCTGTTCACTGGATGGGTATTTTCTTTTAATGAGCAAGGGCAGTACGTTCATGGACCGGTGTATTTGATCTCATTTATCCTGCCATTTTATTTTATGCTTTTTGCGGCATTTCATTTCTTCCGCAAGAACGATAAGTGCTCTATGCGACAGAAAATAGCTCTTTGGATGGGAGTGGGGATCTCTATGGCAGGATGTCTGATCCAGGCAATTTTTCTGCCAGACATTTTAATGGGAATGTTTGCAGTTTCTTTGGCTATGTTTATTATGCTTTTTACTTTGGAGACGCCGAATTTCCAATTGCTGAATGAGACCATGGAAGAATTGGAGAAAACGAAACAGCAGGCAGAACTGGCGAAAAACCAGGCGCAGGCGGCTAACCGTGCCAAATCCCGTTTCCTTACCAATGTATCCAGAGAAGTAAAAACACCTATCGCAGCTGTTTTGGATTATAATGAAAAGATATTAGATGAGAGTGACCAGGAAAAAATAAAAGAGTACGCAGTAAATGTACGATCTTCCGGCAGAATGTTGCTTTCTATGATGAATAATATCTTGGATTTTACTGGTTTAGATGAAGGAAAGATCAAGCTGGATAAAAAGCCGTATTTATCAGAATCTTTAATACAAGATATTTGCTGTTACGCAGAATATGCGGCGGAAAAGAAAAACTTAAAACTCGTTTTAAAAATTGATAAGTGGATTCCACAGGAACTCAGCGGAGATTCCGCCAGATTGCTTCAGATAGTAGGCAATCTGGTTTCCAACGCCCAGAAATTCACAGAAGAGGGATCCATAGAGATCTCTATGATGTGGGAAGCTGCTGATCAGGAAGAAGGATTCTTAGAGGTTCAGGTCAAAGATACCGGAATTGGAATAAAAGAAGAGAATATCAAGAATATATCCAATAGTTTTTCCAGATTTGATTCCAGAGAGAAAGGAAAGACCAGAGGATTAGGTCTGGGACTTTCTATTGTCACACAGCTATTAGAGAGTATGGACAGTCACTTGGAGATCACAAGCGAGTATGGAGTGGGAAGTACCTTCTCCTTTGTGGTAAAACAGGGGATCGTCAGCAATCTTCCAATTGGTAGAAGTGATTTTTACGGAAGTATTCAGAATGACGATCCGGAATTGCTATTGATACAGCCGGGACTGGACAGGTACAGTGACCAAGAAGAAATAGAATAATTAAAAATAGAATTAATAATTGGCTCATGGCGCGATACGCTTATGAGCCTTTTTTGATTTACTAGGGAATTCCTCTGGTGTTCACACTTATTTCACAATTTTTCCCGCTTTTGCACACAATTTACGAATAAGCTATAAAGTATGTAATTTAGAATGAAGGAGGAAAATGCTGTGATTGAAATCAAGCATCTTACAAAACAATATGGCAGTCATACAGCAGTAGAGGATCTGAACCTGACCTTAGAGCCGGGCAAGATCTACGGATTCCTGGGACCGAACGGTGCCGGAAAATCTACTACCATGAATATGATTACAGGATATTTAGGAGCCACCGAAGGGGAGGTTAAGATCAACGGATACGATATTTTTAAACAGCCGGAGGAGGCAAAACAGTGTATTGGCTATTTGCCGGAACTTCCACCATTGTATCAGGAAATGACCGTTTCGGAATATCTGTATTTCGTAGCAGAGTTAAAGAAGATAAAAAAAGCCGACAGAAAAGCGGAGGTGGAGAATGTTATTGAAAAGATCTCTTTAAAAGACGTAGAGAACCGTCTTATCCGCAATCTTTCAAAAGGTTATAAACAGCGTGTGGGTCTTGCTCAGGCAATCCTGGGAAATCCGGACTTTATTATCTTAGATGAGCCAACTGTAGGTCTT
Source organism: Agathobacter sp. (assembly GCA_017623935.1). Lineage (GTDB taxonomy): Bacteria > Bacillota > Clostridia > Lachnospirales > Lachnospiraceae > Roseburia. Next base: position 6,394 of record JAGAOC010000093.1, on the reverse strand, counting down.
GATCCGAAGCAGATCTTAGAGATCCGTGATCTTATTAAGGAATTAGGACAGGAACATACGGTAATCCTTAGTTCTCATATTTTGACAGAGATCAGTGCGGTATGTGAACACGTATTTATCATTTCTAAGGGAAAACTGGTAGCTAGTGATACCACAGAAAATCTGGTGGGCCTGATGTCTGGTTCTCAGGAGATTGAACTGGTGGTAAAAGGCGGCCAGACAGAAGCGGAACAGATCCTAGATACTGTGGGAAACGTTTCCAAGAAAGAAGTGCTTTCGGCTGAAAAAGAGGAAGAAACTCGTATCCTGGTTCATTCCACCCAGGGAGCAGATATCCGAGAAGGAATTTTTCAGGCTTTTGCAGACAGTAAGATACCGATTCTTGAGATGCATACCGTTACAAAATCATTAGAGGATGTATTCTTGGAATTAACACAGGAAGGAGAGCAAAAATCATGATAGCAATTTGGAAACGAGAATTTAAATCCCTGTTTCACTCTGTCATTGGTTGGCTGTTTGTAGCCGCAATTTTGGCATTATATGGCTTATATTTCTTTGCATACAATCTGAGTGTGGGATATCCATATATTTCTTATACATTAAATGCAGTAACAGTCATTCTTCTGATCGCAGTGCCGATCCTTACCATGAGAAGCCTTTCCGAAGACAGAAGGCTAAAGATCGATCAGTTGACATTGACTTCCCCGGTTTCTGTAGGAGGGATCGTCTTAGGAAAATATCTGGCTATGGTATCTGCTTTTACCATTGATATTTTCATTATGGGGCTGACTCCGCTTTTATTATTGAAATTTGGAACGGTGCCATTGGGAGAGGCTTACGTAGCCTTATTTGGATTCTGGCTTTATGGTTGCGCCAGCCTGGCAGTAGGAATGGTCATTTCCTCTTTAGTAGAAAGTCAGGTGATCTCTGCAGTTCTTACCTTTGGGGCATTATTTGTCAGCTATATGATGAGTTCCATCACAGGACTGATCTCTGCAGATGGTAACCTTCTTACAAAGGTTTTAAATTGTTTTGACCTTTATCAGCCATTTAGCAATTTTTTAAATGGATGTCTGGAAGTGACAGCGATCGTATATTATCTTTCTGTCATTGCACTGCTTTTATTCCTTACTGTGCAGTCCATCCAGAAGAGACGTTGGAGCATTAGCAAGAAAAAACTTTCTATGGGAGTTTTTTCCACAGGATTTATTGTGATCGCAGTGGCGGTTACAGTAGTGGTAAATATGCTGGCATCTTCACTGCCAACAGATTTTTCTTCCTTTGATCTTTCTTATGCGAAGATCTATGAATTGACAGATGATACCAAATCTTATGTCAAAGGATTAGAAGAAGAGGTAATGATCTATGTCTTAAATTCAGAGAGCAATAAGGACACACAGATTGATAAGACTTTAAGTCGCTATATGAATCTATCCAAGAACATTTCGGTAACCTATGTGGATCCTGCGAAAAATCCATATTTTTATCAGCAGTATACAGATTCCACACCTACTACCAACAGTTTGATCCTTGTTAGTGGAAAACGATCCAGAGTCATTGATTATTACGATATTTATCAATATGATTATTCCTTTAATTATTCCACTTATTCATATGACACCACACTGACGGGCTATGATGCAGAAGGTCAGCTTACCAGTGGATTGGAATATGTCACTATGGATCAGGAGGAACTTCCAGTTGTTTATGTAGTATCTGGTCATGGTGAGACCGCCATTGGCAGTGGATTTGAAGAGACTTTGGAAAAAGCCAACATTACAATGGAAGATCTGGATCTGTTCAATCTAGAGGCAGTTCCGGAAGATGCTCAGGCGATCATCATTAACGCACCAGCTCAGGATTTTAACGAGGCCGACGCCCAGAAAGTCATTGCTTATCTGCAGGCAGGAGGAAAAGCCTTGATCAGCGTGAATTATGCTTATCCTGATCTGCCTAATTTTGAAAGTATCCTGGCAGCGTATGGGGTAACTGTAGTAGAAGGTGTAGTAGCAGACAACAGTGGACAATACAGTTATAATGGAAATCCATTTTATCTGCTTCCTGAGGTAGAGAGCACCGATTATACCGCAAGTGTTAGCGGCAGCTACATTTTTGCGGCAGCCTCCGCGGGACTGACCTTTACAGCACCGGAGACCGCAGATGACACCGAGACAGTAGACAGCACCGAGACTGCAGATGACGCTGAGACAGCAGACAGCACCGAGACCGCAGATGACACCGAAGCGTCAGAAATGGAGTGTCAGGTAATGCTTACCACCACAGAGAATTCAGTTTCTAAGACAGCAACCGACAACATTACTACCACAGAATATGAAGACGGAGACATTCAGGGGCCATTTAATGTGGCACTGGCAGTCACTCAGGATGTGGGAGAAGAGACCACTCAGCTGGTAGTGTACGGATCACCTCTTCTGTTGAGTGATGAGGCAGATTCTATTGTATCCGGAAATAATGCCACTATGTTTGCTGATGTTATGGGAATGTTCGTAGACCAGACAGAACTATCTGGAAGTGTGATTCCAGTGAAGGAACTTACCTTGAGCAATCTGACAGTTTCTACTGCATTTGCCACTAGTTTTGGTATTGTAATGACAATAGTCCTTCCAATTTTCCTAGTGGTATTTGGTATTGTGATCTGGGTAATGAGGAGGAAAAGATGACAAATAAACAGAAACGAAATTGTATGATCCTAGTAGTAGTGCTTATCCTTCTTCTTGGAATCTATGGAGTGGTTCAACTGGTAACATCCCAGAACGAAAAGAAGCAGGAAGAAAAAGAGCAGGCAACTCTTTCTACTGTAGTGGATGCAAATGTGGATAATATCACAGAATTTTCCTATCAGGTGGATGATATCACATATACCTATAAAAAAGATGGAGAAGAATGGATCTGCACCAATGACACGTCCATTGATCTGGATGAAAGCCAGATAGAGACTTTACTTTCTAATCTTTCCGGGGTAACCACAGACACCGTTTTTACAGATTATGAGAGTTTGGAAGATTATGGTCTGACTGCACCGGAAAATACCATTACTGTTACAGAGGAAGGAACAAAGACAACTCTGTATCTGGGTGAGTATAACGGAATGTTGCAGAAATATTATTTAAAAGCAGAGGGCAAAGACGAGATCTATATGTTAGATGGAACTCTTTGGAGCGCCTTTGCTGTGACACCTGACTCCATGGAACAAGAAGTGGAAGAGACGGAAAGTACAGAGAGTACGGAAAGCACAGAAAGCAACGAGACAACAGAGAGTACGGAAAAGGATCCGGAAGGAACAGAATAGGATTTATATATAGGAAGAGGTTGCCCCTCCACTATGACTCGTTAAAATCATAGTGGAGGGGCAGTCCCATGATTTAGGGGATATAATTTCAGTATACTTTAATTCTTAGAATAGACATCCAGTTGGATGGGAATCCCATTTCTTGTAATATGGTGTTGGGTGGAGAATATTTCTTTATGACTTTTTTCAACTCATAATAAAAAGAACGAAAAGTAGTAATGTCTAATAAATATTTTAATGAAATAACAACTGCGAATAAATCGGATTTCCCGTGAAGGTATAACCCTTTAGTTTGAGAAATTCGTAGTTTTTTGTGAGCAACACAGTCTAAAATGGAATCTCCAGTATGCAAATTAAATAAACGATTGCCGTGAGCACATATATTTCTTGATTTTGTAAGTAAGATTAACATTTTGCCTAAATCAGCACGTCCTATGTGATGGAAATCGTTACAGACAGCAGTCTTGCAAGTACCTTTTAGAAAACGGTAGATGGTGGCAGTCTCGCCCAATGTTAGGTCTGTCATTAAGACCCAAATAGGAACATCATGATATAAGGATAAATGATATTTTATTTGTGGGGAAGCATTTTTCCCGCTTATTTTATTGTTTATTTTTTGAAATAATTTTTGGACTTGGGTTTTGTGATTGCCAAAATCATAGTTGGAAAAGTTTTGGTAGTCTGCCATGCCGTTTCCATATAATTCTGAGAAATGATAGGAAATAGAAGATTTGATATGGCGTTCTACGATTAAAATGTATTTCAAGAAAATCTCTCTCAGGGCAGCATCATATAAGTACATTTGATAAATGTCATTAAATGTGGTTCCTGTAATATACTTATTTGTGACAGGATCTTTAAAGACATTTTTGTATCCGTTAATTAATCCGTAGTAACTTATTTTACTGAGAATTTCAATGGAAGTACTTTCATTATCGATTATTAGGTTTTGTTTTTTGAGATTTTTGATTTGTGCATTATAATCAAGAAAAGTTGTAGACATGATGTTCTCCTTAGAATAACAAAACGGCCCCCGCAGGAGCCGCCCGGGTTACGGGCTTCTCAAGTTTCCGTAACTCATTCGCTGAAATGATTGTATAACAAAAGATGAATGTTGTCAATCATGTTCAACTCTATATTAGTATATGTTACGAATGTAATCTTATTCTATTGCAAGCAATATGTTTTAGAGATATAATGAGTGAAGAAAAGTTTAAGAGTGCAAAGTGTTTGCACAAAATGTAGAGGAGTGGGAACATGAAAAAGAGAAAAGGAATGTTATTGTTTATATCACTGCTTTGTTTGACAGCCTGCGGAAGCGAAGGAAATCTGGAAACGCAAAGGGATGGACAAGAAACGTTAGGAGAGCTAGAGGCAGTATTTGGAGAATTTACCATGGAAGACCTGATCGAGCTTTCTGCGGATGAGGATTGGGCAGAGCAGATGGAAGAAGAGGGAATAGGGTTCTTTTTGAAATATGAGAATTTTTCCGCGGTGGAGGATCATCCGCAATCTACCTGGTTCCATGAGGCATTTCTTTCCTATGGGGAGAGAACTTATCGACTGGAAGTGGAGCATATTTGGCCGGAAAATGCAAAAGAGAGCTTTCCGATGGATAATGCCATAAGATCTGTCAACCTCCAGGAAATGGAGACGGGACATACCATGACCATTTATTGGCAGGACGACGAAATCCACGAGAAGCCGGATGTTTTAAGTTTTTTGGCAGCAGAATATAATGGAATCGATCATTATCTGAAATTTGACCTGCCAGAGGGAATTACCATGGGAGATTATGTTCTTTCTGATAGTTTGTGGCATGATGGAAATTATTTTTATAGTGAAGCGAAATCCCACAATGATCAGGTAGATGATTACTTCTGCAATGCAGGCGGGATTGGAGTCCTGGATGAAAATTTGGTAGAAAATTTGGTGTATGAAGACGGAAAACTGGTAGATGTTTTTCATCCATCTAATCACGGAGGCAGAGTGACAGATTGGGAAACCATCGAAAACGAAGATTTTTCCGTGGTCATGGCAGAGTATAATTATGATAGATATGTTGCTTCGGATGAGTTGGAGTATGAAGAAAAGTATGGCGTAGAGCTGGTGGTGTCAGAGAAGACTTGCGATTACTGGTATGTTTTTCTGGGAAATGAGGGGGAAGCCCAAAACTATATGGCATATTTTCATAAGAATGCATTTACGAAAGAACAGGTTGTTGAACTGGTGAAGAGCATTAGAAAAGTAGAAGAATAGTCAGTGTTTTTGAAAAAAGGTGGGTATTTACAGAAAGGGTTTTATGTAAAGCGCCCACCTTTATGATAAAAAGACTTGTATCTTATTTCATTTGGTAGTATTATAAATGAAACATTGAACAATTTTGAGTTTTATTCTTGTATAGAAACTGAAAACAAATTTATTGAACACATCTTAGGGAATACCTATCAAATAAATCCCAAGAGAATTAAGAAAATTGAATATGGTGTCTAATAACGGTTTGAAATAAAGACAGGACTTTTGTGCCTAACTAAGGAGAAATAGTAAAATGAAAATAACCACGACTTATGACGATGTTTTTCGTACATTGGTTAATGACTGTGCAGAACTTATCATTCCAGTCATTAACGAAGTGTTTGGAGAACATTATACAGGAGAAGAAGAGATCCGTTTTTCTCCTAATGAGCATTTTATAAATTTTCAGGATGGGGGTGAGGAAAAGCGCATTACAGATACAAGTTTCTGGATCATAGGAAAAGAATGTAGAAAATATCATTTGGAATGTCAGAGCAGTGATGATGACAGTATGTTGGTGAGGCTGTTTGAATATGATACCCAGATTGCTTTAGATGAAGGTGAGATTAAAGATTACATACTGACGGTGGAGTTTCCCCATTCTGCGGTATTATTCCTACGATGTGATAAAAATACGCCAAATCAGATGGAAATCCGGATGAAGACACCAGGAGGCGAGGTGAGTTATCAGATCCCTGTGGTAAAGACGCAGAAATATACGATTGATGAGATATTTGAGAAAAAGTTACTTTTTCTGATTCCGTTTTATATTTTTTCACACGAAAGCCG
>JAGAOC010000092.1 GCA_017623935.1 Agathobacter sp. | reverse complement strand
CAAATAGGTTGCAATAACTACCATGATAACTGCTACAAAGAACCAGATCATGGCTGACACCGGCTCTTCAATGGAAAGTGCCAGATAATAGGCTGCCACTAAGATAATGAGTCCTAAAATCCCTGCAAACCAATTGGCTTTTGGAGGTTTTTCACCGGCTCTGTCACTTCGAAGTAATTCTGTGGGGTTGGAAACGTGAATCTGCCGTAAAGAATCCAACAGTATCAAAAAGGAAATTGCCGTGAAAATGATCACCGTTAACACTAAGGCTGGAACGGAAATAAAAAAGTCATAATAAACCTCTGACTTTACAAGGTTCATAAGTCCAAGCTCTGCCATTTTTGAAAAAGCAATTCCGAATACTAATCCCGCCCCCAGAGAGATCCCGGTTATGATCAGAGTCTCCCAAAACATGATCTTTCCAATATTTCCTTTTCCCATACCTAAAATATTATACAGACCAAATTCTTTATTTCTTCTGCGGATCAAAAAGGAATGTGTATAAAACAAAAAGATTACGGAAAAGATCGCGATCATCCATTTTCCCATTCCTAAGACTGTTCTTACAGTAGCTCCGCCCCGCATAACGTCTAATAACGGGGTGTCTTCCAAAAACGCCACAATATACTGCATGGCAACCATACTGATGCAGGTCAGCAGATAAGGAAGATAAAACTTTTTATTGTTTCGGATCCCCATAAATGCCATTTTCGGATAAAATCCGTTTTTCATTATCTATCACCTCCTGCTGCCAAAAGGGTCAGAGTATCAGATATCATTTCATACATTTTCTCATTGCTGCTGCCGCCTCGGTAGATCTGATGGAATACTTCCCCATCCTTAATAAACAGTACTCTGCCCGCATGACTTGCTGCTTTTACAGAATGAGTTACCATAAGGATAGTCTGACCATTTTCATTGATCTTACCAAAAAGCTCCAGTAGTTCATCCGAAGCTCTGGAATCTAATGCTCCTGTTGGCTCATCTGCTAAGATAAGCCGTGGTTCTGTGATCAAGGCTCTGGCTGCAGCGGCCCTCTGTTTCTGTCCGCCGGATACTTCATAAGGATATTTTTTCAATAGCTGGGTGATCCCTAACTGCTCTGCAATTGGCATAAGCCGTTCCTTCATTTCCGGATACTTTTTCCCAGCTAACACCAGCGGAAGATAGATATTATCCTCTAGTGTAAACGTATCTAATAAATTAAAGTCCTGAAATACAAATCCCAGATTATCTCTGCGGAAGGTTGCTAATTGAGACTCTTTGATCCTGGAAATATCTTTTCCATCTAAGAGCACGGTTCCTGCCGTAGGCTTATCCAGAGACGCCAGGATGTTCAATAGGGTACTTTTTCCGGAACCGGATTCTCCCATGATGGCTACATATTCTCCCTGCTCTACTGAAAAAGAGACGTTTTTTAATGCTTCCACTTTATTCCCGCCAAATCGGGTCGTATATATTTTTTTCACTCCATTTACTTTTAAGATATTCATGTTGTTATTCCTCCTTTGCCTCTTCATTCTAGCAAAAAGGAGAATTGTCCCGCCATCGAATTGGCTTACAATTCCCCCTCCAAATCTTACATTTTTGTAAGAAGTCTATTCTATTTCTAATTTTCTCTGATCAAGATCGATAAATACTCTTGTCCCCTCTCCCAAGACAGAATCCACCTTAATCTGATGTCCCAGATTATCACAGACCTTCTTGCAAAGATACAATCCGATCCCGCTGGCTCTTTTGTCTCTTCTGCCATTAAAACCGGTATAACCCTTTTCAAAGATCCTCGGCAGATCTTCCGGTGCAATTCCTATTCCCGTATCTTGAATGCAGAGTACCTTCGGCGCCTCTATTGTAATAGCAATACTTCCAGATTGAGTATATTTTAAAGCGTTAGATAAGATCTGCTCTACCACAAAGGAAAGCCATTTTTCATCGGTAATGATCCTGCAATCCAAGGGTTCATACTCCAATTTGATCTTCCTGCTGATAAATTCTCCTGCAAATTTTCTTACAGCACCGCGAAGGATATCATCCAGATCCTGCTCTTTGATCACATAATCTGTGGTCTTTTCATCCAGTCGCAGGAACATGAGTGCCATTTCCACATACTGCTCAATGCGGAACAGATCTCCGGATAATTTCCGGGCTAAAGAAGAATCTTCATTTTGCAAGGTAAGCCGCATAGAAGCAATGGGTGTCTTGATCTGATGCGCCCAGACTGTATAATACTCCACCATATCTTCATATCGAAGAGTCATACCCTGCTCATAGTCCTTTTGGAACCGGCACATCATCTGAATCACATTCTGATAATCCTGCTCCTCTACACTTTTCGGATCAGGTAAAGCCCCCGCCAGTACGTCCATATAGCTTTTTATTTTTTCCAACATTCTGTGCTTTTTGCACATTTTCCGAAAGTCGGCCCATGCACAAATGCCACCGATCAGAGCGCAGAGGACTGCCGGGTAACACACCACCTGCAAAGGAAGACGATACAACAGAAAACAAACCAGAAAAATAAGAAAAAAGCCTGCTCCCAGCAGAATTTCTCTTTTTCGCTGTTTTATGTATTGAACAAATAATCTCACTCGCTTCCTCCTACACCTCTGAGGTTATGATATATCCCTCTCCAAATTTTGTGGCAATAAAATCCGTTAATCCAGCACCTTCTAACTTTTTCCGAAGCCTACCCACATTAACGGTCAATGTATTCTCATCAATAAAGCTATCACTTTCCCACAGCTTCTCCATCAGCTTTTCTCGGCTGACTACCCGATCTTTATTCTCCATTAGGATCAAAAGGATCTTAAACTCATTTTTTGTCAACGGCACTTTCTCCCCCTGATAGGTTAGGGAATGATCCCCTGTGTTCAACAAAGCTCCCTTGTGCTCTAAAATCGGAACCGATGCGCCAAAATCATAGGTTCTCCGTAGCATCGCCTGAACCTTCGCCATCAATACACTCTGATCAAAGGGCTTGGCAATAAAGTCGTCTGCTCCCATATTCATCGCCATGACAATATTCATATTATCCGCGGCGGAAGAAATAAAGATAATAGGAACTTTCGATACTCTTCGAATCTGGTTGCACCAATAATATCCATCAAAAAAGGGGAGCCCAATATCTAAGAGCACCAGATGGGGCTCCACCTGAGAAAACTCCTCCATAATATTTCTAAAATTCTGGACACAGTGCACCTCAAGATTCCACATTTTTGCCTGTTCTTCAATTGCTTCTGCAATTCCTCTGTCATCTTCTACTAATAATATACGATACATATCTTTCCTTCTACTTATTTGTCCATGTAAAAATCTTCAATATAATAATCCACTGATCCCCGAACGCTTTCCTGATCCTGTTCGGAAGGTTCATACACTCCCACCACAGTAAAACCTGCCTGTTTTGCTGTGGTGATGGCGTGAAGGGAATCTTCAAACACCAGGGTCTTCGATTTTTCCGTACCTAGGATCTTTAGTGCTTCTTCATAGATCACAGGCTGGTCTTTTCCACATCCTACCTGACTGCAGGTCAAAATATCCACAAAATAATCCCTTACCCCACATCTTGTCAGTGCTGCTTCTACTAATTCCATTTCCGAAGCTGTAGCTACGCACATCTTAATATCCTGCGCAGAAAGTTCTTCTAAAAATTCCTTTACACCGGGCTTTAATTCTGCTTCCTTCTTGTAAAAATCTTCTACGATCCCTGTGACACCCTCTATGATCTCCTCTACGGTCTTTTTTACCTTATAGTTCTTCTGGCAATATTCGGCTGCCTGCCGAAGACTCATAGTCCTCAAAGTCTCTCTTAGATCTTCTTCTGGTCTTACACCCTGGGAAAGGAGATATTTCTCACCAACATCTTCCCAGATTTGCATAGAATCTAATAATGTTCCGTCCAGATCAAAGATGACTCCTTTGAAGCCTCCATCTGCGATCATATTTACTGAAAAAGTTCTCATCTTGTTGTTTCTCCGACCTTATTATGCTTGCATTACCTTTTTATTTTATATACCTTATCCTATTTGTACTTTTTTGTACAGATTTTTCCGCTTAAAATAATCTATTTTTTGTCCATCTTTTCCCAAATTTGTGATTTCTTTTTTAGTGAGATTGAGCTATAATAGTCTAAGTTATATTTAATTATCAAAAATAAATGAACATAGGGAGAACACCCATGAGACACAGGTCTTTTTTATCCCGCATATTCGTTCCAATTGCTGCGGCGACCTGCCTTACTTTGTGTTCCTGTGGAGAACCAACGAATACGGATCCCTCTCCGGAGACTTCCAGTTCCTCGGATACTGCTTCCTCCGAATCAGCGATCATAGATGCTTCCAATTCTGCCAAGGTTGGAAGCCGAGATTGTACTCCAGTAGTTTTGATCGGTTCCGCTGATGGTGCAAGCACTTTGGGTAATGAATCCGTTACCATTGATGTTTCCCATACAGACGACGGATATCTGATGGTGAATTACACCGGTTCAAATCCCAAGGTCAAATTTCAGGTAACTGGACCAGATCAAGTAGCCTATACCTATAATCTCCATGGCGGATATGAGACATTTCCTCTTACCGCGGGCAATGGAAGCTACACCTTAGGCGTATTTGAATTTATTGAGGGTACTACATATTCCACATTATTTACACAAAATATCGAGGTTGCTATTTCCAATGAATTTGGACCATATTTATATGCGAATCAATATGTGGATTTTTCATCGAGTTCTACTGTTGTTGACAAAGGCTCACAACTTGCTCGCCCAGCCGACAGTGATCTGGAAGTCGTTGAAAATGTTTACAATTTTATCTCTACAAACTTTACTTACGACTACGACAAAGCTGCTACTGTCGCAAGCGGTTATCTGCCTGTAGTAGACGAAGTCTATGCTGCCCAGTCCGGTATTTGCTTTGACTATGCAGCGGTTATGGCAACTATGCTCCGTACTCAAAACATCCCTACCCGATTGGAAGTTGGTTATATGGAAGATGTTTACCATGCTTGGATCAGTGTTTACATTTCTGGTGAAGGCTGGATCAATGGTATCATTCAATTCAATGGCAACGAATGGAAGCTAATGGATCCGACTTTTGCTTCCACCAGCGGAGATCCAGTGGATTATATAACAGAGACAGATTCTTATCTTACAAAATATGTTTATTAACAGGAGGCTTTTTACATGGATACCAATACAAATGCTGATACCACGGCAAAAAACTCTGGCTTGATCAAAAAACGTCTGTTGGGCAATCTGGAAATTGCCGCTTTCTGTGACCAGCTTGCCATGGTCATCGGAGCCGGACTTCCTGCTTATGAAGGAATATCAATCCTTATAGACGATGCTCCAGACAAGGATACAAAAGAAATTCTCCAGAGCATTTACAAACCTTTAGAAACAGGTTGTGCTTTTCACGAAGCCTTAAGGGAATCCGGAGTATTTCCAAAATATGTTTTAGATATGGTAGAGATCGGTGAGATGTCCGGTAATCTGGACGACATTCTCCATTCTCTCCACCACTACTATGAGCGAGAAGAAAGTATTAAACAGGGAATTAAGACAGCGGTGACTTATCCTTTCGTTATGATCGGTATTATGATCGCGATCCTGTTTGTCCTGATCACCAAGGTTCTTCCAATCTTTAATCAGATTTATAGCGAACTGGGAAGCGGACTAAGCGGTTTTGCTCTTGCAATGATGAATCTCAGTCAGGGACTTAATAAATATTTCGCAGTGATCATTGCTGTACTTGTTTTGATCCTGGTTGTATTTTTCATTTTTTCAAAGACTTCCCTCTGGAAGAAATATTTCCAGGGCAAAAAATTTGCTATGAATACTGCTGCCAGCCGTTTTGCAAACTGCATGGCTCTGGCTTTAAGCAGTGGTCTTGATACTACTCAGGGCATGGATCTGGCTTTACAGCTGGTTGATAATAATATCATGGCAGAACGGATCCGCAAATGTAAAGCAATGATGGAAGAAGGCGTGAGCTTTTCCAATTCCATTCAGGAAGCTGGTATTTTCCGTAACATTTATGCTTCTATGATCACCATTGGATATAAGACCGGTGAACTGGATCAGATCATGGGAAAGATTTCCGAAGAATATGAGAATGACCTGGATTATCAGATCAATCATTTTATCTCTATCTTAGAACCTGCACTGGTCATTATTCTTTCTGTTATGATTGGATTAATACTGATCTCTTTCCTGTTTCCACTTATTGGAATCATGAGCAGTATCGGTTAGAAAGGACTTTCCATGAAACGTTTTAAAGCAAAAAGAGCAAAACGTCCGCTGGCTGGTATTCTTTCCGTATTACTTCTTGCAGTTGTTCTTATTTCATTCATTATGGGACTGAACCGTATTCAAGTCTCTAACGAGGCGGAACAGGCAAAACTCCTGGAGAGATCCGTTACTCGGAGTATCACTGCCTGCTATGCTTTAGAAGGTGCTTATCCACCGGACATTGAATACCTGACCGAACACTACGGTCTGGTCTATGATGAAGAACAGTACTTTATTGATTACCAGTATATTGGTGCGAACCTTCGCCCGGATGTTACCATTATCAAAAGGAATGAATAATTATGATGCAATTAAGAAAGTCATCTGGTCATACCATTGACATGGTATTTATTCTCGGACTTCTGGCAGTATTTGGAATTATTTCCTTTTTTGTCATTATGATCGGTGCAAAACAATACCAAGCCACTGCGGATCGAATGTCAGATAATTATGAGACCCGTACCATTTCTTCTTATTTGGAAGAAAAAATGAACCAGAACGATATCAGCGGATCTAGTGCTGTAATACAGCTGGATTCTACAGACGCTCTCGCCTTGACTCAAGTCATCAATGAGCAGAGCTATACTACTTATATTTACGCATATGATGGTTACCTCTGGGAAATCACTGTCAACTCTGATACTGAGATCTCTCTGGGCAACGGTCAGAAAATCTTAGAAACTGGAGATATGGCGATTAAAGCCCTATCTAGCAATCTATATCAGTTTACGATCACAAGTACCATTGGGGAAGACTATTCCCTCTATGTGTCTTTAAATTCAAAATAACCTATGCATACATAAGGAGCTGTCATGAAAACTTACAGACATTCCAAGGCAAGCCTCTTCCTTATGGAAATTATGTTGAATATTTTATTCTTTTCTATACTTGTGACAATCTGTCTGCAGTTGTTTATCAAAGCACACAGCATATCGGATTCCACTACGATCCTTCATCGGGCTGTTAGTACCTGCACCTCTATTGCAGAGATCTATCAGAGCGGCGATGACGGAAAAGAATCTATTCTTCATATTTATCCAGACGCTACAGTACAAGGTGATTCCATTGTCATATATTTTGATGAAAAATTTGTCTCTTGTACTAAGGAAGAAAGCAGCTACCACGCATTTATCACAATTGATTCTGACGACCTGCATACCGCCAAGATCATCTTTTCTGAGCCAGACAGTTCAGAGGAGATCTATTCTCTTAGTGTATCAGGATATCAGCCTCAGACACTCTCCTCTTATATAGGAGGTGACACCCATGAATAAAAAGAGAAAATTTTCCGTAAATATTGGCTTTTCTTCTATTATGATGGTGTTTATTATGATCTGCCTGGTGACGTTCGCCACCTTATCGCTTTTGACATCACATTCCGATTATCGGCTCAGTCAAAAGATGGCAGATAAGACCACCGCATATTATGAAGCGGACACCATTGCGAAAGACACTGCCAGAATGATCGAGCAGTATCTGGATTCCCTTTATGAGAATTCCACTGACGCCGCCTCATATTACCACGGAATCAATGCGGATCTTATCCGAGGAGAATTACCTGATCAAGTATATGGCCTTATGGTATCAGATACTGAAATTCCAGTTATTTCTTATCAGGTGACAATATCCTCTGTTCAGACTTTATACGTGTCCTTAGAGGTTCATTACCCACAGAACGGTGAAGAAAGCTTCTATAAGATCACACGATGGCAGAGCAAGACTTCTAATGCCCCAGCAGAAGAAGATCACTTGAATCTGTTTGGAGGCTGATGTTGCTTATCAGTTAACTTTGTCAACCAGAATGAAACAAATCTTAAGAAAGGATTGGATGCTAGACATCCACATAATAAATATGAATATCTTAGAGATCTTAGAAAAAATAGTTAATGAAAATGCGTCTGATATCTTTATCGTAGCAGGACGTCCTCTTACTTACAAAGTAAACGGCAATATGAGAAATTACAGCGAAGAACGTATGCTTCCGGATATGTGCCATGAATTCGTTACCGAACTTTACAAATTAGCTGGCAACCGTGAGATTGATCGTTTTTTAGAATCTGGTGATGACGACTTCTCTGTTTCCATCAAAGGTCTGTCCCGTCTTCGTGTCAGCACCTATAAACAGCGTGGTTCTTATTCCGCAGTAATCCGTGTGATTCCTTTCAATCTTCCAAAGCCAGAAGAACTTTTTATCCCGGATTCCATTATGCAGTTAGCAAATACAAACAAAGGTCTTGTATTAGTAACCGGACCTGCCGGCGGTGGTAAATCTACTACTCTTGCCTGCCTGATCAACAAGATCAATTCCGAAAAAGAAGCACATATCATTACTTTGGAAGATCCATTAGAGCATCTTCACAGCCATAAGAAGAGTATCGTAAGCCAGCGAGAAGTATCTACCGATACCGAGAACTATTTAACTGCTTTAAGAGCTTCTCTTCGTCAGAGCCCGGATGTTATCCTTCTTGGTGAGATGCGAGATTATGAAACTATCGCAACTGCTATGACTGCAGCTGAGACCGGTCATCTGATCTTCTCTACATTACATACCATTGGAGCAGCTAATACTATCGACCGTATTATCGATGCTTTCCCAGCAGCACAGCAGCATCAGGTAGCAGTTCAGCTTTCTATGGTATTGCAGGCTGTTGTTTCCCAGCGTCTGCTTCCAACAGTTGATGGTAAGATCATTCCAGCTTTTGAAGTAATGATCTTAACTCCAGCTATCCGTAATCTGATCCGTGAAGGTAAGACTCACCAGATCGATGGTATGATCTACACCTCTACTAACGAGAACATGATCGCTATGGATACCAGTATCTTTAATCTCTACCGTCAGGGAATCATTGATAAGAAGACTGCTATTGCAAATGCTTCTAACCCTGAAATGATGAGCAAGAGACTTGGACCAAACTAAATATAAGATTGCCTCTGTGCAAGATCTTCTTGCCAGATGATATTTTAAGATTACTTCAAAAAGACGCCGGTGATAACACCGACGTCTTTTTATTTGCGATCCTTCTCTTTTTCATTTGCTATATTGCCATTTCTTATTCTATCTTTCAGAGAGCTGATTGCAAGATTCCTCTTGTTATGGAAAAATCTCCATCCAAAGAAGATCAACAACGCAAGCACACTTATGCTCACAAACATTACGAGGAATACCATATTAGAATCTAACAGTTTTCCATCTGCAAATATACCCATATCTGTATCATCAACTCTAACTCCTCGCACTAACAATCGGTGAGAATTCACTCCAAAAGGCGTACAAGTAAGAAGTGTACAGTAATCCTTTTCCTCGTCAATGGCCAGTTCTGAAAATTCCTGGGGTTCCACAACTACAATCTGATCCACTTGATAGGTCAGCTTGCGATCTAATACCGTAACAGTAAATGTATCCCCTTTTTCCATCTGATCCAGATTCGTAAAAAGCTCTGCATCTGCTAATCCATTATGAGCCGATAATACTGTATGATTTCCAATTCCTCCAGTTGGTAAACTGGATCCCTGCAGATGACCTACACCGATCTGCAACACCCCTTCTGAAGTTCCATGGTAAATTGGCAGTTCCACATTGATCTTATCAATGGTCAAATACCCCATGATACCTGTTTCGGATATATCTAAAATATCTTCATATCCTTCTACCAGATCATAATTCCGGAAAGGGAAATTAATATTGCGAAGGTCTTCATTATAGGCTTCTGCTGCTCCAAATTCCTTTTCATAATCTTCCTCGGAAAAACTCTCCATAGATTCATGATAGGATCTTACCACCGTTGATAGATTCTTTGAATTCCAATAATTACTGAAATCCGGATACAGCATTAAGAAAAAGCCTATAATAAAAACTATAATGATTACTATTTTCCATTTATGGCGTTTCATCTTTTATTGCCTTTACAGATTACTAAAATACTACATGCTAAAATGCCTGATAACACTATTACGACACCCAATAATCGGAATACTCTCGCGCTGATTCCACCTGCTGCAGGAAGTTCCAAAACAGAAGAATCTAACCTATTTCTTGCAAGAATATTGATATCCTTATTATCATAGTAGGTAAATGTATAACTTTCTGACAAGGCACTACCTTTTTCGCCGATACCGATAAGTGTATAATCTTCTGGCATGGAATCCACATCTTCTGTAATCTTGTAAGTGGTTCCATTGATAAGTTTAACAGAATTATTGTCCTTGTCTTTCAGATCTGATAACTCCTGATATCCACCCTGGCATACCTTAAAATCACATAATCTGACAAATTCCGTTCCATTGCCACTAGACTGTTCTTCCCAAAGTACAAAGGTAAATTCGATATTGGAATCCATTTCCTGAACACAATCGAATAAGTCCACTACTTCCTTTTGAATGATCGGAACCGTTGGGATCATCACTCCTACCTTCGGTGGCTCTGCTAACATTGAAGTGCTGTCACTTCCTGAGCAATAATGATATCCAAAACTATTCCAAGCAATAGCTCCTGGTGTTGCAGATGATTCTATGATTCCATCATAGGTAATTACCAGTGTATGCTGTGGCTGCAGATAGAAATCTTCTTCTAAGATCACTCGGAATGAATAATCACTTTCTGTCCACTCACTATGCCAGTTGGTGCTGCTCTCTCCTGCAAAATCTTTCTGGGTAAATCCTGTCTTCGCAGAAAATTCTACAACAAAATCCGGCTCTTCTACTACATTTCCGCTTCCATCGAGAACCTGAACCTTCATATTACCATTATATAATACTCGGAATTCACTTCCTCGAACATCATTTTGATTGATAACACCAGTATCATTCTTCTTAGGCATTAGATCAATGATAACAAATTGGTTGAAATTGTTCTTACTGATATTCTTGATATTATTGGTATAAGTTACTTCGTTCGTGGAATCCAGACCTAGGGTAATATAGTTCTTACTCCAAGTTCCCTTAGCTGTATTACTCTCATTTTCTTTCTCAGTAATAGTCTTCCATGAGATAGAAGCATATTCACCCAACGCATACACTTGATCTGTCGCAGACACTCCAATGTATGTTCCATCCGTATCTTTTACCAGTTCGCCATGTTTTACCTTATTGGCAACAAAAGACTGGGTTGGAAGGATCGTTGCGGTATTTTTATAGATCTGATTCTTTACGGTTGTATTATTTGTATACACGGTCAAGATTGCATAATATCCAGCAGGGATCGTAAATTCTTCTCCTGTTAGATCAAATTCATACTCGTTTACCTGTGTACTGTCTGCTACTGTATTCCAAACTTCTGCAGAAATATTAATAGCATCTCCCACTGCATTTCCATTGTAATCATAAAGTTGGAAATTAAATGGAGCAGTGATTCCAAATCTGGTGGCTTCTGTCTGGTTCATTAAATGGAAATCGGGTGTAACTACATCTTTAACTGTATAATTCACCATGTCCTGAGTTCCGTTATTATACAATGTAACTTCCCATTTTACAGCTGCATTAGACTGGATATTTGTGGTCTCTGTAAATGCTGTTTCTGATCCTTCCTTCTGTCCTGGAAGAAGATAGGACGCAGCTTTCTTTTCAATACCTGGCACAATTGTATTTTCCGGCACAACTGTTACAGCGGCCTGAATGGTCAACTTTCCATTATCTTCTGCTACCAGTGTTGCCATTCCATTATTCTGATTAGCATCACATGGTGTATTTACTGTCTGATACTCTTCACTTCCTGTCAGACCAACTGCATTGGTGGTCTTTAACTCTATTGTGTTGGTCAACTGCTGTCCTGCTACAACACTACTGTCTACTTCACAAAGAACCAGGAATGAATATGCCTTTCCTGCTGGCAGAGTGCTCTTTCCACCATTACTGATCGCAAACGTAACTTCATTTGCTGTTTCATCGTAAGTTGCTGTGATCGGGCATGATCCCAAATAGGATGTCGGCCAATATTCTACAGACAGACAATCATTCATCTGTGTTGAATCATTTAACTCCAGAGTCTTTATGGAACCATCGGTACTGGATACAAAGCTACTGCTATTGGTATAATCTGCTTTGTTATAGATACCTACGTATTTCATGCCACTTGGTAATCTATCCACAATTCCT
This sequence comes from Agathobacter sp., assembly GCA_017623935.1. Taxonomy (GTDB): domain Bacteria; phylum Bacillota; class Clostridia; order Lachnospirales; family Lachnospiraceae; genus Roseburia. The sequence continues at coordinate 27,953 of JAGAOC010000092.1, read as the reverse complement.
TCTGGCATCTGCAGTGTTCCATATCCGGTAGCTGATACTGTGATATTATATACTACATAATTCTTAACATTATCGCTGATATCTGTTGAAAACAGATATTTATCCGGCAATGATGTCCATGTTTTGCTACCATCTGCGTTCGTGGTCTCCTGAGCGATCTCGAAAACACTCTTCTGCAAATTCACAGTAAGATCTGTATAACAACAGTTATTATCCCATATAGTGGTCTGTACATTTTCTCCAATCTCAAAAACTGCTGTATCTCCAAAATAAGTATTTTCCCCATTATAGGTAACTCCTATATTTGGATATACTGTGTGACCATCTAACTCATAGTTTTTCTCCTGCAGGGTATAAGTTCCCACTGGAAGTTTATCGAATTCATAGATAAATGTAACTTCATTGGAATGAACTGTAAAATCTTTTACTTTTACAGATAACTCGGTAGATCCATCTTCAAACACGATCTGGTTACCCTTAGGATCAACACCAGACAATACAAATTCTACATTCATCTGAGGATCTGTGTCTTTGTATCTTCCACCCTTATATACACGATCTCCTATATATTTCAGGAACTGTTTACTGATCTTTAAGCTACCAACTTTTACACCACCTGTTACAGTGACCTCACTTGTGATTCCATCAACGGTTGCCACGTTCATGAACTTATAAGATCTTCCTGACTCGATCTGTTCCTCTGTTAAAGTCATCTGAGCCTGATAAGATATCTCATAGCTTTCTCCAGCTGCCAATTCACCCACATTCCAACTCAGTTTTACTTTGCCGGATACATTCTCTACATTTGTAGTAATACCATCTATTGTAGTAGTATAACTGTAAGTCGTTGTGTCATAGGTTCCCCCCACAAAATCTTCCCATTCTATGGTCTGAGTTTCATTTGTGGATTTATTTGTCTGTATGAGATCATATCCATATGGAAGCAGACCCTCCGGAAGCTGATCTTCCAGCACCAGATCTTTTCCCACACTTGGATTTTCCAGATCATTTGATACAACAACTTTATAGGTAAATACAGTTCCGCTTGCATAAGCTTCCGAAGTGTCTTTATCTACTGTTTTAAGAAGTTTGATCGGATAATCTACTCCAATTATATTATTGGATGAGCCATCCGGGATCGTTGCAGTATTTTCAATCTGAGTTTTACTATAAACCAAAAGATCTGTATCAACTTTACATACATAACTGATCGTGATCTCTTCGTTTGCTTTCAGACATCCAATATTAAAACTTAAATCCTGTCCGTCTATGGTAAAAATACATTTATGCTCGCTTTGACATCCTTCTGTACTTCCATGAAGTTGACATTCACTTGATGTCGTATATTCAGTACCTCCAATTGTAACCGATTCAAAAGTCAGTCCCTCCTGGAGTGTATCTTCTATTGTGGTGGTGCCAGTTCCGTCTAATTCTTCATCACCTTTTACCTTAATTGTATAAGTGATCTTTTCTCCGTTATGTACTTCATTCACACCATCATCATCTTCATCCTGACTTGTTTTTTCAATGGTCAGAACAGGTCTTCTATATATCACATCAACTGTTAAAGAACTTGGGCCGTTCTTTTTATAAGTGGCTGTATTTTGAATCTTATCTCCGTTTTTCAGAAGTGGAATTCCCTGCTCCTGCAACATTGTGTCATCTTTTACTGTTACGGTAAAAGTCAATGTTACAGATTCTCCAACTGGAATCTTTTCTTCACTAGGTATCCATGTAATCTGATTTTTCTCTTCATCATAGGTTACACTTGTTGGAAGAGCTGCTTTCTGAGCCTCAGTGAGATAGTAATATTGAGAAAGGATATCCGTTACTACTTCAGAAGTTCCATCCTCTTTTTTTACAGTTAATGGCACCTCTCCTGTATTCTTCAATGTAATAGTATATTTTACTTCGCCTCCGGCAACAACACCTTCAATGCTGTCATCTACATACTCGCCAACTTTTTTCAGTTCATAAGTCTCATCTTTCAGTACCGGCTGAGTTGTTGCTGTAGCCGTAGTTTCAGTTACCTCATATTCCTGACATGGTTCTGACTTAAATACCACACTATTGATAATAAAGTCTGTTGCTGCAGGTGCATAATCTGTTTCCAGAGTCAGAAGTTCAGATTTCAATAACATAGTAAGAGAAAGATTATCTTGCTCTGCTGTCAATACACCACTTTCGTTCTTATGAGTATTTGGAACCTGTACTACATAAGAGACCGTCTGATCATTTACGATCTGAAGACTTATCACACTTCCACTTACATCTGCTAAATTAGTAAATGAAAGGATTGTTTGTGTCCCATCCGCTGTAACGATTGCGGTCTTATCATCACTAACTTTTGCCCCGCTTGGTAATGTAATACCAGTTGGAAGAACTAATGTATCTGCTACCGTAACATACTTCGTCCAGATCTTACCAATTCCATCTACATTTGCGGAATTTGCTTTGATCGTATAAGTCAGATCTCCAGAGAGCTTATTCTCTCCTGTTACAGCGATCGTACTATTGTCTACGGTTTTCGTTACCGGATCCCAGCTATGTTCCGCTGTCCAAGTCAGATCAATGACTCCATCATTTTGAGTAGTATTATTAACCTGATTCTCATCCTCAAGACCTGTAATCTCTCCCACTTGTAATTGAATAGTGGTCTCCTGTGGAATAATTCCCTTCTCACACAGGAAATTAATATATACATCCAGTGTAGATCCGGCAGGCTGCTCATAGAAAATGTATGAATTATCATTCTCATCTTTCTTAATTTCCAATAGGATTGTCTGCTGGTCTTCCCCTTCTCCCTGGGTATATTCTAATTTATCATTGATAAAATCAGGCAGACTGATTCCCTCTGGGAGCTGTCCCATATCTATTCTAACTGTAACATTTTCCCCGGTATTATTCGCTTTTGAATATGTAGAATAGAGATGTACCGTCAGATACTCACCTGTAAGTGCAGTAGTCTGACTGGCAGACATACCAATCTGTAATTCTTGATTTACCTGCTCGCCATCATCTAAATCTCCCGCAGCAAAACCTGGCAAGATCAAAGAACACACTACTCCTACCAAAATACAGATACTACAAAAAGCAGTCAGAAATTTCATTCTTCCACGCTTTTTCTTATTTTCTCCTAATTCTTGTAAATATTTTTTCATATTTTCCCGCATATTGTTTCCCTCTTTATATCAGCTGATGCACATATCTTGGGTAATTACCATGCTACATATGTCTTTATTTTTAATATGGCAAAATGCCATATTAGAGAATTCTCTTATATGGCACTCTTCCCTTTATTTCTTTTTGGAGATCATCCCTGCTATAATCTGCAAAATAACAGACACTGCTACAACTGCAACAATCATGATCTTTCCTTCCGTTGTAACAATTCCAGCAAGTAGTTTTCCCGCAATTGGGATCGACAAGGTTACCCTTCCTACTAGGTTCGCATAAGGAACAGGCTGTGGGTCATTTGCCTGATTGGCATCCCCTTTTGTCTCAAATTCTCCAGATACTACTTTGTTTGTAACTACTCGATGAGTAATGATCGCGTCCTCATTAGAAGGACTGTAAAAGGCTATGACTTCTTTTTCCTCTATCGTCTCTGGTTCTGCTTCTTTTATATATACCAGACTTCCTGTAGGAATTGCCGGCTCCATGCTGCCACTGACCACAGAATACACTTCATAACCAAATAATCTTGGCAACGTCAAAGGAATACAGATCAGTATTACGCCGATTAACAGCAATTCCCCCAGGAGATTTAAAAAGAATACTCCCTTGTTATTCGTTCTTTTCTTCTTTGCTTTCTGTTCCACTATTCGGGTCCGCCTCATCCTCGTTCTTTTTCTTCTTTCTCTTAAAGATGATCATTAAGATCAGTGCTGCAAGTAAACCTAGGATCAGGACAGACAGTCCCATGAACTCTAATGGCTTCTCCTTGGCAAATTCGATCACTTTCTCCATGAGCTGATACGCCAATGGTACATCCTGCTCATCCAAGTTGATCAGATCGCTCGGATCTTCCTCTTCGATGTTAGCATTTGCATCATCGTCATTATTTCCATTCGGATCTTCTACGTATACAACCTCTTCTTCATCTTCTCCCTCAACATCTAAGAACATTGGGGTATAAACGAAAGTAAATACGTTGTCTGCTTCGTTTGCACTAAGCTGTTTGGTCAGGTTATAGGTCTGTGGCCAGTATCCATCTACATATCGGAATGCAATGACCGGACGATCGCCTACTGCTCCATAATAAGTCTCGCTCTCTAATAAAGCGTTTCCTTCTTCATCAACATAGTGAACGGTATAGGCTACCATATTTCCTTTGATACCATATGCTACTACATATTCCCGGTCGCCTTCTACCTTAAAAGCAGATTTGCTGACAGTTCCGTTGTCCTGTCCACTCTCTCGGATTCCTCCGATGTAATATTTTGATTTCTGTAAAGATACACTAGACTGAGCTCTTACAGATACGATATCACCATATTTAAGTCCCGTAACTGTGATCTTATCTCCTCCGTCCTGAGGACTGGAGATCTTATAAGAAGATTCTGTCTTATGGTTATCTACCTGGATTCCATTGGTACTGGTAAAACGCCCCTGGTTTCCTGCGTAAAAAGTTACGGTATAAGTATATTCTGTGTCATTTCCTCCAGGTGCTGCAGCAACTGTCTGCAACCCTGTCAGTACTGCCATACATGTAAGCAGAAGGGCAGCACACCATTTCTTAAATTTCTTCATTTTCAATCTGCCCCCTTCTCTTATTCTGCTCGGTTCTCATGAGCCCGTTTCTTATCTGCCCGTACTTTTACGATAGCGATCACAAAAACTGCTATTCCTGCTGTAAACAGTACTACTGATGGGATCATGCCGGATAAGTCATCTCCGGTCTTGATGATCACTGGTCTTTTTGCAATGACCTTGGTTGGATCATCTTCATCTACGATGATCGGCTCTACCGCGAAATTCATCTGCAGTTTTGCCATGGTATCCTGATAATCGTTACCCTGGGTCTCTCCATCTAAAGATACCGTCAAGGTAATCTTACCGGCTTCTCCTGGTGCTAAGTAATCCACATAGAAATAATCTTCTAATGTATCTGTTGCCTGATGAAGACCTTCTCCTGCACCTGTGGTCCCTTCTCCACCTACAGATTCACTGCTGTAGATAGTCTCTCTTCCACCTTCCGGATTATAGTATCTTAAGATATATGTATAGGCTCCACCATTGGCTACGTTCTGGGAATCTTCCAAACTCTGTAAGACTTCGTTGGTCATATACCATTCTGTCTCATATTCAGAAGTATTCTTTAAATCCAGTTCGATATTGACGGTATCTCCTGGCTGCAGTTTATACATTGCGTCGTTGATATCTGCACTCTTAAAGGTACTGGTCAAGTCTTCCCCGTCGAAATCTACTTTCCAACCGCTGCCTCCGGAATAAGTCTCTGCATGAACATCCGTTGGAACAGATAACATCATCAAGGCTGCTGCCATTATGATCAAACTCTTTTTCTTCATATCTATCCCCTCTCTACTTTACAAGACTTATTGTTCCATTGCCGGAAACATTTACATCCACACCCCAGGCACTCTTGATAGCCGCTGCTGCATTATGGGTCTGGACTGCATCTACTTCTGCTTCTACGTTAAATTTCATACCGTCATAACAGTAAGTAGTTGTGATCGTTGTAAGCCCATCTTTGGTCTCTGTAGTCTCTGTGACTTTAGACATGATAGCATTACTGATGGTGATACTGTCACAAAGAGCTGCGGTGCTCTCTCCCACCTTTAAGATGTGAGGCCAGTAAAGAACGGTTCGCTCTTCTGTAGAAGCTGCTGTATCAACGATCCAGCCGTTGTTTGTCATGTTCAGTTCGATCAGGCTTGGTGCTAAAGTGGTCACTTTATTGCCCTTCTCGTCTGTCCAGCTCTTGAAGATCCGAACTCTTACATATTCATCGATGGTTCCGGTATTTCTTACGGAAAGCTCTTCTTTGTAAGATCTTCCGATCACTAATTCCCCATCAGTCTCTTTTAACATATCTGTCAGTAATGCTCCACTCGTCTGTCTCCATCTATCATCACTGCCCAGATAGTCTCTACTACTAATGTCTTTGGTCCCTTTCGCGGATTTCTCCACCAAGGTAACACCGATATCCTGAATCTCCATCTGCATGGTGTAATCATTACTGAAATAGGTCAACGCCGCCCGTGCCGGTTCTACTGCACTACACGCGATCAAGATGGCAGCCGCTGCAAAAAGGATCAGTGTTCCTTTTTTTCCTTCAAAGATTCTCTTTATGAGTTTCATTTTCCGTCTGCCTCCTTTCATCTCGCTGTTCCGATATCTGTTGTGGTATCAACCTGTCTCTCCCAGTCTGCATATGGGCTTCCATCTGTCTTATATAAGACCGGAGTACATTCCTGAACAACGATAACATCAAAACTATCTGTGAATTCCTTTGGTACATTGATCTTGGCTTCTAAGGTCTGAGTCTTGCTTCCTGCTGGCAGGATGTCGCTATAGTACCAGTAGCCATCTGACTTGCTCTGGCTCCATTTTGTGCTTCCGGAATAGCTGATGTCTACCTGGCTTCCTGAAAATACTTTCACTCGAACATAGCAGTCACAATCTCCATTGTTAGTAAGACTGATATATTTGGTCATGTTCTTGACCTCTTCTTCGATGACGGAGGAACCTCCTTCAATCTGAACTTCATATCCGCCCTGAGCCTCTACATGGGTAGTAAAATACGCTAATATGTCCTGAACCTGTATACCCCCTGCTAATACGATAGCAGCGGCTGCGAGCCAGAATGTTTTATTTTTCATTATTTTCTTCATAACTTTCTGTCTCCTTTACTGATTCACTGTACTATTATCTTCTAAACGCTCCCATTTCCAGCCCTGAGAATCATCATACTCGAAATGGTTGGTTACTCCATTGCTGTTTACTAACTGTTCATCATAATTGTTAGCAAAAGCGGTTGTCACAGTATCATCTGCCACAATAACAGTATTCATACTGGTATTTCCTGTTACTTTATAACTAGCTCCTGCATAAACCTCTTTAACTGTAACCGTGCTGCCTGCCGGGATTCCTTCGATGACGATCTCTTTGGTTCCCGCTGCATTGTGTGTAGTTGATACAACATTGCTATAAACTACTTCTCCATTCACATCAACTGCCTCTACATCAAAGACGAAGGTAACATTCTGTAAAGAAGTGTTATAAGAACTTAAAGTCTTTTGGATCTTTAAGTCGCCATAACGTTTGCTCTGCTCTGCTTTTAAGCCTGCTGTTACATCATACTTGTAATAGTTATCACTTTCGTTGCCTGTCTGAGCGTATAAGTTATCCGGCAGACAGATCAGATATGGACTAAATGTATAAGCATAACAATCGGTAAGACCATCTTCTAAAACAACCAGATACATACCTGCTTTTAAATCGTTTACGCTGCCTTTTCCTGCTGTCATAGCGATCTGGGCATCCGGGGTCTTCTCTGCTGCGATGGCTGCTGCATCCTGGGCTTTTTTACTCCAATCGCCACCTTTTAAGACAGCATTGCCAAGTCCCAGGCTCTTATAATCTTCTAAATCTGTATAAACGCCGTTCTCGTCTACTGTGGCAACCTGATAGATCTTAGCATTTAATTCTGCTTTAGCCAGATCCTCTGCATAGGATCCGCCCTCCACCTCTAAGGTTAAGGAACATGGCTTTGTCAGGTCAATCTCATTTCCTGCATAAGCAGAGGAAAGACCAAGACCCGCTACCGCAATGACCAGTGCGGCAATTCCGGCGAAATATCTTTTTGGTAATTTAAACTTTTTCATTTTTTGCCCCCTTTGCTTTAATTACAGATCTTATTCCACGAATGATGATTATCAGTATAATAGTGAAAATAACAACTGCTATGATTAAAATAATATATAACATATAGTAATTTTGGAAAGATTCCAGCATGGATTCTACTGTTATCTTTTCTGCATCGTCTTCACCATTGTATGGTACATTTTTACCGCGGACTAACAGTCGGTGGCTGTTAATACCATATGGCGTACAAGTAAACAGGGTCACATAATTTTCCCCATCTTCTATTTTCATTGCCTCTGTTAAGGCAGCGTTATCATCTTTATCTATCATTGGAAGGATCCTATCTACTTCATAAGCAAATACTTTATCCAAGATATGAATATAGAATTTATCTCCTTCTTCTAACTGATCAATGTCAGAAAACAGTTTAGCACTAGGCAACCCCCTATGTCCAGCTAAAACACTGTGAGTTCCCGCCTCACCTATCGGAAGGCTTGTTCCGGACATATGTCCGACACCTATCTGCAAGACGGAATCAGAGGTTCCATGATAGATTGGAAGCTTCTGGTCAATCTTCGGAATGGAGACATATCCCATGATTCCATTGCCGCCTACGTTTAGGATGTTCCAGTACTCCGTTCCCCTCATGTTTTTCTCTTCCTGAGAAAAAGCGTCTCCACTAAATGTATTCTCTACTATAGTTGCGTTATAGACGGTTGCCTTTTCCCACACCTCTTCCAAATCATTACCATATTCTTGTTGAACGATCTCTTCATACCTTACGATTGCTTTACTTTGATGATATCGATTCCACTGATCTGCTGTGATCGGGTATGTAAATATTCCAAGGCCAGTCAAAAAAATTAACACAAGAAGGATAGTGGTCAAATGTTTTTTCATTCTACTTCTCCCTCAATATTCATTCTCCTATTGAAAGGATTTCGGTACAATTTGCTATTTAACACAGTACCACGGAAAGACTCACGATGTCCAGCTTTAAAAACGCCAATTTTATCATCAGTTTTTCCCTGTCACTGTATTATCTATAATTAGTACCTCCGGGCGGGGAACCCCGCCCATGAAGGATACTAACTCATTATTAATTTGCTTTACGTTTCTTTGCTACTAATAAAACCACTGCTGTGATCATAAGTGCTGCACCAACAATATAGAAAATTGTTGTACCAATTCCACCAGTTGTAGGAAGAAGGATTCCACTAACGTTTTCAATTTCTACGGTAAATACACCATCAGAAATTGTGAAGATCGCATCTGCCACACCGGAAATTGCTTTTCCTGCTTCATCTTTTGCAGCAACTCCTGTAAGAGCTGGATTATCACTTTCTGTGTCATAAGCTGCGCTGATCTCAAAGATCAGATCATCTGCTTTATTAAATCCTGTTGGTACAGTAGACTCTACTAATTTATATGTACCAGCATCTAATCCCTTAAACTCAAAAGTAGTGATATCATCGCCTTTTACTTCGCTTCCAACAGCTACGTAATTTCCTGCTACAGATTTGTATAATGTAAATCCTGCACCTTTCAGTGGATTTCCAGAAGTATTTACTTTATTAACGGTTACCTGATATGTGAAAACGATAACTTTATCTTCTGGTGTTTCAGAAGTGCTCTCTGTACCATTTCCATCATAGTAAGGATCATTAGAGTATACCAGTTTTGCAACGTTAGGGTTTCCAGCTGCACCAATCACTGCATCTGTATTAACAGTTGCACTGTATTCTACAGTAATTGTGCTGTCTGCTGTTACACTAGTAATGTTTTTCAGGTTTGCGAAACGAACTTCAAAAGTATATCCATCGCTGAGACCAGTTGTCACTACTTCATAACCAGAAGTGATCTTTGTTCCATCAACTTTTACTACTACGCTGCTGTTGTCAAATGTAAGACCTGCTGCTAACTTATCTGCAAAAGAGTAGTAATATGTCTTGTAGCTTGCATAATTGCTTGGTAATGTACCTGTCAGCTTGAATGGAACTGCATCACCATAATCATAGTCTGCACCATCCTGCCAATCAGTTGTAGTATTTTCTGTATCGTTGGTTTCCTGAACTTTCTTAACTAATGTTGGAACATCTTCTTTTGTTGTGATGGTCATATTGTTATTTTTAGCAGTATCTAAAATCACTAAAGAATAGGTTCCTGGTTTTCCATCTGCATTAGTTCCTAATGTTGTTTCAACGATCAGGTAATAACCTGGATCTAATTCAAAACTCTGAGAAGTTGTTGTTGCATCAGCTGTAAGGCTTTCTTCTTTAATGGCTGCATAAACAGTATCACCAAAGTTTCTCTGAGCATCTGCTGTATCTAAAGCAGAAATGTAATCTACCATGTCATTGCTTGAAGCCTTACCAGTGATCTCTGCCAAAATAGCCTGATATTTGCTATTTACAGAGTATGCTACGGCATCATCTGATTCATCATCTGTACCATTCTCATCAATTATTGCTGTAAACAACTGATATGCACTATATTCAGAAGTATCTCCGTTTGCATCATCAATTGTTACTGTTGCAGCATAGGCTGTCATTCCCATTGCCAGAACCATGATCATGGTCAGCGCAGTTGCCAAAACTTTTTTAATTCTTTTCATGTTATCCTCTCCTTTTTGCTTTCTGATTGCTAACTTTATAACCACATAACAGAACTGCCGATAAGATCAATAATAATGATCCTATAACCTTAATGATAAGTGCACTGTTTGCACCGGTTGCTGGAAGCTCTGGAACATAATTAGTAACTTTGTTTCGTGCCAAAATGTTGATCTTTTCAGTCTTACAATAAACAAAACTGAAGGAATCTGAAAGTGTTCCGCCATTTTCGCCAATACCGACTGCTTCATAATATTTCGGCATATATTGCTCATCTGTCAATTCCCTGATCACATATTCCGTACCCTCTACAAGCTCTATCGGATTTCCATTGGTATCTATCAGATCATCTAATTGACGATAGCCTCCCTGACTCAAAGTAAATTCACACAAATATTGCTCACTAACTGCTCCTGTATCCGACGTGGTCTTCTCGAAAAGTGCAAAGGTAAAGTTAATATTTGCATCCTTTTCCTGAACATTTCCTTCTGAATCGATTACTTCTTTCTGAATCATCGGAACTGCTGGGATCATAACACCTACTTTAGGAGGTTCAGCTCTCATGTACTGAGCCTGATCACTGGTCAGATAGTACTGATATCCAAAACTGTTCCATGCAATAGTGCCTGGCGTTGCGCTGGACTCAATCTTTCCATCATACTGAATGATCAATGTCTCCTGTGGAGCCAGCATAAAGGTATCTGCTAATACTACACGGAAAGAAAGATCTTCTGCTTCATTGTAATCTGTATGCCAGCTGTCACTTGCTACTCCCGCAAAATCATTCTGCGTAAATGCAGTCTTAGCTGAGAATTCCAGATCATAATCCACATCTCGATATTCTCCGGTCTCGTTATCAAGGACTTTTACAGATAATTCTTCTGCAAAAAGTACCTGGAACTCACTTCCTCGAAGATCATTACGGTTTATAACACCGGTATCGTTCTTCATAGGAAGTAGATCGATCACTACAAATTTGTTAAAGTTGTTGTCACTTATATTTCTAATGTTATTGGTATAAGTAACGTATTCGGATTCTTTTTCTACTACAATATAGTTCTTACTTGAAGCACCTTTTGCAGTATTGGTAGAATCTGCTTTCTCGGTAATAGTCTTCCAAGATACAGATGCATATTTTCCTAAGGAATATACCTGATCTGAAGCCTTTACTCCAATATAACTTCCATTACTGTCTTTTACCAGTTCTCCTAATGTTACCTTACCTGCAACGAACTCCTGGGTTGGAAGAACAGTTGCTGTATTGTTGTAGATCTTGTTCTCCTGATCCGGGTTACTGGTATAAAGAGTAAGCACTGCATAACCACCAGATGGAATTGTGTACTTACTGTCTGAGAAATCAAAGGTAAATTCTTTTACATTAGTTCCGTCTGCTACCTGTGCCCATACAATATCAGAAATATCTTCTTCGCTCTGTAACTCACCCTTGTAGTTGTAGATCTGATACATATATGGAGTTGTGATCTGGTAACTTTCATTATCCGCTTCCGTCAACAGATGAATCTTAGAACTACTGGTTCCATCTGAAGTCATCATGCTCTGATCCTCAGATACCACATCTTGGATACTGTAGTTCGTCATATCCTGAGTTCCATCGTTGTGAAGAGTAATCTCCCACTTCACTGCCGAATTAGACTGGATATTGGTATACTCTCCAATGGAGTAATCTCCCTGACCACCTTCCTGAGCTGCATCAATCTCTGCCTGTGTACTGCCAGCAGGTATATAACTTACTGCATTCTTCTCAATGCCAGGTACAATAGAGTTCTGTGGAACTACTGTAACAGATGAAGTGATTGTCTTATAAGAACTGTCATCTGTAACTACATCTTCCCATTTCACATCGCCGTTGTTCTGCTTCTGATCATATGGGGTGTTCGTCATGCTATAAACATCTGTTGTATCTACATATTCCGCACCTGTTACGGTAAGGGTTGCGGTATTGGTCAATTCCTGACCTTCCATTACATCACTATCCACTTCACAAAGCATTCCAAAGGAAATTGCCTCTCCCGCGGAAACATTAGAATGAATGTACGTATAACTAGATCCTTTTATGATCCTCTTGATGGAGATGGTAACCTCATTGGTATCTTCATCATAAGAATCTGCCGTTACTGTATATCCATCTAAATATGAGATCAAATTGTTCTCAACTGATACTGCATCATTAAATCCATTACTAGAACTGGTGGTGATAGTCTGAGAAAAAGCACTGGATTTCTTCGCGTAACTGGAAGTACTGCAGAGTCCTACGAACTTCAATCCTTTTGGAAGCTGATCTACGATCGTTCCCAATTCTACTGAATAACCTCCTGTAACGGAAGTGGTCAGATTGTATACTACATAAGTCTTATCTGTATCTGTATCATCAATGGAGAACAGATATTTCTCTGGAAGAGAAGTCCAGGTTGTATCTCCTGTTTTCAGTTTTCCGATCTCGTAAACACTCTTCTGGAACTTAACGGTCTCATATTCAAAAGAATAGTTAGTAACCGACATATCAATTTCCTGATTCTCTGCCAGATCAAAGGTCAATTTATGGAAGTTCATGGTCTGATACCAGATACCATCCATCTTCAGAAAATAACTGAACTGTGGAAGTGCTTCACAGCCTTCTTTTGCAACAAAATTAAACTCTTCGATCCGATATTTTCCAATTGGAAGGTTATCTATCTCGTATGTATAAATATCATCTACCGGACCAGTGAAATCGGTCATTTTAATGGTCCGTTCAGAAATTGCATTTCCATCATCATCCAACTGTGTTAATAAAAACTCAATATCCCAGTTTGGATCTGTGTCTAAGTCACCTAAAGTTGTTACGATTGTTTCATCGCTATATACTTCAGCAAATCTCTTCTTAAGCATCAATTTTCCGGTCTTCTGTCCACCGATAACCGTTACAGATTTGCTGATATTATCAATTGTCGCCGTATTAACAAAGTTATAAGCTGTACCTGTTTCCTGCTGCTCTGCTGTCAGGATCATCTGCGCCTTATAAGTAAGAACGATCGGCGCATCCGTTGGAACACTTCCAATATCCCAGGTAAGTTTTACAGCTCCATTTACTTTCTCTACTGTTGCTGTCCTGCCTGATACGCTGGTGGAGAAAGTTCCTCCTTCAGAATCATACACTTCATCAACATAATCACTCCAACTGATCTCCTGAGTACCGGATGCAGTTGTCATGATCAGAACACTGTCTTCCCCGTTCGGATATGGCAACATTCCTGATGGCAACTGATCTACCAGCTTCAGATCATCTTTCAAACTTGGATGATCTGCATCATTAGAAACGGTAATGGTATATTCAAAGATCTCTCCGCTTGGATATGCAGCTCCATCATTTTTATCTACTGTCTTCTCCAAAGTAATTGGATAATCAACACCAATTACACACTGAGAAGATTTCTCTGTTGTCTTAGCTGTATTGTAAATGTTCTGTCTGGTTGAGATCTGGTCAGTGTCTACGGTACATACATATTGAATCTTTACAGATTCTCCATTCGCTAATGCTCCAATATCAAAGGAAAGATTCTGTGCATCTCTTGCGTATACCACTTTGTGATCAGCTTTTACACAGTTTGTATTTGACGTATCAGCTGGAACATCATGCAGTACACATTCTCCACCATTTACATTGATCTCCTGTGATGATGTCGTTCCGTTTTGGGTAGTGTAAACATAAACATTTTCCAGAGTCACTCCCGTTGGAAGCATATCTGTCATTGTCTCTGAATTCTGAGCATCTACACCAGATTTATTACTGATAACTACAGTATAAGTAACTTTTTCTCCATTATAAACGGTCTTATTTCCATCTGCTGTTGTTGCAGTCTTGCTCACAGTCAATACCGCTTTACAATATTCTACTGTAGTCTCATTAGAAGCAGCATCTTTAAATTCTGCTGTGTTTTTGATCTCATATCCGGTGCTTAAATCCTTGATATCTTCATCTGTGATCGCTTTTACTGTTGTTGCAAACTGGATCTCATAGGACTGGCCATAAGGAATAGCTTCTTTACTTGGCGTCCATGTGATCGTATTCGTGTCGGAATCATAGGTTACATTTTCCGGTAATGCATTCTGCTGTTCGGTTGTTAAATACAACTGAGCTGGAAGCACATCTGTTACCGTATAGTAAGAACCGTCTTCTTTTTCCACCTCGATCGGTGTCTGGCTGATATTTTCCAATTTCAGCGTATAGGTAATGACTCCTCCTGCTTCGATCTCTTCCTGATCTGCAGATTTGGTCAGTTGCCATTTTTCCGCTTCGATCTCTGGTACAGTTACTACTGCATCAAGAGTTGGATCTTTTGCATCTCCATGATATGTGATCGGCTGAACAGATACACTATTGATGATCTTATCTGCATCGATCGTTCCGATCTCATGAGTAATATTATAATCTGCTGGCAGAACAAGGAGTTCTGCATTCAGTTTCATGGTCAGGTCTAAGTTGTCCTGTTCTGCTGTTAATACTCCATTTGACACATGAGTATTTGGTACTGTCAAGGAATAAGAGATCGTTTTCTTATCATCTGAAATGTTAAGGATATTAACGGTTGTTCCTTCTGGAAGATCTTCAAAGGAAAGAACGGTCTCTCCTGCCTCTGTTACAATGGCATTTCCATCCACTTTAATATCAGATGGGAAAGAGATATTGGACGGTAAGGTCAAGGAATCGATTACCTGAATCTCTTTTGTCCAAACTCTTCCGAAATTCTCCCGATTAAGGCTTGTTGCCTTAATGGTGTATGTCAACATTCCGGATAATTTATTATCTGCTGTTACTGCTATAGCGTTGGCATCTTCATCGTTTACTTTCTTGTCAACCGGATCCCATTCATTCTTTGCATTCCATGTTAAAGTAGCAGATTCTGAAAATCCTTCTGCGATGGTTACCTGAGCATCTTCTCCAAGGCCTTCCACCATGTCCTCAGCCACTTCAACCGTTATAGAAGTATTGTCCGCTGTAATACCGTTCTTTGACTTGAACTGAATGTCAAACTCTAAAGTTGAACCTGCTGGCTGTGCGTATTCGATATAGGAAATTCCATCCTGCTCCACGATCTGCAGTATGATCTCCTGTTCAGCTATGCCCTCTGCACCTTGCAGCTTAACAACCTGCTGTCCATTGCCATCAAAGCCCGCCAATGAAATTCCCTCTGGCAATTCTCCCAGCTTAATTACAGACGTTACTTTTTCGTTCTCGTAATTCGCCTTCGAGTAGTTAGAGATTACCTTGATAGAAATAGACGTTCCCGACGATGCACTATGCTCTTTCGGTGAGAAACCGATCACGAGACTTTCATTAACAGTCGATGTACCGTCAGTTCCCGTCTCACTGGCTTCACCTGGCGCAATCAAAACACCAAGTACCCCTAATGCCACTAGGATACTGCATAAGGCGACCCAGATTCTCCTTTTTCCATTTCCCTTCTTATTCTCATTCAATTTGTCTAGGTAGGATTTTACTTTTCTCCGCATACTATTGCTCCTTTTCACGGAAAATTAATCTATTTTTTCAAATGGAAACATTTTGATCAATGCTTCTCCTAATACCTGCTCTTCTGACACACAACCGATCGTGGAATTTCTACTGTCCATGGAAACTGCACGATTATCTCCCAACACAAAGTACTTGCCTTCCGGTACCTGATATGGAAAATCTATATCACATTCTCCCACTGAAAAATCGGCAACATATGGTTCCTCTATCACTTGTCCATTCACCATTACTTTGCCGACATCTTGTATTTCTATGTAATCTCCCGGAACACCGATCACACGCTTTATTAAAATTTTATTCTGATAATAAAAAGCTATGATATCCCCGGATTGGATTTTACCTTTTTTTGCAAAAATCAGAATTTCATCCTGTTGCAAGGTTGGTTCCATACTACTTCCTGAGACTTTTATCACTGGAAGAAACCTCGTAGAAATAATGATCGACACAGCTGCTACTACGATCAAAAGTCCTGCCACATTCAGAATCGTTCTTATATTCTGTTTTTGCTTTAACAATCGCTCCCTCTCTTTTTTTACTACTTCAAGAGACGGAATTTCTTTTCGTTGCTGCTCTGGCATGTGCTACTTCTCCTGATATTACTTCTTTAGCTGTTCATCCTTGATCTTCTGCCATTCTGCTTTATGTTCTTCTTCCATTCTCTGGATTGCAACATCAATACGTGATGCTCTCTGATTCAGCATCTCATCTAACCGATCCTCTTCTCCACTTCGAGATTTGGACGGATTTACCATTTCCTCTATAGCCTTTTCCTGCACAGTTTTTTCTCTAACTGTTTCTTCTCTAACTGTTTCTTCTCTGACAATTTCTTCTTTGACTGTTTCTTCGCCTGAACTTGGGTCTGCCACTTCACAAATCCCGTTCAACCTCTCAATTGCCTGCTCAAGGGAGACTAGATTTCTTATTTCTGTTGTCTTCTGATCTAATTGTTGCTTCAACTGCTCGTTTTCCTGTTGTAGCTTCTCAAGGTCAACTTCCAGCTCATAGATCAGCTCAATTAATTCGCTTCGTTTTAGTTTTCGAAATTCTTTTTCATTCATAAATTTTAACTCGGCTTATATTTTTTCGTCTTATTTTTTAAATTCTTAACCGCACTGTTATATATTTATTCAAAGCATACAAAAACAAAACTATACAATTGTTGAATTTGTATAATTTTTGTTTGTTTTCGCTCGTTTTTCAGTCTTTTCCGATTCAATTATACACTCTTTCTGTAAAAAAATCAATATATCTCATACTCTGACTAGCAAATTCACACCGTTTTTAACATTGTCTGACAATTAAATTATTTTACAAATATTTTCAAATTATATATTGACATTTCTTAAAATGTGTAATACAATAACACTATCAAAAGAAGAGACAACTTCATAAACAAGGAGGACAGTCCATTGAAATAAGTATCATATTACAAGGAATCCCATTTTTAAAATCTCTCATAAGAGTTAACATAGATTGACATACGGAGGAGATTGATATGAAAGGAAGAGATCCATAGCACACCAACCAAAATTAATAGAAAGAGAGGTTATACAGTGAAACTTTTGGAAATTCATTAAGAGGGCTATTCAATTAACAAAGAAATTGAATAGCCCTTCATTTTTGTCTTCTATTCAATCCGAATTATTTCATATATTCTTCTGCTGTCCGGGCTGTATTCGCCAGATACGTCACTGATTCTACGGGATATTTTCCCACTGCAGATTCCCCCGTGATCATGACTCCCCAAGCACCATGCCATACTGCATGAAAGATATCTGAAACTTCTGCCCGTGTTGGCACCGGTCTTTCTTCCATAGACGCCAACATCTGAGTTACCACCACATAAGGCTTTCCTTTTTTCTTACAGGTCTCTTCTATATCTTTTTGAACTGCCGGCAATTCCCAGAGTGGCATATCATTTCCTAAGTCCCCTCTGGCGATTACGATCACATCCGCCTCTGGCAGAATATCCTCCAGATTTGCTACTCCCATCTGATTCTCTATTTTCGCAAATATCTGAATATCCTCTGCATGGTTTTCTTTTAAGATATTCCTTACATAAGTCAGATCTTGCCCTTTTAAGACAAAAGGCTGCATAAGGGCGGTTACCCCATACTCTTTCGCCAAGCGGATATTTTCCAGATCATGCTCTGTCAACACTGGCATAGCCACATTCTTATTCTGTATCTTAATGCTCTTATGTCCCAGAAGCTGTCCGCCCCGCAGGACTCTCGCCTTGATACATCCGCCTGCCATCTGCTCTATCACTTCTATCTGGATCTTTCCATCATCCAACAGGATGATATCCCTTGGGCACGCCGCTTCCAACACCTCTTTTGGAACCGGGATTTGGGTTCCTCCAAGACAGATCGTCTCTTTTTCCTGCAAAAATACTGGCTCTTTCAGGGCACCTACTCGAAGCTCTGGCCCCTGCATGTCAATTAAGATCTGAGGTTTTATGCCCAGCTCTTTTGCGGCTTCCTGATAAGCCCTAATATACCCTTCGCTATCTGGCAGAGTGGTATGGGATAGATTTAACCGCATCCCCGTCATCCCTGCTGCTATCATTGCTTTTAATACTTCTTTCCTTCCACAGGAAGGACCAAAGGTGGCAAAAATTTGTGTTTTCATAAGGCTTCCCCTATTTTTCTGATTTCTTTCGATCCGCCCGCGTCATATGTATGTAATACAGCAAACATAGCGTAATGCCAAATACTGTAGCAGTTGGTGCTGCCAGTCCAATATTGGTCAGTGAGGCATTCGGCTGAATACTCATGATATAGGACATAGGCAGTCTGATCAAAAAGGACTGTGCCAATCCTTGGATCATTACAAAGGTTGATCTGGAGTGTCCATTAAAATATCCCATGAAACTGAACAAAATGCTGGTAATGATGGCTTCTGGTGCAAATCCCCGTAAATACTCAAACGCTCTTGCGATATCCTGTGGATTGTCCGAGAAGATGGACGCCAGCAGATCTCCCTTGAAAAATGCTAGTGCTGCGATCACGATTCCGATTCCTGCTCCCACAGTCATACCATATAACATTCCTTTTTTGCACGATCCTCTTTTCCCGCTCCCACATTCTGGGCTACAAAGGATGCCATGCACTGCATGATAGAGGATGGGATCAGCATAATAAAGGACTGGATCTTTTGGGCAATCCCATAACCGTTAGAGGCATCTAATCCCAGTCTGTTGATAAATGCGCATAAGGCAAGGAAAGAGATGTTGGTCAAAAGTTCCTGTAATGCTAAAGGTGCACCTACTCGGATAAATGCCTCTGCTTCGCTTCCCAAACGGATATCTTTTCTGGAAAAAGTAAAGGCCAATTTCTGTTTTCTTATAATAAGGAGTGACAAAATAACGCTGACTGCCTGTGCGAAAATGGTTGCGATTGCCGCCCCTGCTACATTCATACCAAAGACAGCGATCAAAAGAAGATCTGCTCCAATATTTACTACACAGGCGATTGCCACAAATAAGAGGGGCAATTTTGAGTTTCCTAATCCCCTGAAAATACAGCTTATCAGATTATGGAAAACTACAAATACAAACCCCACTCCGCAAATGCGGATATACTGCGCCGTCAGATCTACTGCTTCCTCTGGTGCCTGCATAAGAATGGCGATCGGCTTTGCAAACACCACCAATACCACCATAAGGACTGCTGCCAGGATCAAAAAGAAGGCAACTGCACTTCCGATCAATTTTCCAATTCGCTCGTTTCGCCTCTCACCTAAATATCTGCCGATCAGTATCATAACGCCTGATGCCAATGCACTTAAGACAAAAGTTACCAGATTCATGATACTACTTCCCGTAGATACTGCCGATATTCCTGCATTGGTTCCAAAACGCCCAACGATCAGCATATCTACTGCACCGTACATTGCCTGCAAGATCTGTGCGCCTAATATAGGAAACATGAACTGCACCATTTTTCCAAATATGCTTCCCTGGGTAAAATCTTGTTTGTTATCCATTATGTAAGACTCCTATATTACCAAAAAGATTGCTTCGCAATCTCCGCAGACGCGGTATTACGAAGCAATAAATTCTTCTCATGTGTTATTTTCCTGCTACATCAATTCGTATCAGGGCTTTTCGCAGTGCATACTCTGCACGCTTAGTATCGATTTCTGCGGAATGATTTCTCAAACGCTCTTCCGCACGTTCCCTTGCGGCTTCTGCTCGACTTACATCGATTTCGTCTGGCCACTCTGCCAGTTCTGCTAACAGGGTTACTTTCTCGTTAAGGATCTCAACGAAACCAGCATGTACTGCTGCCTCTTTGGTTCCTTCTGCTTCGTGAATGGTTACGATCCCCGGAGCCAAGACTGTGGTCATTGGAATGTGATTCTTATACACACCTATGTCCCCAGAGGCAGTTGTAAATTCGATAAAGTTCGCTTCGCCGGTATAAAATACTCGGTCAGGTGTTATGATCTCCACCTTAAACATATTTCCATCTGCCATATGCTCACCCCTTACTGTATGCGGGCACGTACTTCATCAATACTTCCGGCATTTAAGAAATAACTTTCTGGAACATCATCATGTTTTCCTTCCAGGATCTCACGGAAACCACGGATAGTCTCAGCGATCGGAACGTATTTTCCTTCCAGACCTGTGAACTGTCCAGCTACGAAGAATGGCTGAGATAAGAATCTCTGTACCTTTCTTGCACGGCTTACGACAAGTTTATCATCTTCGGATAATTCGTCCATACCAAGGATGGCAATGATATCCTGTAATTCTTTGTATTTCTGTAAGATCTCCTGAACTCCGCGGGCTACTTCAAAATGCTCTGTACCTACGATACGAGGATCGAGAATTCTGGAAGTAGAAGCCAATGGGTCTACTGCTGGGTAAATACCAAGCTCTACGATAGAACGCTCCAATACAGTGGTAGCGTCCAGATGCGCGAAGGTTGTAGCTGGAGCCGGGTCAGTTAAGTCATCCGCCGGCACATATACTGCCTGTACAGAAGTAATAGAACCATTCTTAGTAGAGGTGATTCGCTCCTGAAGCGCACCCATTTCTGTCTGAAGAGTTGGCTGATAACCTACTGCAGAAGGCATACGTCCAAGAAGTGCGGACACCTCAGAACCTGCCTGAGTAAAACGGAAGATATTGTCAATGAATAACAATACATCCTTTCCACCTTTATCACGGAAATATTCTGCCATGGTAAGACCGGAAAGAGCTACTCGCATACGCGCTCCTGGTGGCTCGTTCATCTGACCAAAGACCATGGTTGTCTTATCAATAACTCCTGATTCTTTCATTTCGTAGTAGAGGTCATTTCCTTCACGGGTACGCTCTCCTACACCGGTAAATACGGAATATCCACCATGCTCGGTTGCAATGTTATGGATCAATTCCTGAATCAATACGGTCTTTCCTACACCGGCACCGCCGAACAGACCAATCTTTCCACCCTTCTGATACGGGCAGAGAAGGTCAACGACTTTAATACCAGTCTCCAACATTTCCTGGGAAGTTGCCTGCTCTTCAAAGGCTGGAGCAGGTCTGTGAATAGACCACTTCTCTTCTGTCTGTGGAGGATCAACTTCATCGATCGGATTACCGAGAACATTGAACATTCTGCCCAGAGTGTTCTCTCCAACAGGAACAGAAATTGGTGCTCCTGTTGCAATGGCATCCATACCACGAACCAATCCGTCGGTTGGTCCCATGGCAATACATCTTACTGTATCGTCGCCCAGATGCTGCGCAACTTCTACGACTAATTCATTTCCATCTTTTAAAGGAATCTTGATCGCATCGTTGATCTCAGGCAGAGCACCTTCCTGGAATTTAATATCCAGAACGGCACTGATAATCTGGGTAATCTTACCGACATTTTTATCTGCCATTATTTTTTCTCCTTAACTCTAATTATTTTGTATAGGAACTGTGGCATTTCCCCACAGTTCTTAAATCTCTTATGAAATAGCATTGGCACCGGCAATGATCTCTGTAAGTTCCTGAGTAATGGAACCCTGTCTTGCCCGGTTGTATTTCAACGTCAGATCACTTATTAATTCATCTGCATTACTGGTTGCAGAATCCATTGCCTGCATTCTCGCCCCATTTTCACTGGCAAGAGCTTCTACCAAAGCCCCATAGAATAAGCTGGTCACATATTTTGGAATGATCATATTAAGAGCCTCTGTCTCGTTTGGCTCATAATTCATCATGACCAGATCTTCATCCTCCTCTGTCTCTTCCGGTATCTCAACTGGAAGTAACTTGATCAGCTTTGGTTCATGGCTTACCGTGTTCTTAAAATGGGTATATGCCAGATAGATCTCTCCTACTTCTCCCGAAGTAAAAGCATCTAACACCTTCTTGCAAAGAGCAGAAGCATCTTCATAACATGGATCTTCCATGATCTCCGGATAGCTTCCTGCAATATGATATCCCCGGCGGTCTAGGATCTCAGCACCTTTTCCGCCCACAGCGTATATATCCAGATCTTCTTTTTTCCAATCTGCTCCGGTGATCAATTTTACCACATTGGTATTGTATCCACCTGCAAGGCCACGGTTGGAAGTGATCACTACCACCGCTTTCTTCGGGGTCTCCCCGGAAGTCAGATAAGGATGATCGATATTATTGCTCTTAGCCAGCATGGAACTGACTGTCCGATACATATAGTCAAAGTACGGTGTCGTCTGTTCCGCTCTGGTCTTTGCTTTCTGGAGTTTTACGGTAGAAACAAGCTTCATGGCTTTGGTGATCTGCTGAGTACTGGAAATACTGCTCTTTCTTCGCTTAATGTCTCGCATGGAGGCCATTTCTTACCACCTACTTTCTGCCATGATCATCGGAAGGATGCTTTACATTCTTCGATCGCTTTAATCAGTTTCTTCTCTGTTTCTTCATCCATTTCCTTTGTTGTTACAATAGTCTCTGGAATCTCAGGATATTTGGTATCAATATACTCAAATAACTCATCCTGGAAACGTAAGATATCTTCTACTGGGATATCCAGAAGATATTTTCTGGTAGCCGCGTAGATAATGATAACCTGCTTCTCTACTGGAAGTGGCTTATACTGAGGCTGTTTTAAAACTTCTTTGATTCGCGCACCCTGAGCCAGTTTCTCTGTGGTATCTGCGTCTAATTCAGATCCAAACTGTGCAAAAGCTGCTAATTCACGGTACTGCGCTAATTCCACTCGGATAGGTGCAGCGATTTTCTTCATTGCTTTGATCTGTGCAGAACCACCAACTCGTGATACAGAAAGACCTGCATTAATAGCTGGACGGAAACCTGCGTTAAACATCTCTGTCTCCAGATAGATCTGACCATCTGTAATGGAGATTACATTGGTCGGAATGTATGCAGAAACGTCACCAGCCTGAGTTTCGATAATTGGCAGAGCAGTTAAAGAACCACCGCCTAATTTATCAGAAAGTCTTGCTGCTCGCTCTAATAATCTGGAATGAAGATAGAATACGTCACCTGGGTATGCTTCACGTCCTGGTGGACGTTTTAACAGCAGGGACAGGGTTCTGTATGCTGCTGCATGCTTACTAAGATCATCATATACGACCAGTACATCCTGTCCATTTTCCATCCATTCTTCACCAATGGCACATCCGGAATATGGCGCAATGTACTGTAATGGTGCAAGCTCACTGGCTGTTGCCGCAACAACAGTGGTGTAAGCCATAGCACCAAACTCTTCTAACGTATTCACGATAGACGCAACGGTAGATGCTTTCTGACCAATTGCTACATAGATACATTTTACATCTTTACCCTTCTGGTTAATGATCGTATCAATGGCAATGGCAGTCTTACCGGTCTGTCTGTCTCCGATGATCAGCTCTCGCTGTCCCCGTCCGATCGGCACCATGGAGTCAATAGCTTTAATACCGGTCTGCAATGGGGTATCTACGGATTTTCTGGAAATAACACCGGAAGCAACTCGTTCGATCTGACGGAACTTATCACTTTCGATCGGTCCCTTGCCATCAATTGGCTGGCCAAGGGCATTTACAACACGTCCCAGCATGGCGTCTCCAACTGGAACTTCTACTACTCTTCCTGTAGTCTTAACGGTATCACCTTCGTTGATATTCTTCTGGGAACCTAATAATACAGCACCCACATTATCTTCTTCAAGGTTAAGTACCATTCCATAAACTTCTCCAGGGAATTCTAACAATTCTCCCTGCATTGCATTCTCCAGACCGTGGATACGTGCAATACCGTCAGCCACCTGAATAACGGTTCCGACATCGGCAACTTCCAGCTGGGAAGCATATCTTTTAATCTGCTCTTTGATTACGGAGCTGATCTCTTCTGGCTTCAAATTCATGGAGCACATTCACCTACTTTCAACTGTATTTTGGATAATTCGCGGGTCAGATCCTGCAGCTTATTCTTAATACTGCTGTCTACGACTCTGTCACCAATGCGAATTACCATGCCGCCAATCAGTGCGGCGTCCACATCATAATGCATTTCAAATTCCACGTATCTGGTCGTTTCTAACAAGCGTTTCTTAGTTGCTTCCTTCTGCGCTTCGGAAAGTTCCACTGCAGAAGTAACATAGGCAGTTCCGATATTTTTCTGTTCCTTATAACGGTCCATAAAATAGATCAGAACTCCATCCAGCTCTTTGAAATGATCTTTCTCTGCGATCATGCAGATCAGTCCTTCTAATTCCTTAGAGATCCTGCCTGCAAAAATATTCTTGATGATCTGAATCTTTTCTTCTTTTACGATCTTTGGGTGACTCATTAACTGGGTCAGTTCTTCGTTCTCTTCCAAAATCTGAGATATCGCTTTTACCTCTTCAAAAAAGGAATCCAAGCGATCTTCCTCTAACGCCAGCTCAAATAATGCATCACCATATGTTTTTGAAACTAGCTTTGCCATGTGGAATCACCCATCTCTTTCAATGTCTCTTCTACAAGAGTATCCTGAATTGTTGTATCAATAGAAGCTGCAACGACTTTTTCTGCCATAAGAGATGCGATTGCGATCATCTCCTGCTTCATATCGTCCATTGCGTGCTTCTTTTCCAGCAATGCTTCTTCCTGCGCTCTTTTGATAATGCGGGAAGCTTCTGCTTTGGCATCTTCCACGATCTTTGCCTCATTCTTTAAGGCTTTCTGTCTAGCTTCGGAAAGAATTGCCTCTGCTTCTTTGTCGATCTCTTTCAGCTTGCTCTCATATTCTGCTTTTAATGCAGCAGCACATTCTTTGTCATCTAATGCATTCTTAATGTCACTGTTGATCTTATCCTGTCTGTCTTTCAACAGCTTTCTAGCTGGATTGAACAGCATATTTGACATAATCAGCATCAGAACAAACACTGCAACTACGAGCAGTATGGTATCGAAGAGCAGCTGAGCATCAAGATTAAATAAAAAACTTTGCGCTAGCAATGTTCTACTCTCCCTTCAAACGGATTATCTGCTCCTTATTAGCCTAATGGTTTTACGAAAAGTAAGAGCATTGCAACAAGCAGACCATAAAGACCTGTTGTCTCTGCTACCGCCTGGCCTAAAAGCATGGTAGACATGATCTGTCCTCTTGCTCCTGGGTTTCTACCTACGGCTGCTGCACCATGTCCGGCTGCAATACCCTGTCCAATACCAGGTCCGATACCTGCGATAACTGCTAAACCTGCACCAATAGCGGAGCATGCTCTGATTAAATCCTGTCCTGTAATATCCATAATTGTAGTCCTCCTTAAAATATAAATAATCTGTTATTTTTATTCTGTTTCACATGCGTTTGTAACATAAGTCATTGTCAACATACAGAAAACGTATGTCTGAATTGCTCCTGAGAACAAGTCAAAGTATACGTGAAGTGCTGCTGGCCATATTACTGCGATCTTTCCCAGCAGTCCATACACCAGTGCCATCATAACGGTTCCGGAAAGAACATTTGCAAAAAGTCGCAAAGATAAGGAAATCGGAACTGCAATTTCGCTTATCACGTTGATCGGCAGCCAGATCGGCAGCCAAGGCGGCAGCGGCGAACACATATCTGTCCAGATTGTTTTGGCACTTTGATGCTTAATCTTGTTAAAGTGAATCATACAAAACGTAATAAGACCCAATGCCAATGTTGTACCGTAATCTGCTGTCGGTGGTCTTAAACCAAATAGTCCGGATATATTACTCAAAAGAATAAAAATGAAAATGGTGCTGATATAATTCACAAATCTTGGCGTCCATTTTCCCATGGTGCTCTCTACCATGCCATCTAGCTTCTCTACGATGAGCTCGATCACATTCTGAAAGCCATCCGGTATCTCTGTTGCCTTCTTTAACTTGCGATTGGCAATGACCGCAAAAATGATCATAATTGCCATTACGATTAAAATACAGGCATGAGATGTGGTAATGTAAACAGTCTGACCAAAGAATTCCAAGGGTATGATCCCGTGTATCATAAAGTCAATGTCTGCTGACAATAAGATTCCCTGATTCACAATGTCACCTCCTTATCTGAATTTTCACTATTATCTTCGCAGGAAGCCGCATCAGTTCTTCCGCTCAATTTGTTCGAGAACCGTTCAAAAAGAGGCTGCATATAAGCGGACATTTTCAGTCCCAGCACTCCCAGAAAGGCGGTAAACAAATTTCCAAGATTAAAATAGCCCAATATAAAAAACAGGATCACTACGATTGCATATCGTAAAACTGATTTCGCAACAATCCTGCGATTGGCATTTTCTGCTTCTCCGATAGAAACGGAGTCATATATTACAACTGCGAGGTTGATCGCCATACCAATGGCAACTGCTATTCCGAACCATAAGCCCACGGAATATCTCAGTTTATCCTCCACAAACCACACTCCCGTAAACTGAACCAAGACTCCCCAAATAAGAATTCCCAGAACCAGCCCCGGTAATGCATCATTTATCCTTTTTAACATCCTTATCATCCTTCATAATACGCTTTGCCATCTTAAATATATTCGTATAGCCGGCTAATGCACCAACAAAAAAGAATACGATGACGATCCATGTGATGCCGGTCTTATCAGAAATCCACACTCCAAGCATCGTACAAAGGAAAATTGGCACCAGCATATTCAGTCCAAACTGAAATACCATGGTCATGGCTTCCCAGACCTGACGATCTTCTTTCTTCATATGATTTCCTTTATAAAAGTTCTTTTTTATATAATAAAACTATTTCTATTATAACAGTTTTACACAAAATGTCCATAAAATTACTTTTTGTCGAGAGAAATTTATTATTTTACACAATTATCCAGTAAATCTAAATTTTCCCAAATAAGATTATAAAATTAAAAACGCCTACCTTTGCAAGATAAGCGTTTCTGATCAACTAATCTGTTTAGCAATTCCCTTTTCCATTTCCCAGACATAATCGCAGAGAATCTCAATATCTAATGCATTATGGCTGGCAATCACTATGGTCTTGCCTTGTTCTTTCAGGTCTAATAATAATTTTCTTACATCTTCTACCCCGTCTTTATCTAAGCCATTCATCGGCTCGTCCAGGATCAAGATATCCGGATCCTCCATAATTGCCTGAGCAATCCCAAGACGCTGTCTCATTCCCAGAGAATATTTTTTAACATGAAGCTTTAATTTCGGATCAAGTCCTACTTTCTCAAGGGTTTCAATGATCTGTGACTCCTTAATCTTACGATTTAATCCTGCTAGCATTTTCAAATTCTTTAGCCCACTGTAATTAGGTACAAATGCTGGATTCTCGATAATAATTCCCATATTTCTTGGGAAATCCACCTCTTTTCCCACCTGTTTTCCCTGTACTGTAATTTTTCCGCTAGTAGGTTTGATAAATCCACAGATACATTTCATCAACATCGTCTTTCCCGATCCATTTCTTCCCACGAGTCCATAGATAAGACCTTTTTCCATTTCCATAGAGATATCTTTTAAAATCTGTGCTTTTCCAATTGAAAGATTTACATTTTCAATAATGATTTCTTTTCCCAT